>JACQVR010000004.1 GCA_016209705.1 Planctomycetota bacterium
CCCCCAGCCGTCCATCCGGACGCAACGCCGTCGTTGCGGCCGGACGGACGGCCGATGGCGGCGCCGCCGCAAGGCGGTCCGGGAGTCGTTTCGGCGGCGCGCGTTCGTCCGCGATCCGGCGGGCGGACGAACGCGGAATCCGCCGGCCCGGAACTATCTATTCCCGGTCGCTTCGTGTCTTGGTTTCTTGGTGGTGAATAACGTCTCGCAAGTAGGCAATAACCGGAAGAGCCGAAAAAACCGGGCGGCGCGAGCGCTGTGGGTTCGTGAAGAAAGAACCGACTTCATTTATGGCGCCAACGTTTGAACCGCCAAAGCGGCTACATCGCCAAAAAGGCCTCCCAAAACCTTCCGGCAGCGCTTTGGCGTTTTGGCGGTTCACCCAGGAAAGAGGGCCGTGGTTTCCAACGGATCCTACTTCCGAACGGTGGCCCTTTTGATCACGTCCCAGGGCTCGATGCGATCCACGACGTCCAGGCCGCGCACCACTTGCCCGAAGACCGTATAGAGGCCGTCGAGATGGGGCGCGGGAAGGTGGGTGATGAAGAGTTGGCAGCCTCCGGTGTCGAACCCGGCGGAGCGCGGCATGCCGACCGTTCCGCGCACATACCGGTGTTCGTTGATTTCCGCGCGAAGATTCCAACCCGCGTCGCCCCAGCCGCTGCCCAGCGGGTCGCCTCCCTGGATGACGAAGTTCGAAACCACGCGATGCCACGGGAGGCCGTCATAGAAGCCCGCTTCCGCCAATCCAACGAAGTTCGCCGCGTGGATCGGAGCCTCGCGGGCGTGGCATTCGATTTCCAGAACGCCCTGGGTCGTATCCAGGACGACCACCGGATTCCTCTGAAAACGGAGGTCGGCGTAGGGGCTGCGGGTGAGGTCCGAGAGACCGGTGTCCGGCGCTTCCACCGCTTCGCCCGGGCGCCGCGCGGAGGCCGCCTTCATCCGAACCGACGGAGCCGGATCGGATGCGACGATTTCCTGGAGGAATTCCGTCATTTCCGGAAAGCGTCCGAGGAATTCCACGAGCATTTCACGGACTTCGATCCACCGGCGATCCATCGAAGCCCGATAGCATTCCCTGGCCGCCCGAGCGGCTTCCTGATCCCGCCTCCGTCCCAGCGCCTCGACCGCCGCGGCGCGCTCCGTCACGCTTTCGGCCCGAAGGCCCGCGAGGATCCCGCGGGCTGCGCCCTCGTTGTTCTCCATCGATCCGAACGCCTCCAGTACGGCGCCGCGCACGCGTTCATCTCGATCGCGGAGCGCGCGCTCCAGAAAACTCATTCCCAAGGCGCCCAGGCTCCGGGCCGCCTTGACTCCCGCCAACCGCGTGGCCACATGCCGGCTCGAAAGCGCCTCGGCGACCTCCTCGCGGCTCTCCAGCGGACGCATTCGCGTCCTGGACACCAGCGCGGCTTCCCGGACGGCCGGCGAAGCGTCGGCGGCCAGCGCCGCGAGCGTGGCTTCGTCGCGCGCCGGGCTCGATCCGAGCGACTCCGCCACGGCCGCCCGCACGTGCCAGGATGGATCCGACGCCAGCGCATGGCGGATCAGGTCGGGGCGATCGAGGAGACCGAGAGCCTTCAGGGCGGCGGTGCGAACGGCGCTTTCGGAATCACTCTGGGCGTCGGCCACGACGCCCGCGTACGCCTTGTCTTTCTGCCGGCCCAGCACGGTCACGGCAAAAACGCGGCACCAGGGATTTCCGTCTTTCGCCAGTTTCAAGAGCGCTTCGACCCGGGCGGCCTCGGGCACCCGCGAATATACGTGGGCTACGCGCCAGCGCACTTCCTCCGCGGGATCCGCCGCGGCGTCCCCAAGCGCTTCGATCGCTTCCGCGGAAAGTGGCGGAGGCCGGTCTTCCGGAGCATGCCGGTGCCTCCAGACCGCATGCCACCGGAAGAGAGCGGTCACCGCCTCCGCCCGAACCACCGCGGAGGGGTCCTTGAGGTACGGAAGCACGAGCCGAGGGGTTTCCTCCATGCCCAATTTCCCGACGGCTTCCACCGCGCGCTGGCGGACGGTCTCCTCCGCTTCCCTCAGGCCCGCGCTCGCCGCGGCCAAGAGTTCCTGCTCGCGCCCTCTCGTCGCCGCGGGAGCCCATCCGTATTGCCCCAGGGAGAAGAGCGCGGTTCGCCGCACCAGCGCGGCTGGATCCCGCGCCAGCGCGATCAGTGGATCGACGCCTTCCGGCTTGAGAACGCGTCCCCATCCGACGGCGGCACGCCGACGAAGGTCCGGATCGGAAGATCCCGACGCTCGCCGGAACGCCTCCGACGTGGCGTCGCGCGCATCCTCGGCCTTGGCGAGTTGAGCGCTCACGTCCGGCACGGAGGGACCCGAGGCGTCCTTCTCAAGCTCGGCCACGCCGCCGCAGGAAATCAGCACGAGCGCCGCCGCGTATCCTGGATATCTCACAGCGTGTTTATACGAGCGGAGGAACAAGCGCGTCAATGCGGGAGCTGGATCGATTCTTTTTGACGATATCGATGTCTCCGATCCATGATGCGGCCATGCGCATCGTCATCACGGGAGGGGCCGGCTTTCTCGGTTCGCACCTGTGCGATCTTTTTCTCGCCGATGGCCACGACGTGGTCGCGGTGGACAACTTCATCACCGGACGGCGGGAAAATCTGGCTCACCTGGCCTCTCAACCGCGTTTTCGCCTGATGGAGCACAACATTTCTCAACCCGTCGACATCGAGGGGCCGGTAGATCGGGTGCTGCATTTCGCGTCCCCCGCCAGTCCGGCCGATTACCTGAATCTGAAAATACAAACGCTCAAAGTCGGTTCGCTGGGAACGCTCCACGGCTTGGGGTTGGCCAAGGCGAAAGGCGCGCGGTTTCTCTTGGCATCGACGAGCGAGGTCTACGGCGATCCCTTGGTGCATCCGCAGCGGGAGGATTACTGGGGAAACGTCAACCCGGTCGGCCCGCGCGGCGTGTACGACGAAGCCAAGCGGTTCGCGGAAGCGCTGACGATGGCGTATCACCGCACCCACGGCGTTCCCACGAGGATCGCCCGGATCTTCAATACGTACGGGCCTCGCATGAGGCCGAACGACGGCCGCGCCGTCTGCACGTTCATCGCGCAGGCCCTGCGCGGAGAGAACCTGACCATCCACGGAGACGGCGCCCAGACGCGGAGTTTCTGCTTCGTCAGCGACCTCATCGAAGGGATCCGGCGCCTGCTCGAATCGGACGAGATCGACCCGGTGAACCTCGGAAACCCCGGGGAAATCCCCGTGATCCAGCTCGCGCGGGAGATTCTCGCACTGGCGGATTCCTCGAGCTGTATCGTCCATGTCGATCGGCCGGTGGACGACCCGGCCCGGAGGCGCCCCGATATCTCGAAGGCGCGCGCCGTGTTGGGATGGGAACCGCGCGTGAACCGCCGGGAGGGATTGAAGCGGACGATCGATTACTTTCGCCGGCTCCTGGGATAGCTCATTCGAGCGGGCCGAACTCCCGCAACACCGCGTCCTGGCGCGGATCGATGTGCGTCCCCGATCTCACCCGCGACAGCATCGCCAGTCGAAGGGGAGAGCGAGGGATGACCGCCAGGCAATACAAGGCATGAGCCGAGAAATCGCAGCAATCGGCGTCTTCCACTTCCACTCCGAAGACGATCTCGTCCCAGGTCTTCTTGACCGCGTGAACGTCGATCTTCTCCCAGCCGACCTTGCCCAGGAACGCCGCGACAACCATGTGCCGGTCGAAATCGACGAAGGGAGCTCGGCGGCCCTTGCCCGCATGGCGTTCCCACACCTCGGCCCACGCGCGCGAATCCGTGATGCGCAGGAATTCCGGAGTCTCGAGGTTCGAGGACTCTCCGCACCACGCGTGAACCACGGGAACGTCTTCCGCCGCCGGCGGGGAATCCTGGAGACACGCGAGGGCCCACAGGATGATGATGGACATGAACTTCCCTCCAACCTGGGATAATATCCCTCTTAGGATACCCAGTGCGTGCGAAAGTTCAAGTGTTACAAAATATTCTCAAAACTTATCGTAACTGATGGGAATCCGGCGCCGGATTGTTATAATCCGCGCTTTTCTGGGCCGCTTATGCGATCTCTTTTGGCGCTGGCGGCGGTCGTCGCCGTCGGCTGCGGGCCGACTCCGCTGCGTCCCGCTCCGGAATCCGTCCCTCCGTCCCGCCGCGAGGCGGAGGACCGCATCGTCGCGTTCATGGATGAAACCCCCATTCACTGGCGGGACGTCGTCCGCCATGCGTACCAGACCCATCGCAAGCTGCTCATCGACCAGTACATCGCCTGGAAGCTTCGCGACAACCGGGCTCGCGACCTGGGCCTTCGCAACACCCCCGAGGAGCTCGAAGCACGAGCCCGCGCCCACGTCCAGATGATCCGCCGCCTCCAGGGCGAGGAAACGATCCGGCGGCAACTCAGCGAGAGCCGCCTCACCGAGGAAGCGTACGTCGAGCATCTGGCGGCCCGGACGGATTTCTCCGATCGACTCATCTCGGAAAAGCTGTTTTTTCACACCGTTCTGGCCGAAGCGTCGATCGAGATCGACACGTTCGCCTTCGCGGACGAGAACGACGCGCGCGCCTTCGCCGAGCTGGCGTCCCGGCACTCCTTCGACGAGGCCCAGGAACACCTGCGCCGATCCACGGATCGAGGTCCGTCGGCCCAATGGCCCCGATACCGATTCTCGCGGGGGCTGGCTCCCGACGCCATCGCCGACGCCCCGGGACTCGAAGAGCGACTCCTGGAGATGAAGGCGGGCGAGACGACCGGCGTCCAAAAAACGGCGAGCCATCTCGCCATCGTGATTCACGTGGTGAACGTGCATCCTCCGTCGTCAGCGTCGGGTTCCGAACTCGGGAAGCGGGTCCTGGCGGAGGTTCTGCGGCAGCCGCCCAGCGATGCGCAGCTCGGGCGTTGGATGCAACGACTCTTCAAGGGGAGAACGATACGGTATGAAGATCGGGATACCCAGGGAAATTAAGGCGGACGAATACCGCGTGGCGATCGTCCCCGCCGGCGTGGACGCGCTGGTCCGGGCCGGTCACGCCGTGCTGATCGAGAAAGGCGCCGGCGACGGCTCGGGCATCGAGGACGCCGCGTACGAAAGGGCCGGCGCCTCCATCATTCCGACCCGCGAGGACCTCTTCGGCGCCGCCGAGCTCATCCTCAAGGTCAAGGAACCCCAGGAGGAGGAATTCAAACTCATTCAACCCGGCCATATCATGTTCACCTACTTTCACTTCGCCTCTTCCCGCGCTTTGACGGAGGCCATGACCCGATCGAAGGCGACTTGCATCGCCTATGAAACGGTGGAGCGCCCCGACACGTCCCTGCCGCTTTTGACGCCGATGAGCGAGGTGGCGGGACGAATGGCCGTCCAGGAGGGGGCCAAGTTTCTGGAAAAGCCCATGGAGGGACGAGGCATCCTCCTGGCCGGCGTTCCGGGCGTGGCTCCGGCCATCGTGGTCATCATCGGCGGGGGCGTCGTCGGTTCCAACGCCGCCCGCATCGCGGCGGGGTTGGGCGCCCGCGTGTACATTCTGGACATCAACCTCAATCGCCTGCGTTACCTCTCCGAAATCATGCCGCCCAACGTCGTGACGCTCATGTCCAATCCGTACAACCTGTCCGACCTGCTCCGGCAGGCGGATCTGGTGATCGGCGCCATCCTGATTCCCGGGGCGAAGGCGCCCAAACTGATCCGCCGCTCCGACCTGAAATCAATGAAGCGCCGGGCCGTGCTCGTCGACGTAGCCATCGATCAGGGAGGATGCGCCGAGACGTCCCGCCCCACGACCCATTCCAAGCCGATCTACATCGAAGAGGACATCGTTCACTACTGCGTTACCAATATTCCCGGCGCCGTCGGGACCACATCCACGTACGCCCTGACGAACGTGACCCTTCCCTACGTGCTGGACGTGGCGAACAAAGGATGGGCGGGCGCGGCGCGGGACGGCCTGGCGATTCGAAAGGGACTCAACGTGATTCAAGGGCGGATTTGCCACGCGGGCGTGGCCGACGCCTTCGGCCTTTCCTTTACGCCGGTCGAGAACATGATCGCCTAGGCGCGCGACGACACCTTACGCCGATGCGCTCCTAACCAACGAAAGAACCCGTTTCTCCGCGTTGATCGTCCTGATAGAATCCGTCCGAACGACGATGAAGCGGCCGCGCCGGAGGGGACTCGCGCGATGACGGCAGACTCTCTGTCCAGCCCGCCGCCCTTCGTGATCACGCTCATCGTCGGCCTGTCCATTCTCCTTCAACTGACGGCGGCCGGCCTCGCGTTTCGATTGAGGGCCATCCGCGGACGCCGCTGGGCGGGCTTGTTGATCGCGATCGCGCTGATGCTGCTGACGGTTCAGAAAGGAATCGTCTTCACACTTCCCGCTCCGCCCGAACCGCTTCCCTCCCCCGAGCCCCAGGAAACGAAGATGGTGACCGATCCTCAGGAGTACGCGTTATGACCCCCGCAGCATCCGCGCGGACCCTTGCGGTGATCGCGCTCGGCGTCGGCTGCTCGTTCGCCGCGTCGTGGGCCCAGGATTCGGGGCCGCAGGAACAAGATCCTGCCAAGATCCTCGAGGATATGTACTTCAACGAGAAAGCCCTCTTTCAAAAGATTCCCGACGTGGTCACGCCCACCCGCACCAGCCGCTCGATCACCCGGTCCTCCGCGGCCGTCAGCATCCTCACAGGAGAACAAATCCGGCGTTCGGGCTTCCCCCGACTCTCGGACGCCATGCGCATGGCGCCCGGAGCCGAGGTGGTGCGTTCCTTCTCGACGGAATCCAACGTGTCCTTCCGGGGTTTTTACGGGGCCGCCGGAACGAGTTCGGGCGTCCTCCTCCTCATCGACGGGCGGCCCGTGTACCTCGACTTCTCGGGCGAGAACAACTGGGACAACCTTCCCATCGCTCTGGAAGACATCGAACGCATCGAGATCATCCGCGGACCCGGCTCCTTCCTGTACGGTCCCAACGCCATGCACGGCGTGGTCAACGTCATCACGAGGCGCGCGCATGACGTCGTTCGGGGCACTCCGGAACCCTACGACGTGGAACTGTCCACCACGCTGGGATCCACGTTCACGACGATCTCGAACCTTCGAGCCGCCTACGCCGCGGAGACGTGGGGGGCGCGCCTGACGGCCGGGTGGGACGACATCGGCGAATATTCCGACCGGGGAGCGCGGATCAAGGAAATGGGGTTCATGAATTTCGTGGCCCACAAAAACCTGGGCGGGGACAGCGGCGTGGAGCTCCACGGCGGCGCCCACGACGGCAAGTACGAGTCGGTGCGCGCGGGAAATCTGTTCGTGGACCTTCACCGCGAGTACGGGAAGGCCAATTTCTGGACCGGAGGCCTTCATGTCCAGTTCATCTACGACCAGCTTCACGCGGAAGTGGAAAACCTGAATGTGCAGCTCGTGCCGCCCGGATCCCGCGTGGCCGCGTACACCACGAACTTCGACGCGCATTACTCCGTCGATTTTCCGCTCGGAGGCGAGCACACGCTGACCGGTGGCGTCGGCCTGATCTTCAATCGCGGCGAGTCGGATGAAATCATCGACGGCAGCGAACACCAATGGCGGCCGGCCGCCTACGTCCAGGATGAATGGACGCTGGCCGAAAACGTGTTCCTGACGACCGGCCTCCGCTTCGACCGCCATCCCGAGGCCAAGGAACAATGGAGTCCCCAGGCCTCGCTCGTCTACCTACCCGAGGAAGCTCATACGCTGCGGGCTTCCGTGAAATCCGGCTTTCGCAACCCGAGTTTCATCGAATCCTTCGTGAATCTCCTGTCGCAACCCTTCCCTTCGGCCGACGTTCCTCCCCCCTTCTCTCAGGTCCAGGTGCAGTTCGTGCCGTCGGACGATCTGGAAAGCGAGAAGATGCTTTCGTATCAAGCCGGATATTCCGGACGATGGCTCGACCGGGTCAAGATCGGCGTTGATTTCTACTACAATCTGATCGACGACATCATCGACGCGCAAACGATCGGCGCCGTTCCCATCAGCGTGAGCACTATCCTCCAGACCCGCCGATTCGAGAACGGCACGAATCTGCGGGCTTTCGGGTACGAGGTTTCGCCGGAATTCCTGCTGACCGACACCGTCTCCTTGTGGAGCAACTTCGCCTGGCAGCGCGTGACGGACCGCAAGACCGGCGACCGGTTCCTTCAGGCGCCCAAGCACAAGGGGAACGTGGGCTTGCGCGCCAACTTCCCGGACCAGCGGCTCCTGGCCGACATCTGGGTGAACCACTTCGGGCGCACCGAGTTCGGAGGGGATTTCCCGGGGATCCTCGAGACGCGCCAAACCCTGAATTTTCGCCTGGCCTTGCGACTCACCCACGTGGAGCTGTGGGCCGCGGTCACGAATCTCACCCACGACGTGCACCTGGAGGTCCCGGGGGGCGAGGAATTCGGCCGTGAATTCTTCGTGGGTTTTCAGGTGCATTGATGGCGCGCTTCGGTCAGCGACGTGAACGCCTGACATGTATTGTTTCCTCTGGCTGCCGGTGATCGCGGGCTTCCCTCTTCTGAAGGGCGCCCCTCTCCAGGAACGGTCCCAACCGACCGGTCCGGTGGCCATTTTGCTGTCGAGCGACATCCCCGAATACCGGAAGGCGCTCCAGGATATCCTCGATACCCTGGATAGCCGGTCCCCTTCGGTGAACCCGCGGGTCTTCCGGCTGAACGGAAAGAACTACAAGGCGCCGGAAGCCGGAAAAATCCTCGAAGAAGCGCGGGGGCATCATCCCACCCTCTATGTCGCCATCGGCGTCGAAGCCACGTTCCTCCTCCTCCAGAACAAGATCCAGGAACCGATCCTTTTCTCCCACTTGCCCGACTCCATGGCCAAGACCATCAAGGGCCAACAGAACCGAAACCTGTGGCACAACGTGGGCGGCGTGTCGCTGGGAGACCACGGGTGCGCCCTGGAAGCGTTGCGAGGCCTGCCGTCCCTGTTTTCGGAAGGCAAGGCCCTGCGCGTCGGGATCCTATACAGCAAACACAACGAGAGATTGATGGACGAGCTGCGGGAGGCGGCCGCGGGGTTGAAACTGGACCTGCATCCCGAGCTGCTGGACTCGGCGGAAGCCGCGGGCCGCGCCATCCGAAATCTCGCCGAGGAGATCAAGGTCGACGTGATGCTGATTCCGAAGGATCCGATTGCCTCCCTGCCGGAGGTTCGCCGGCGCGCCCTGGAGGTGGCCACGGGGGAACGCAACATCCCCGTGGTGACCATCCACGAATCGGACCTTCCGAAGGGGGCGCTGGCGGTTGTGGACACCGATCTGGCGGCGCTTTCCAAGCAGGCCGCTGATTCATGCATTCGATGGCTGAACTCGGACGCAAAGGAGCCCTTCGCGATTGAGGCGCCCTCGCCCGAAAAATTCATCCGCCGCTTCAACAAGAGGATCGGCCAACAGCTCGGAATCAAGCCGCCCGAGAGGGGCGGATGGGAAATCGCGGAGCCGAACCCGTAGCCCGAATCTTCGCGCGCTCTTTCGCTTGCGAAAATTCGGGCTAGAATGAATAATTCATGAGCCTCAAGTTCAAGCTCACGCTGGCGGGAGCGGCGGTCGTCCTGTTCCTCACGGGAACGCTCACCCTCCTGTGGGTGAACGAGGCGCGGAGAACGCTGCACCACGAGCTCCATGCCCGCAGCGAGGCGCTGCTGCGAAACGCGGTTCGCAATCTTCTTTACGACGTCAAGCTCGGAGACGTGGACCGAATCCGGGAGCGATTGCGCCTCATCCTGGTGGAACAGGACGCCATGTACGCGATTGTCCTCGACGCCGCCGGGAATCCCATCGACTGGAAGGGGTCCCTCGTCTCCGCGCCGGCGGAAGGCGGCGAGGTCTGGAAAGCCGCCAAGGGCTATTTCGCCAAGATCCCCGGCTATCCCCCGACGCCGGAAATGGCCGTCGAATCGACCGATCTTCGGCTCGCCGGCCATCGGATCATCCAGATCAGCGCCGCTCTCGTGGACCGGAAGCAGGTGGAGCAGGACGACCCCCTCGGAGGCCGCTCGCCGGTCGAAAAGGTCGCCAAAGTGGGAACTCTTCATCTGGGGATCTCCACGTCGCGCACGGAAGAGGTCATCGGTGCCACGATTCGCCGCGGTCTCGCGCTGGGCGCCGCCGTCCTCGCCGGAACGCTGATCCTCCTCGTCGTCCTGATCCGGCTTCTGGTCCGCCCGATTCTCGTCCTCACCCACGGCACGCAGCAGATCGCCGCCGGCGACCTTTCCCATCGCGTGGGACTCCAAGGACGTGACGAGATCGCGCAGCTCGGCTCCGCCTTCGACACGATGGCGGCGCAAATCGAATCGGCCCAAGCGGCGCTGCTCAAGACCAACCGGGACCTCCAGGAATGGAACGCCAATCTGGAGCGGGAGGTCCGCAAGCGGACCCTGGAACTCCAGGAGGCCAACCAGGAACTCCAGCGGGAAGTGATCGAGCGCAAGCGCGCCGAAGAAGCGGTCAAACGAAGCGAAGCGCGGCTTCTGGAAGCGCAGGAACTGTCGCTCGTCGGAAACTGGGAGTGGGACGTGGTCAAGAATCGCGTGATCTGGAGCGACGCGCTGATGCGCATTTACGGCCTGACGCCCGAGATGTTCAAGGGAACCTACGAAGGGTTCCTCGAACGCGTCCATCCGGACGACCGGGAGCCCGTGGCCAAGATGGTGGAGCGCTCGTACCGGGACCATACGCCGTTCTCGTTCGATCACCGCATCGTCCGTCCGGACGGAACGGTCCGCACGCTGCAGGCGCTCGGAAAAGTGGTGACGGACGCGGACGGGAACGTGGTCCGCTTGGTCGGCACGGGGCAGGACATCACGGAGCGCAAGAACATGGAAGAGGAGTTGATCCGCTCCAACACCGAGCTGGAGCGTTTCGCGTACGTGGCCTCCCACGACCTTCAGGAACCCCTGCGCATGGTGGCCAGCTTCGTCCAACTCCTGGCCCGGCGCTACCGCGGAACGCTCGACGAGGACGCCGATGAGTTCATTCGGTACGCCACCGAAGGGGCCGTGCGGATGCAGACGCTCATCCAGGACCTGCTGGGCTATTCTCGACTCGGCACTCCGTTGAAGGCCTTGGAGCCCACGGACTGCGGCGCCGCCTTGAACCAGGCCCTGGGCAACCTCAAGAACGCCATCGTGGAGTACGGCGCCATCGTGACGTTCGATCCCCTGCCGACCCTGATGGCCGACCCGTCCCAGATCGCGCAGCTCTTCCAGAACCTGATCAGCAACGCCGTCAAGTTCCGCGGATCCCAGCCTCCGCGGGTGCACGTCTCCGCCCTGCTTAAAGGGGGCGAATGGATCTTTTCGGTCCGCGACAATGGGATCGGGATCGACCCGAAATACAACGAGCGCATCTTCATGATGTTCCAGCGGCTCCATCCGCGCGACACGTACCCGGGAACCGGGATCGGGCTGGCGATCTGCAAGAAAATCGTGGAGCGCCATCGGGGACGGATCTGGGTGGAATCGCAGGCCGGCCAGGGCGCCACGTTTTTTTTCACCATCCCCAGCGGCGCCGAGGCGCCCGACGCGGGCTTGGCGAAGACGGAGCGGACGCCTGAAACGGCGGTCCAGCCCCTCGGACCTCAAGCTCCAGGAACATGATACGACCCGCGCGAATCCCAGCACGAAGGTACGGAAACGCATGAAGAATCCACAGCCGATCGAGTTGTTGCTCGTGGAAGACAATCCCGGGGACATCCGCTTGACGGAGGAGGCGTGGAAGGAAAGCCGCAGCCTTTACCGTCTGAACGTGGTCAGTGACGGCGTGGAGGCGCTGGCGTTCCTGCGGAAGGAAGGCCCCTACGCGCGGACGCCCCGGCCCGATATGATTTTCATGGACCTCAATCTTCCCAAGCGGGACGGCCGGGACGTGCTCCAAGAGATCAAGAGCGATCCCGTCCTCCGATACATTCCGGTCATCGTGATGACCACGTCCAACGCCGACCAGGATGTGCTGAAGAGCTATTCCCTGCACGCCAATTGCTACATCTCCAAGCCGCTGGACATCGACCGCTTCATCCAGGTGATCCGGACCATCGAGGAATTTTGGATCAATATCGTCACGCTGCCTCCGAGGTGACCTCATGAACGCGAGCCCCATTCGCGTGCTGTTGATCGAAGACAATCCCGGCGACGCCCGGTTGGTTCAGGAATACCTGGCGGAAGCTCCCCGCGCCGAGTTTTCGTTCGATACCGCCGACCGCTTGGGGGAGGGTTTGTCGCTTCTTTCCAGGAACGAGTACGACGTGGTCCTTCTCGACTTGTCGCTGCCGGATGCCCGCGGCATGGACACGTTCATCATGCTCCGGAACCAGGGGGCTCCCGTGCCGGTCGTCGTCCTGACCGGACTGGACGACGAATCGCTCGGACTCAAAGCGATGAAGGAGGGAGCCCAGGATTACCTGGTCAAGGGACAGGTCAGCACCCATAGTCTGGCCCGGTCCATCCGGTACGCCATCGAGCGGCATCGCATGCAGCGCGAGCTTGAAAGCCTTTCCCTGACGGACGAATTGACCGGGTTGCACAACCGCCGCGGATTCACGACGCTGTCACAGCAGCACCTGAAGCTGGCCCGCCGCCTGAAGGAGCCCTTGATCCTGGCGTTCATCGACCTCGACGGACTGAAGCGGATCAACGACACGTATGGGCACTCCGAGGGCGACATCGCGCTGATCCAAACCGCCGAAATCCTGAGAAAAACGTTTCGCGATTCGGATCTGATCGCGCGGCTGGGGGGCGATGAATTCACGGTGCTGGCGATCGACGCGGATCGGGACAACGCCGTTGTGAAGCGGCTCCAGGAAAATTTCAAGACCTACAACAGCCTGAAGCGGCATCCCTACGAGCTGTCCGTCAGCGTCGGGATCACCCGCATCGAGCCCGACGCGGACTTCAACCTGGAGGACGTGCTCAGCCAGGCGGACCGCCGGCTTTACGAGGAAAAACGAAGAAAGAAATCCTCGTAGATCACTTACTCCGCTTCGTGTCCGGGCGGCCGGAATCAATCTATAATCCCACGCACTCGCGTGGACACGCATACAGCTTTTCTCATGGCGCTGGCGGCGTTCGTGTCGGCCGCCGTCACCGCCGCCCTCGCGCGGCGCTCGCACCGCCGCCAGGCGGCCCGCGATCGCGCCGTCGCCCGCCGCCACCGGGACGAGGAGCAGGCCGCGCTCATGGGCACCATCGCCAGCGGCCTCGCCCACGAAATCCGGAATCCCCTGAGCACGCTGTCGATGAACCTACAGATGCTTCAGGAGGACTGGGCCGATCCCATCACCGAGCGCGAACAGCGCGGCTCCCGTCGTATCGAGGTCCTCCTGAAGGAAGTGCGGCGCCTCGAAGACACGCTGAACCACTTTCTGAAATTCGCGGCCGGGCATCGCCTGCGGATCGAACGCGTGGTCCTGAATGCGCTGGCGGACGAGCTGCTCGATTTCATCACCCCCCAAGCCAACCGCGCGAACATTCGCGTCCACCGCGCGTTTCACTCCGCGGTTCCGCCCGTCCAGGCGGATCCGAATCTGCTGCGGCAGGCGCTCCTGAACCTGCTTCTGAACGCCATCCAGGCCATGCCGCAGGGCGGGGACCTCGAGGTCCGGACCGAACCGGCCCCCGACGGGCCGCGGGTTCACATCCGGGATACCGGCGTCGGCATCCCGCCGGAGCATCTCGAAAAGATCTTCAACCTGTATTTCTCCACCACACCCTCCGGCACGGGCCTCGGCCTTCCCATGGCGCGCAAGATCATCGAGGAGCACGGAGGGACCTTGACCGTGACCAGCGCGGCCGGCCGGGGATCCACGTTCACGATCCATCTGCCCATGCTTGACGCCCGCAGCGTTCCCCACGACGATAGGAACCCGTGAGCCACGATCGGATCCGCGTTCTGGTCGCCGACGACGACCGCGGACACGCCGAAGCGACGGCGGAGTCCATCGAGCGGGACGGCTTCGTCGCCCGCATCGCTACCAGCGGAACGGAAGCGGCCCGCGCGATCGAGGCGGAGCCCTACGACATCCTGGTGACCGACCTCGTCCTGCGCGACTTGAGCGGCTTGGACATCCTGCGCCAAGCGAAAGCCCGGTGGCCCGATATCGAAGTCATCGTGATGACGGGATATCCGTCGTACGAAACGGCCGTCGAAGCGCTCGACGACGGGGCGTACGACTACATCGACAAGCCGATCAACCTCCAGGTCCTTCGAGCCAAGTTGAAGAAGATGGTGGAGAAGCAGAAGCTCGTCCGCGAGAACATCGAGCTTCGCAAGCAGGCCGACAAGCGCTACGGCTTCCACGGCATCATGGGGAAGACGCAGCGCATGCTGGACGTGTTCGACGTGCTCCAGCAAGTCAGCGCCTCCTCCGCGACCGTCCTGATCCTGGGCGAAAGCGGCACGGGCAAGGAGCTCGTGGCCCGCGCGGTCCACCAGAACAGCCCGCGGCGCGGCTACCATTTCGTCCCGCTCAACTGCGCGGCGCTTTCCGAGAGCATCCTCGAAAGCGAGCTGTTCGGGCATTTGAAAGGATCGTTCACCGGCGCCGCCTACGACCGCAAAGGGCGCTTCGAATACGCCCATCAGGGGACGCTCTTCCTCGACGAGATCGGCGACCTCCCGACGTCCATCCAGGTGAAGCTGCTTCGGGTCATCGAATACGGGGAGATCTTCCGCGTCGGCTCGAACGAACCCATCCAGGTGGACGTGCGACTCGTCGTCGCGACGAACCGGAACCTGGAGGCACTGATCCGGGAAGGCAGGTTTCGCGAGGATCTCTACTTCCGGCTGAAAGTGGTGACGATCGAACTGCCTCCGCTGCGCGAGCGCCTGGACGATCTCCCGCTCCTCGCGGACCATTTCGTGAAGGAGCTGTCGGAAATGCATCGCAAGCCGGCCCCTTCCATCGCGCCCGAAGCGATGAAGCAGTTCTACGCGTATCCGTGGCCGGGCAACGTGCGGGAGCTGCGCAACGCCATCGAGAGCATGATCGTGCTGGACAAGGACGGCGTCCTAGGGGTGGACGACATTCCCAACTACCTGACCAAGCCCGTCTTCCAGGCCGGCCACGAAACGACCGTCCTGGAAACCGGCGGCGTTCATTTGGAGACGGCGGAACGGGAACTCGTCCGCCAGGCCCTGGCGTTGTCTCAAGGCAATCGCGAGAAGGCGGCCCAGATGCTGGGAATCGGAGAGCGAACCCTTTATCGGAAGATCAAACGGTACGGCTTGGCGTAGCACCAACCCGGACGCTTCTTATGCCGAGATTCACGATCGCCCGACATGACGTCTCCGAAAAGACCAAGAATCACTTCGACCTTTTCCTGGAACGCGAACAAATGTTGAAGAGCTGGCGTCTCCACAGCGCCGAGTTTGAAGAGCCCCAGAAGGCGTTTGAAGCCCGGGATCACAAACTGAAGTACCTCGACTTCGAGGGCCCCCTTTCAGACAACCGGGGGGACATCGCGATCTGGGATACCGGTCTGTACCTGGAGGATCTCTGGAGTCCGACGGTCGTTCAGGTCGCCCTCCGCGGGAAGAAAGTGCGCACGCGCCTGCGTCTATCCCTGGATCGGAACGCGCCGGAGCCGGGGGTCTGGACGCTGGAAGATACCACGCCCAGAGTCCGCCGATTGGCCGCCTCGTTCCTGCGGGAACCCACTCCCGATCCGCCTCCCACGCCGGATCTGGAGCGAATCGCGGACGGCCTGGTTCGCGAAGAGCAGCATCTCGTGCTGATCGTGAACCAGTTCCTTCAGGCGGCTCCCGTCGAATGGTCCCGCGTCGCCCTCGACGAGGAACTTCACGGCGACATCCGCCGCGCGCTCGCGCGGTGGCGCCACCCCTGGCTGGAGGCGGCCCATCATCGGGCCGAGAGGCTTGACGAGATGGCCCGAGCCGTCATGAACGCCAAGCCGCCGCGTTCCTCATGAGGTTCTCTCGATCCGGCCGCGTTCCTCGAGGAGGCGCGCCGTTTCTTCCGGATCCTCGCGGGCGTCAACGAAGACGGCTTCCGGAAAACTCCGCAGCCACGTCTCCTGACGGCGAACGAATCGGAGCGTATCCCGCACGATGCGCGCTTCCGCTTCGATGAGATCGATCTTGCCGTCGAGATAGTCCAGGATTTCCCGATAGCCGACGGCGGCGCGCCCTTCCCGGCTCCACGGACGAGATCGTAGCCTTTGCACCTCGTCCACGAGCCCCTTCTCGAACATGCGCCGAACCCGCGCCTGGATGCGCGGCCGCAGATCGCTTCGGCGGAGGCACCACAGAGGTCCGGTCGCGCGGCGGCGCTGGAACTGCGTCTGCCACCGGCTGATGGGCTCCCCCGTTTTTCGATACACCTCGACCGCGCGCACGAGCCGCTTGAGGTCGTTCGGATGGATGCGTCGCGCCGCGACCGGGTCGACGCGCTCTAGCTCCTCGTGAAGCGCCGGGGGGCCGGCCGCCAGCAGTTCCCGCCGGAGGCCCGCGTCCGCCATGGGTCCCTCGAAGAGTCCGTACGCATGCGCCTTGTAATAGAGCGCCGTTCCCCCCACAAACAACGCCCGCCGCCCGCGCGATTGAATCTGCGCCTGCGCGCGTCGCGCGTCGTCCACGAAGCGGCCCGCGCTGTAGGCGTCCGCCGGATCGCAGATATCGATCAGGTGATGGGCGATGCGTTCCCGGAGACGGCGGTCCGGTTTCGCGGTGCCGATGTCCATGCCGCGATACACCTTCATGGAGTCCACGGACACGATCTCCGCGCCGAGGCGCTCGGCGAGAATCACGGCCGCCTCGTGTTTCCCGGCCGCCGTCGGCCCCATGAGATAGATCGTATCCATTGTTACATTAAGTTTTGAGAATTATTTGTAACGCTACAATAAGTTTTGAGAATATATTGTAACAGCTAGGTGAGGGCGGCGCGCGCGGACCGGAAAAAGGCGAGGCCGTCCGCTTCACGCTCGCCGCGTCGAGTCCACTGCGGGTGATGGGTGAAATCCAGGTGCTTCTCAGGATGAGGCATCAGGCCCAGCACGCGCCCCGTCGGATCGCAGATGCCCGCAATGCTCCGGATCGATCCGTTGGGATTCCAGGGATAGCCCGCCTCCGCTCCCGAAGGATCCACGTAGCGATATACGACCTGTCCGTTCGCCTCCAGGCGATCCAGCTCCATCTCGGGCGCGACGAACCTCCCCTCCCCATGCGTGACCGCCGTCTCGAGCACGGTTCCCTCCCGCACCCAGACGCAGCGGGACGACACGGCGTTCAACCGCACCCATCGGTCCTCAAAATGGCCGGACTCATTCGGCGCCAGCGTGGCCCGTTGCCGCCCGCCCTCGAGCGGGTCCGGCAGAAGTCCCGCCTTGACGAGCGCTTGAAAGCCGTTGCAAATCCCCATGACCAGCCGGCCCGCCCGGATGAAATCACGGATGGCGTCGCCCAGGCGGAGTCGCAGTTCATTGGCCAAGACGCGGCCCGAACCGAGGTCGTCTCCGTAGGAGAATCCTCCCGGCACGACCAGCAACTGATACGACCCGAACATGTCGGACCTTTCCACAAGCCGGTTCACGTGCAACAGATCCGTACGAAATCCGGCGCGTTCACAGGCGACCACCGTCTCCCCATCGGTGTTCGTCCCGGCCGCCCGGAGGACCAGCGCACGAAGGGTCATGTCGTCACCAGCGCAAGGGCCTCTGCCACGCCGCCTTCAGCTCGGCGATCGGGACGTCCAGGAGCTTCCGCCGGCTTCGGCCGACCACGGAAAGGCGGCCCTCGGCGGTCACTTGACCCACCACTCCTCTCGGCACGCCCGCGGTCGCTTTTTCGAAGGCGGCGAAATCCCGCTCCCGCACCTCGATCAAGAACCGCGAGGGCGATTCACTGAAGAGCAACGCCGTCTCGCCCGTGAGCTGCCTCACGGGCGTCTGCTCCAGGAACATCTTCATCCCCAGGCCGCCGGCGAACGCCATCTCGGCGGCCGCCACCGCCAAGCCGCCTTCGGACAGGTCGTGGCATGACCGCGCCAGGCCCAGCGAGATGACGTTCGCCACCGTCGCGATCACCCGCCGTCCCAACTCCGGCTCCACGGCCGGAACCTTTCCGCCCGACATCCCGTTCACCAACGCGTAGTGGGATCCACCCAATTCCATCCGCGTCTGCCCGATCATCCAGACGTAATTGCCCGGCTCCTTCAGATCCGCGGACACGCACCGGCGGGCGTCCGGCACGACCGAGAGGGCGGATATGAGCAGCGAATGCGGGATCCGCACCGTCCTTCCCCCGGCGCGGTACTCGTTGTTCAGGCTGTCTTTCCCCGAAATGAAGGGAAGGCCGTATGCCGTGGCGACGTCGTAGCACGCCTGGGCCGCCCGCACCAGCGCCCCGAGCGTCTCGGGATCCTCCGGATTTCCCCAGGAAAAATTATCCAGGAGCGCCGTTCGATCCGGGTCGCCTCCGACCGACACCACGTTTCGAAACGCTTCATCGATCGCGTTGGCCGCCATCTGATAGGGATCCAGGTCGCCGTAGCGCGGATTCATCCCGCAGCCGACCGCCAGCGCGCGCCACGAGGACAGCACGGGACGAAAGACCGCGGCGTCCGAAGGGCCGTCGTTGTCGACTCCGTGGAGCGGCTTGATGACGCTTCCGCCCTGCACCTCATGATCGTACTGACGGATGATCCATTCCTTCGAACAGATGTTCCATGAAGCCAGGAGCTTCTTGAGATCCTCGGCGTAATCCTCTTTTTCCGGAGGTCGCGGGTTCGGGCTCTTGGGCTCCGCCCACGTGGCGATTCGGGGTTCACGCGGGAGTCCGCGATGCAGGAATTCCATGTCGAGACGGCCCACCTCGTGGCCCTGGTACCGGAGCACCAATTCCCGGGTCGAGGTGAATCGGCCGATGACGGTCGCCTCCACGTCTTCCGCGCGAAAAACCTCCAGGATGCGCTCGACGCACTCCGGCGGCACGGACAGCACCATGCGCTCTTGCGCCTCGCTGATCCAGATCTCCGCGGTGCTCAGTCCCTCGTATTTGACGGGCACCTTCTCCAGATCCACTTCCGCGCCCAGCTCGGCGCCCATCTCCCCCACCGCACTCGAAAGTCCGCCCGCTCCGCAGTCGGTGATACCGTCGAACAGGTCCTGGTCGCGCGCCTGAAGCACGGTGTCGATGACTTTCTTTTCCACGATGGCGTTGCCGATCTGAACGGCGCCCGCCGAGGCCGCTTCGCTTTCTTCGTGCAACTCGACCGAAGAGAAGGTGGCGCCGTGAATGCCGTCGTGGCCCGTGCGCCCCCCCACGAGCAGGACGGCGTCCCCGGCTTTCGTGCGCTTGAACGCCTTGCCTTTGGGCAGGAGTCCGACCGTTCCGCAGAACACCAGGGGGTTTCCGGTGTAGCGCTCGTCGAAGAACACGGCGCCGTTGAGCGTGGGAAGTCCGATGCGATTGCCGTAGTCGCGCACGCCCGCCACCACGCCGCGCAGCATCCGCCGCGGATGAATCGTTCCCGGCAGGAGGGCCGCTTCATCGGCATCGGGCAAACCGACGCAGAACACGTCCGTGCCGGCCACGGGCTTCGCGCCCAGCCCGCACCCCAGGACGTCCCGAATCACGCCGCCCACCCCGGTGTTGGATCCGCCGTACGGATCGATCGCGGAAGGATGATTGTGGGTTTCGACTTTGAAACACACGTCGTGATGCTCGTCGAACTCAATGATGCCGGCATTGTCCTTGAAGACGCTCACGCACCACGGCTTCGCCAGCTCCTGGGTCGCCCGAAACACCGTGGATTGAAGCAGATTGCGAATCCAGCTCCCGTCGAATCGGATGTCGGAGGTCAACGTCTTGTGTTTGCAGTGTTCGCTCCAGGTCTGCGCCAGCGTTTCCAGTTCCACGTCGGTCGGCTCGCGATCCAGACGCCGATAATGGTCTTGAATCGCCTTCATTTCCTGGCCATTGAGCGAAAGGCCGCGCGCTCGGCTGAGCGACAGCAGGCCGGCGTCGTCCAGGTCGCGGAGCGGCACGTCGATGCGACGAAACCGATAGGGAGCGCCCAGGGCGATGCGGTCGAACGCGCGCTCGCCGAGCGTCACCTCATCGACGGCCTCATTGGCGAGGACTTTTGCGGCAACGGCCCTCAGCGTCCCGTCGTCGGGCCCGCCGTAAATGAGATGTCGAATCCCGATCCGCACGGCGGTGGCCGTCATTCCCAGATCGGCGACCGCTTTGAGCGCGCTGGCCTCGACGGGATCCATCACGCCCGGTTTCTTGAAGATCGTGACGACCCGCGCCCCAGGGGGGACGGGGGGCGGTTCGGAAGCCGGCATCACCCGAAACATCTCCGAGATGGGATCGGCCAGCGCCTCTTGCGCCACCCGCGGCGCGTCGAGATCGCCTTCGAGAAGGTAGACCGTGGAGGTGGCGACCTTTTCGACGCCAGGCAAAGGGTACTCCCGAAACGCGGCCAGGGCGGAAGCGGAGGGAGCGTCGCCGTATTCCGGACGGCAGGAAACGTCCACGCGCCAGAGCACCCGGGAGCGATCCTCCGAATGAGGCCCTACCTTATCAGCCGCCCCCTGCGCGGTCAAACGGCGCACGGAGACTGTTACAATATGTTTTCAAAACTTATTGTAACAGTGCTTAAGGTTTCTTAATGCGCCGAAATTCCTCTTGAATCCCGCGGGGCAGGCGCCGATAGTAATGGATTGTTTCAGAGGGGGCGAGCAAGAACTATGGGCGACGCGAAGGCGGACCCCAGGGACTTTGAAAAGCCCATCCTTGAGATCGAGCAGCGCATCGCCGACCTGGAAAGCTTCCAGCGCAAGGCGAGCGTGGATGTTTCGGCCGAGATCGCCAAGCTCCACGAGGAATGCGACCAGCGGATGCGCGAAATCTACTCCCAGCTCACCGCGTGGCAACGCGTTCAGCTCGCGCGCGACCCGAACCGTCCGGGCTCCCTCGACTACATCGGCATGATCTTCGAGGACTTCCTGGAGCTCCACGGCGACAAAGCCTACGGCGATGACAAGGCCATCGTCACCGGTCTTTGCCGGATCGGCGGCCGCCGCATCCTCCTGGTCGCCCAGCGCAAGGGCAAGACCACCAAGGAGCGGATGGCCTGCAACTTCGGCAGCCCGCATCCGGAAGGATACCGGAAGGCGCTGGAGAAAATGAAGCTGGCGGAGAAGTTCGGACTCCCGGTGGTGACGCTCGTCAATACCCCGGGGGCGTATCCCGGCATCGGCGCGGAGGAGCGCGGCCAAGCCGTCATCATCGCTCGCAACATCCTCGAAATGTCCCGGCTCCGCGCGCCCATCCTCAGCGTCGTCATCGGAGAAGGCGGCAGCGGAGGCGCCCTGGCCATCTGCGTGGCCGACCGGCTGTGCATCCTGGAAAACGCGTACTTCTCGGTCATTTCGCCGGAAGGGTGCGCATCCATCCTGTGGCGCGACAGCGGGAAGGCGTCCGTGGCGGCGGAGCTCTTGAAGCTCAGCCCGCACGATCTGCTGGATCTGGGCATCGTCGACGAGGTGATCCCGGAACCCCTGGGAGGGGCGCACCGAAATCCGCAACGCATGGGCGAGATCCTGAAGGCCAAGCTCATCGAACAGCTCGATCAGATCGACCGAGTGCCCATCGATCGCCTGGTGGAACGGCGCTACCGGAAATACCGCCAGATCGGCCGCTATCAGGAAATCGAACTGGCCAAGCTGGCGCCCACGCAGGCATAGCCGCTCCTTTCGCTTGACCCTCTTGAGCGTCGCCGATAAAGTTTCGCCCACATTCCCGGAGCCGCACGTGAAAACTCCCTTGTACGGCGAGCATGTGAGGGCCGGCGCCAAGATCGTCGATTTCCATGGCTGGGACATGCCGCTGCAGTACTCCGGCATCGTGGAAGAGCACCATGCCGTCCGGACCCGCGCGGGCCTCTTCGATCTTTCCCACATGGGTCGCGTCTGGATCACCGGACCGGACCGAAAGGCGTTTCTCAACCGGGTGCTGACCGTCGATGCCGGCGTCATGAAGCACGGCCGGTGCCGTTACGCGTTCTTTCTGACGGAACGCGGAACCGTCGTCGACGACCTCCTCGTGTACGAGGACACTGCCCGCGACCGCGCGCTGCTGGTCGTCAACGCCTCCAATCGGGAGAAGGACCTCGACTGGATGGGGCGGCACGCGACCGGCTTTCAGGTTCGCATCGAGGACGCCACTTCCCGCATGTCGCTGATCGCGGTCCAGGGGCCCTCCTCCGTGAATACGCTGAAGCGTTCACTCGACATCGCTCCCGGCGACATGAAGTATTACACGTTCACCGAATGTCCCATCCTGGACACGAACCAGGCCATCCTCTCCCGCACGGGGTACACGGGAGAAGACGGATTCGAAATCTTCGTTCCCGCGGAGCGGGCGTCCGCCGTCTGGAACGCGATCCTGCGCCGCTCCGCGAGCGACGGACTGGTTCCCGTGGGCCTGGGCGCGCGGGACACGTTGCGAACGGAAGCCGCCATGCCCCTGTACGGGCAGGAAATCGACGAATCGACCACGCCCTTGGAGGCGGGATTGGACTTCGCCGTGGCGCTCGACAAGCCGGACTTCATCGGACGGGCCGCGCTCCAGACGCAGAGGAAGGACGGCGTCTCCAAGAAACTCGTCGGCTTTCACATGGCCGGCAAGCGCATCCCCCGACACGGAATGGACGCCTTCGCGGAGGGAGTCAAGACGGGCATCGTCACCAGCGGCACCTTTTCGCCCTCGCTCAGCCGGCCCATCGGCATGGCCCACGTCCGACCGGAACACGCCGCGGTGGGAACGGCGCTGGAGATCGACATCCGCGGCCGCCGCGAACCCGCCACGATCGTTCCGCTCCCCTTTTATCGCAAATCCAAATAACTTGACTTGGATCGGACGGGGGTTATTTTTAGACACGCTCCATGCGATCGCTAGGAACGTGTCGAGATATTCAAGGGGATGTCGAGAACTAGGGGATGCAGGTGATAAGGCTCCCCATGGGTGGTACGGCACATCTCCATATCTCCACGATCCCGACAATCTCCTAGGCATCGGGGGAAACGATGATCAGACCGAGCGAAGCCAAGTACAGTGAGACGCACGAATGGGTCATCGTCTCCAAGAAGGGCGAGGCCACTATCGGCATCACGGATTACGCCGTCAAGCAGCTCAGCGATATCGTCCACCTGGAGCTGCCGAAAGCGGGCGAGTCCCTGGAGCAAGGGACGCCCTTCGGCGAGGTGGAATCGGTCAAGACGGTGGCCGACCTGGTTTCGCCCGTCAACGGGAAGATCATCGCCGTCAACAAGGAAGTCCTGGAGAATCCGGACATTCTCCACGAAGAGCCGTATGAAGACGGTTGGCTGATCAAGGTCAAGCTGGCCGAGAAGTCCGAACTGGATTCCCTGATGAACGCCAAAGAGTACCAGGAATTCATCGAATCGGCGGAAGAAGCAGTGGAGGAAAAAGAGGACGGTCCCTCCCAAAAAGGGAGCAAGGACGACGACGAAGACATCGACGAGGATGACTTCGTATAATTACCGCGGCGCCGCGTTCCCGGCGTTTCCGGAATCGGCCCGCTCCCTTATGCGCTCTTTCGAATCCCCCCCGAACGATCGGCCGGCTCCGCGCTGAGATCCTATGGATTACATCCCGAACGCCCCCGACGACGTCGCATCCATGCTGAGCGCCGTCGGCGCCTCTTCCCTCGACGAGCTGTTTGCGGGCATTCCCGAGAACATCCGGCTGAAGCGGCCGCTCCGGCTTCCGCAGGGTTTCTCGGAACAGGAGCTGTGGGCCCACATGGTCGAGTTGTCGGCTCGCAACCTGACCACCGACAGTCACCGCTGCTTTCTGGGAGGAGGGGCTTACGCCCACTTCATCCCGGCCGCCGTCGAGCAGGTCGCGGGTCGGGGAGAATGGGTGACGTCCTATACCCCCTACCAGGCGGAGGCGAGCCAGGGAAGCCTCCAGGCGATCTTTGAGTACCAAACGCTGATCTGCGAACTTACCGGACTGGACGTGGCCAACGCCTCCCATTATGACGGATCCACGGCCCTCGCCGAAGCGGTGGCCATGTCTTTGGACGCTTCCGAGCGGACGCGCGTGGTCCTTTCCTCCGCCGTGAACCCTCAATATCGAGCCGTCCTTCGGACCTTGTTCCGGCATTCGGGGTTGGAGGTCGTGGAGCTACAGGCCCCCGACGGCGCCACGGCGACGGACGGTGTCGCGGACCTGGCCGCCCAGGCGGCCGCCGTCGTCGTCCAGAGCCCGAATTATTTCGGCGTGGTCGAGGATCTCGCCGAGTTCGCGAAGGCTGCGCACGCCGGAGGCGCCTTGGCGATCGCCAGCGTCAATCCCGTCTGCTTGGGAATCCTGGAATCCCCCGGGGCGTGCGAAATCGACATCGCGGTGGGCGACGCGCAGCCTTTCGGGATCGAAACATCCTACGGCGGCCCGTGGTGTGGCTTCATGGCCGCCAAGAAGCACTTGATCCGCAGGATGCCGGGACGGATGGTCGGGCAGACGGTGGATGCCTCCGGCCGCCGCGCCTTCTGCTTGACCCTCCAAGCGCGGGAGCAGCACATCCGGCGCGAGAAAGCCTCCAGCAATATCTGTACGAACCAGGCTCTGATGGCCTTGAGGGCCACGCTTACGCTGTCCGGCCTGGGGCGGGAAGGCGTGCGGCGCATGGCGACCACATGCGTCCAGCGGGCGCACGAGCTAGAGAAGGAGCTAGCCGCCTTGCCCGGCGTTCGCCGGCCGCATTCGGCGCCATTCTTCCACGAGTTCGTGATTCAAACCCCCATGCCGGTCCCTGAATTCGCCGAAAAACTGGCCCGGCGGGGATTCCTGGCGGGAGTCGATCTTCAACGCGATTATCCGCACCTGCCCCGCGCCGTGCTCTTGTGCGCCACCGAGCGGAATACTCGCCAGGACGTCCAGGCCCTGGCCGCCGCGGCGGCCGAGATCCTCCAGGAAAAGGCATGAACCATCCCGACACGCAGCTTATCTTCGAGAAGAGTCGTCCCGGCCGCCGTACGGGTTTTCTGCCGGACGCCGACCCGATTCCGCTGGACGCGTTCATTCCGCGGCGGTTCCTGCGGAAGACGCCGCCGCGCCTTCCGGAGGTCGGCGAACTCGAGCTGGTGCGCCACTACGTGCGCCTGTCCCAGAAATCCTTCTCCATCGACACTCACTTTTATCCGCTGGGATCGTGCACGATGAAGTACAACCCCAAGATCAACGAGAAAATCGCCGCGCTTCCGGGGTTTTCGCGCCTCCATCCCCATCAGCCGCCCGAGGAGGTGCAAGGAGCGTTGCTGCTCATGCACGAGCTCCAGGAATATCTGGCCGAGATCGCGGGCATGGATGCGGTGACGCTCCAGCCGGCCGCCGGCGCCCAGGGCGAGTTGACCGGTCTCATGATGATCCGCGCCTGGCACGACCGGCAAGGGCAGAAGGATCGGAGGGAAGTGCTGATCCCCGATTCCGCCCATGGAACCAATCCCGCCTCCTCTACCCTGGCCGGATACCGGGTTCACAGCGTGAAGTCCAATCGGCGCGGCGGAGTGGATCTGGAAGACCTCCAAAAGAAGCTTTCCCCGCGAACGGCGGCGTTGATGATCACCAATCCCTCGACGTTGGGTCTGTTTGAACGGGAAATCGTGCGGATTTGCGATCTCCTGCATCAGGCGGGCGCGCAAGTGTACATGGACGGCGCCAACATGAACGCCATCCAGGGAATCACGCGTCCCGGCGATTTCGGCGTGGATGTCATGCATTTCAATCTGCACAAGACCTTTTCGACGCCTCATGGCGGCGGAGGCCCCGGATCCGGCCCGGTCGCGTGCAAGCGACACCTGGAACCCTATCTGCCCGTCCCGCGCGTCGTGAAAGCCGGAGATCGGTACACGCTTGAAAACGATCGGCCCCACTCGATCGGCCGCGTGAAATCGTTCTACGGAAACTTCGGCATGCATGTCCGCTGCTACGCCTACATCCGGACGCACGGACCCGACGGATTGCGGCGCAACGCGGAGCATGCCGTGCTCAACGCGAACTACCTGAAAAGCCGCATCGCGCCTCCGTTCAAGGTCGCGTACGACCGCCGCTGCATGCATGAATTCGTCATCGACGGCTCTCCGCTGCGCAAGCTGGGCATCCGGACGTTGGACGTGGCCAAGCGCCTTCTCGATTACGGGTTTCATCCTCCGACGATCTATTTTCCGCTGATCGTGCCGGAATGTCTGATGATCGAGCCGACGGAGAGCGAGACCCGGGAAACGCTGGACGCTTTCGCGGACGCGATGACGCGCATCTTGGAGGAAGCCAAGAGGGATCCGGAACTCCTCCATCAAGCGCCTCACACCATGCCCGTGAAGCGCTTGGACGAGTTGAAGGCGGCGCGCGAGCCGATCGTGCGCCATGAGCCGGTGGTTTCCGTGCCGCAGCCGGCGTGAACGGGCGAACTCCGAGCGGTCAGCGAGTCAACGGACCGAAGCCGAATCCGCCGCCGAAGAGCCAGTCAACGACCATGAGGTCCAACAACCCTCGATCCCAGTCGTAGGGGCGGGCCAGCCGGCCCAACGGCCGGGGCCGCATGAATTCGAAAGGTATGCGGGGTTCCGATCTGAGAAGCGACATCTCGCGTTCCCGGCGCCGCGCCGCATCCCGTTCCCGCCGCTCCCGCTCGGCCTCCAGCTTTTTTTCCTGCGCTTCGAGGCGCTGCTTGTGGAGGAGCTCGATTTCGAGCGGGTGAAGCCACTTCCCTTCGAAGAGCACGTATCCCTCGCTCTTCTTGATTTCATCCTGAGTCAGCCACTTACCGTCGACCTTGGTATAACCCGCCATGCGGCGCGCGTCTTCGTGGTCGGGGGCGATCTCGAGAGCGCGGCCCAGCAGCTCGGGAATGTATCGCGGGATGTTTTCCGAGGCGCACCAGCGCGCCAGGCGCACCAAGTCATCCGGATCGCGACGCTCGCGGATCGCCTCGAGCCGGCTCCGGTAAACGTGCAGCGGCGTCTCTCCGCGCTGGATGGCCACCACCTCGTCGCGAGGGAACCAGACGGTCCCGATGCCGATCTCGACTTTGATCTTCTCCCCCTCCTCCTGCGCGATGCCGACGATCGTGCGCCCGTTGCGGAGCGTCACTTCGTCCGCGCTCGCCGGCAGGATGAAGATTCCCAGCCCCATCAGGGCCATGCATCCGGAACGTCTCATCGTCGCCTCCCGGCTTTCGCCTGCTTCATCTTATCCGATCCGCCGGCCCTCCCCCAACACTTCCCTAATGTTACAATATATTTTGAAAACTTTTCGTAACGCTACCATATATTTTGAGAATTTACTGTAACTGTTACGAATAATTTTCAAATACTTTCGTAACAATGGAGGCGGCCCGGGCGCGGGCCCGCGGGGGGAGGGCGCCTCGTTGCGCGGCCAGGAGACGTCGGAGCTCCCCAAGCGTCACTCCCACGAGTCGGGCTCCGCGCGCGTGGGATTCCACCTGAAGCCACGCCCCGAGCGCGGCCAACGTGGGAAGCGCCAGCATCTCCCGCACGCGCAAGCTGAAGAAAGGCCGGCCCAGCGTCCGGCCGTAACCTTCCACGAGGACCCACTCCGCCAGATCCGGATGAAGCCGGCGCAGCCGGCGTATGAGCGGTGCGTAGGAGGGCCCGTACACGGCGCGACACAGGCGCGTCCCGCGGCGGCGCCACGTCGACGCCGGCCGAGGGCGTTCCCGCCGCACCGCGTGCCGGCGCCCCGCCGCCCGTTCCAACTCGGAAAGCGCCTGGATCGCGCGCGGGAATCCCGCAAACAAGTAGGTCTGGAGCAGCGCTTCGCTCAGCTCCGCCGGCTCCGCGCCGGATCGCAGCGCCCTTCGAAGGGCGACGCCGAGCGCGGCGATCTTTCCTTGGGCGGCCAGCGCGCACACCCGCGCCAGATGGTTCAGTCGGGACGGCGAAACCGAGAACCGTCTTCCCGCGGAGCGCGGCTTCACCCGGCGCGAGACCTCATCGTCGCTCCGCCGACTCCCGAAACGCCGCGACGTAGCCCGAATCGCTGGCCACGTACAGAATGTCGTCCAGGGGATTCGTCACGACGTGCCGCAACTCGCGCAGCGCTGTACGCCGCACGATTTCGCCGGTGAGCTCGGTGACTTTGTAGATCTCCGATCCCGGCCCCAACACTAGGATGTAATCCCCATCGACCTTCAACAGAAAACGCTCGCCCGCGGGGATCTTCCAGCGCAGCGATCCCATGCGGTTCGTGCCCATCCGCTCGCGCGTCTTTGGATCGAGATGCTGGGGATCGAGCTCGAGGGCGAAGAGCGACCCTTCGTCGGTCTTGACGTAGACCGTCTCATCCTTGACCACCGGCGGCGTCTTGATCAATCCGGCCGTTTCATATTTCCACTCCAGCACGCCGGTGTTGGCGTCCAGGGCATACAAGGCTCCGTCCATCCCGCCGAAGAGCAGATAGTGCTTCCGAACGCGGCCCACTTCCCTCCCCGACGCATCCTTGTACACGTCCCTCAGCTTGTAGGAAACGGGTCCCGCCATCAGCTTGTCGTGCGCCTTGTAGCTCCAGCGCAAATCCGTGGAAACGACGTCGTACGCGTAGGCCTGGCGGTCGGACGAAATGAAATACAGGCGATTCTCGGTGAAAACGGGCGAGGCCGTGATCGCGCGGTCGCCGCCGGAGATCTTCGTCTGATACATGTCCGTCGACTCGCCTCCGCGATCGACTTCCAAGCGCCACACGCGCGACAGATCCGCCGCCGGAACGAACACGGAATCCTTCGACGCGAAGGGCTTTGCCGCGGGAGGAAACGGCAGGCGTTTCGTCCACTCCAGGTTGCCCGTGGTGCGCACGAGGCAGTACAGGATGTGCCGCGAGATGAAGTACACGTTGTCGCCGCGCCGGGCGACATCCAGTTCCTGGCGCAATTGATTCTCGCGCCGCTGGGCGTCACGCGTCTTCTCGCCGAAGCCCTCCGTCTTCTTCAGATCTTCGACCCGCCTGGCCTGTTCCCGAATTCGTGCCTCGAGATCCCGCACCTCAAGCTGGACTTCGGCCGCTTCGGTGGGAGTCCAGTCCAGCGGCGTGTTCGTCGTGACCTGGAAGTCCCATTTAAGCTCGCCGGTGAACCGATCCACCGCCGCGACGCGGTGGTCCGGCGTCTCTAGATACAGATATTCCATCCCCAGCGACATCCTCGCGATCCGGTGGTCGCGGAAGGGATAGCTCCATACCTCTTCCTTCAGCGGCAAGGACGCGACTTCCGCCCGTATCGCTTCCACCGTGGGATCGACCAAGCTTCCGTACTGCGCCCATTCCACCTCCTCGCCGACGCCGCAGCCGCCGAGGAGGGGCCACACGATGCACATCATGCCCCAAAGAGATCTCATGGGTCCGCCTTACTTTCTCAGGTAGTCCGCCAAATTGATCCGATGTTTCCTTTCGTACTCGCTGAGCTTTTCGATCCTCTGGATGTCGGTCGAAATCCGATTCACCAGCTTGAAGATGTACGGCTTGCCCTGCAACCGGTCCTTGAGGTCTTTGAGCATCTGGTCCCACGACCCGTCGTACAATTCGTCCCGAAGGGTGATGAGCATCCGTTCGTCCGCCGAGAGCTGCGCGCAGAACTTCTCAATCGAGGGGGGCATTCTTGTAAGTTATAATTCAGGGCGATTCTAAGGCGCCCCCCCGGAGCTGTCAACGAATCCCGCGCCGCCGGCGTCTCCCGACGACCGAACCCGCGGGGACGGCCTTTCCTCCCTTCGACGCCAGCTTGGAGCCTCGCTTCAGCCATGGTACCGTATATTCAAGACGATCAGAATCGCCCGATCTATGCGTCCCGCACGGTAGAAGCACATGGATCAGATCGAAGTCAAAATCGCCGAACTGGAAGCGCGGGTCTCCGAGGACTACGTGGAGATCGGACGGGCGCTGTCCGCGCTCGACCGCAACGCCTGGCGCAACGACACGCTTTTGAAGTATCTCCACAACGTCGACGCCCTTCGCGCCAGCGCCGAAGGCTTTCAGGCCGACATCCGGACGATTCACTCCACGCTCGAACGGCGCGAGCGGCTCGAAACCGAGCGTCGGAAGATCGAGCACCGCGTCGCCGAAGCCGAGCGGGAGCGCCGCAAGACGTTCGCCGAGCTGGCGGCCGCCTCGTACGCGCTGTACAAATCCCTTCCCCAGCGCGAAAAATACCGAACGTTCTTCGAGCCCGCCGCCCGTGAAGAGGCCGAACAGGCGCGCCTGGAAGCGGATCTCCAGTCCCTTTCCGCCCCGGACGTCCCGAAGGGCCTGTTCCGGCGGTTGCGGACCCTCAGCCGCAAGCTGGTCCTGCGCGGCGGACTCCGTCGCTCCCGCGCCCGCCGCGCCCGCGCCTTCGAAGAAATCGGAACCCGCCTCGTGGAGACGGACTTCGCCACCTACGCCACCGGGGACCTCAAGCTGCTCTTCGACGCCGACCAGGATCGCCGGAGAACGCTCGACGCGCTGCGCCAGGACATCGACCGAAACCGTAAGGAAGCCACCGAAGTGGAAGAGCTCCTCCGTCGTCACGGCGTCGGCACCGACGTCCGCGTCCGCCTCGCCGACCTCGAAAAGCGGATCACCGACGTCAAGCGGCAACTCGAGGTCGTGTACGGCTGGGCGGGCCAGCTCTTCGTCGAGCACGACCTGCGCGCGGAGGCGGCCAACGATGCGCTTTCCGCCCGCGTGGAGAACGTGCTGGCGCTGCGACGCCAGATCGCCGACAAGCGGGCGCAAGTCCACCGCGACAAGGCGGCCCAGGAAATCGAGTCCCTCGAGAAGCGGGAAGAGACGCTTCGCCGCAAGCGCGTCAAGCTGGACGAGGAGCTCAAGATAAAGGAACGGGAAATCGCGGAGATCGAAGGAGAGATCCGGCTCGGACAGCGCCGGATCGACGAATTGCGCCGCGTCGTGGCGGGGGAAGCTCCATACACGAAGATCCCTCCCGCGCCCCCCGATTTCTACCCTCCGCGCCAGAACAAGGCTTAGGAGCGCGTCGGAGTAATGTGTCGTCGCGCTCCTAACGGCGAAGCCTTCGGTTTCGCGGGATCATCTTTTGGGACCATTCCTGGATCCTTGTCCTGTGAACCACCCCGTTCCCACGAGGACGACGACCGTCAAGGCGCCCAGCGCCCATTCCAGGCGAAACGCCTCGCGCTCGGGGAGGGCCAGCGCGACGGCGTTGTTTACGGCGTGGGCGAGGACGCCCGCCCAAAGACTTCTCGTCTTCAGCACGATCGCGCCGAAATACAAACCCAGCGTCGTCGTCATCAGAACGCGGGGAATCGCGAGGTGAACCGCCCCAAACAGCAGCGACGCGTAGATCAACGCGCGCGCGGATCCGAACGATCCGCGAAAACCCTGGAGCACCACGCCCCGAAACAGCGTCTCCTCGCAGACCGCGGGAAGCACGGCGATCACGAAGAGCGCGACCGGAGCGGGCACGTCGCGGACCCATTCGGCGATCTTTTCCAGATCGTCCGTCTCGTCCAGGCCGATCCGCTTCAGTCCTTCCATCAGCGGAACCGAGACCTCGGCCAGCAGTAGCGTCAGGGCCGCCGTCAACAGCACCGTGGTCAGGGCGTCGGCGAGCCGCAGCCGGCGCCACGCCAGGAACTCGGACCACCGTCCGCCTCGAATCAGGATGATGCCCAACGCCGCCGCCAGCAGCGCAAGCTGGAGGATCACGGCAAGGGTCCCCAACGAAAGCCGCGCCGACAGCAGCGGGGAAAGGAACAGCCACGCCGTCAAGGCAAGCAGGAGGGCGGCCACCCCGTCGATCGCCTGAGGCGATCGAGAGCGCGGGCCGGGCGGAGGGCTTCCAGCCGGCGGGCCCGTAAAATACGGGGTTTCCACAGTCGTGAGAGGGACGTATCCGCGACGTTACTTGCGCTTGAGTTCCTGGAGGATCGCGTCGAGCGTGGCCAGCTCATTCTTGAGCGCCATCTGGTGCGCCTCGATCATCTGGATCAGATGGGAGTTCGCCGTTTCCAGAAGGCGGGCGTTCTTTTCGAGATCGCCCAGCGCCTTGCGCGTATCCTGCTCCAATTGCGTCAAGGACGCGAGCTTCTGATCCACCGGAAGGAGCTTCCGGTCGGTCTCGGCGAGCCTCTTTTCAACATGGGCGTTGATCCTGGCTTCCAGCGTCTTGAGTCCCTCATCCTCGGGCGACGCCACGCAGCCCGTTCCCCACAACACGAACAAGACCAGCGCCGATCGTTTCATGCGACGGCTCCTCATGGAATATCTTTGACGCAACGAAACCCGATCCATTTCGCGCGGCTTTCCGGAAGGTACGGCCAGCGATGGGTGACCTTCGCGTCGTTTTCCCGATGGGCTTCGTCAAGCCACCCGCCACGCGCGACTTTCTTGATCTGGCCGAAGCCGATCCCGCCTCCTTGGGAACCGGGATACGCCTGGTACCAGTCCGCGGTCCATTCCATGGGTAGCTCGGCCATGCCCTCGCATCCCAAGGAGCTCTTTCCCGTGCCGGCGCCGAACACGTCTCCCCACGGGTACAGCGTCCGCTGGCCCGTGCGGAAATCGACGGCGGCGGCCCGCTCCCACTCGGCTTCCGTGGGCAGCCGTTTTCCCGCCCATCGCGCATACGCGTCTGCGTCGTCCCAGCTCACTCCGGTCACGGGTCGGCTGGGATCCGCCGCGTCAAACCCGCGAGGCGCGCGGCGCTCCCGCGTCTGCGGATCAAGCGACGCGAGAAATTTTCCGTAATCGCCGAACGTCACTTCACGGATGTCGATCAAACAAGCTTTCACGTCCACCTCGTGCTCCGGTCCGGCCGCATCCGCCGATCCGCCCGCCCCGATGCGCGTCCGGCCGGCCGGAACGTAGACCATTCCGTACGCGGAAGCCTCCACCGCGATTCGCGCATGCCGGCGCCATACCGCGTCCTCCTCGCCCAGGTCTCCGCAGACCGCCGCTTCGTCAAACGCGTTTCGAGCGGCCTGCCAGTCGCCGCAGCTCACCGCTTCCAAGGCTTCCTTTCGCTTCTCTGCGAATTTTCTTTCCTTCTCCCGGGCGGCCGCCGCCCGCACTTTCTCGAGCGTCCGTTCGACGGCGGCGATGCGACCCTGGAGGTCCCGTTCACGCCCGTGCGGGTCCTCCAGCATTTCCCGGTATTGCTGAAGCACTCGCTGAACGTCTTCCTCCCGCCCGGCGGCGTCGGCCTCGATGAATTCCCGGTTCGCTTTCAAGAAACGGGCGCAAAATTCGCGCCACCGCTGCGCGCCCGCCACCTCGTCGCCCTCGCGCGCGTCCTGCGCCGCCTGTTCGAATTCCCTCAGGGCGGCGGCGTAGTCTCCGCGTTCCACGTGTCCCATCCCGGCCTCGAAACGGACCTTGAACCGCGCCGCCCGCCAGTTTCTCCACGCCTCTTCCCGCCGCGGATGGTCCGATGAGAGCGCCGAAGCGGCCTCCTCAAAGGCGGAGGCCGCCTCCGCGAAACGTCCCGCGGAAAACTCCTCTTCTCCTCGGGCTTTCAACGCTTCGTAGCGGCATTCCCGGGTCTTTTCCTCCAGCGCCTTTCGATCGACTTCCCGACCGGCGGGGACCGCCAGCATCGCCTCCTCGTAAGCCTTCGCGGCGCGCCCCCACACTTTTCGATCGCGATATCGATCCGCCATCTCCAGCCGGCCCTGAAAGGATCGATTCGGCTCCACCGCTCCCCTCGCCGGAGAACCGCCCGACGCGGCATCCGAATGCCAGATCCAGCGAACCATCCACGCGCCGACGACGGCCAGCAGTGCGACGACGCCGAGAATTCCGGACGCCGCCACCCGGCGACTCAAGCGGGGACCGGATCCGGGTCGGACCTCGACATGGCTCGATTCCTCCGCCCGCGCCATTTCGGCCAACCGCACAGTGACTTCCGAGAGGGTTCGCCGCGCCCGCAGCTCGGACACGTCGTCCATGAATTCGTCCGGGGAAGCATACCGATCGCCGGGATCCTTCCTCAGGCATCGCAGAATCACCGCGTCCAACGGGTCGGGTATGGCCGGATTAATCTGGCGCGGAGGGACCGGCGCCTGGTGCACGTGCTGATAAATGACCGCGGTCGGTTTGTCCCCCGAGAACGGCACCCGACCGGTGGCGAGTTCATAGAGCACGACGCCCAACGAATAGATGTCCGACCGGACGTCCACCCCCTTCCCCAGCGCCTGCTCCGGAGAGATATATCGCGCCGTGCCGAGGAAGAGATCCTCGCGGGTCAAATCCATGTCGGGACTCTTGGCCAGCCCGAAATCCATGACCTTGACGCGGCCGTCCGCCGTGAAAAAAACGTTCGATGGCTTGATGTCCCGATGCACGATCTTGTGTGCCCACGCCGCGCGCAGCGCCGCGGCCGCTTGATAGGCGATCTCCACTACTTCGTCGAACGCAAACTTCCGGCCCGCCTTCAAGAGCGACGCCAAGTCGTTGCCTTCGACATACTCCATCGCGTAGAAGTGCTCGCCCGATTCCTCGCCGGCGCCGTAAATCTGAACGACATGGACGTCCACCAGGCGAGCCAGCAAGGCGGCCTCGCGATGAAACCGCTCGACGAAGTCGACGCTCCCCGTCAGATCCCGCTTGAGCACCTTGATGGCCACGGGGCGATCCACGGAAAGCTGGCGGCCGCGGTACACCGCTCCCATCCCCCCGCGTCCGAGAGGCTGGTCAAAACAGATTTCATAGTCTCCCCAGATCTCGGAGGTTCGACCCGCGGAGGAGTCACGCATGGATCACGATCCCTTTACAACGCGAACACGGCGTCCCGTTAGAATGGATGAGAACCGAAGCGCGGCGAAGGCCTGGATCATACCCTTTCGAGGCACAAATGAAAAAGAACAAAGTTCTAGCGGCTACAGCGCTCCCTTCGCCCGGGTGCGCGCATCCCAGACGCGGGCGCATTCCCTCTGATACGCGAGCAACAAACCATCGGCCAGATCTTCGGCCGCCACTCCGAGTTCTCGAAGCCCGGCGGTGACCACGCCCACCCCCGTCGCGCGCAAGACATTGATGCCGAAATGGAACTTGCCGGACACGGGCGTGACCGTGGCCACGGATATGCTCAGCTTTGCCCCCCGGCCGGTGAACAAATCGTCTCCTTCGCGCCGGATCTTTTGCCGGCTGCGGCGACGGAGCTCCTCCATCGCCAAAACGGCGAAGAGTCTCTGGCGCAATACGGCCTTCTCCAGGTCCGGGGGGGCGTCAAAATGCTCCGCGACGAAATGAAGCATTCGGGGACCGGCGATCCGCGCGTTCCGCCGCACGTCCTCCTGATCGATCATCCGCCGCGGCGGCACGGAGCAACGCCCGACGAACGCGATCAAGCTGTCGCCCTGGATTCCCAACGCGCGGTAGGCCCACAGGGGGCCGATCTGCGCTCCGTCGTAGGCGAGCGCTCTGGAAAGCCGTCGAATCGATACGGGACCGTCCGGACTCATGATCGGTCGGGAGGCGGCACCGATTTGAGCCATTCTTCGCATGCCGTCCGCTGGCGCGGCACATCGTCCCGCTCCAGGATGAGCCTCAAGCTCTCGTGCGCATTGTACGCCACGGCGGCGGATGAATCCGCCAGGGCGGCCGTCAACCCCGCGCGCAGCCGCGCCCCATCGCCGAACGCCGACAGCGCCAGAGCGGCGGTGCGACGGACTTCCAACCGCTCGTCGCCGGAAAGCAATTTCAACATCGTCTCCATCGCGCCGCGATCCCCGCAGGCGGCCAGCACCCGACAGGACTCGATGCGCACGCCCGGATCCGGATCGGACAACATCGGCTGGACGAGCGCCGACGCGCGCGACGTCCCGCTGAGACCGACAGCCACGACCGCGCCGGTTCGTGCCAGCGGATCCGGATCCCGGAGCAGCATTTCCAGTCTGGATACCGCGATCGGGTCCCGCATGCGAACGGCCTCGATGGCGCCGAGATACCGTTCGTAAGCGTCTCCGCTGCGGACGTTGGGCGTCGGCGAGGCGCGACACCCCACGGCCGCGAGCGCTGCGGCGAAGCACAGGATTCTCATCGTGACGAGGATTATAGCCGGCGGCGCGGCGCCGATGCGAGCTTATCCCCGGACCGCATATTTCCGGATCGCCTCCGCCAGCAATTCCGCCAACTTCTGGCGATGAGCCGGATCGGCGAGTTCCCTTTCGCCCTCTGGATTCGAGATGAACTCGAGTTCCACCAGCACCGCCGGAGCTTCCGTCAACTTGATCACCTTGAACCCCGCCTCCTTGATGCCACGGTCTTCGGTATTCAGGTTCGAACGAAAGAGCGATCGGATCTCGGCCGCCAGCCTCCTGGATCCCGACCGGCCGAACTCCAGCCCACGGGCGACATACACTTCGAAGCCTCGCGGATCGGGAGTCCAATGCCAGTTGGAATGAATCGAGATGAATAGATCCGGAGCGGCCCGGTTCGAAACGGCCACCCGATGCAGGAGGTCCTCGTCGGTGTCTTCGGAGAAATGCCGGTCCGTCGTCCTGGTCATGATGACTTGAACGCCCATCGCTTCGAGCAGGCGCTGGAGTCGAAGGCTGACATCCAGGGCGACGTCCTTCTCCATCAGCCCCGACGCCGCCTTGCCGCCGGTGTGCACGCCTCCATGGCCGGCGTCCACGACCACCTTGAACGGCCGTCCGATCGGATTCCCTCGCGGCGTCGCGGGCGCTCGAACGGCCGGTTCCGCTCTCGACTTCGCGCGGCGTTCAATGAGCGCGACGAGCTCGGCCGGAAAGACGATGCGCCCTCCGGAAACCTGGACGGGCGTCGAAAGATAGCGCGTCTCCCCGTTGATCACGGCGACCGCCAGCCCCGGAGCGACGGCGAGAGCCAAGCCGGGGCCGCGGAGCATCTCCCGCCCGGACAGGACATCCGTCGTATGCGTGAGCTCGAATCGCCGAACGATGCGGTCGATGTCGCTGGATCCTGAATCGTCGCCGCCGACGGCCAGAAGGCCCGCCAGGATGAAGCGCGTCGCCAGAAACATGCTGTTCCCCCTCGGATTTCGCCTGCCGTTGTACTCTATCTCATCGCCGGATCAGGGTTTCTTCTTCGCCTCCTCTTCCGTGCACCGCCGGAGCACAAACAGACCCTTGGCGGCCTTCTGCTGATACAGGCAGCCGGAAGTGTCGAACAAGTACTCCTCGTACTCGAATCTTCCCTTGCGCACGAGCGCCTGGATGAGTTCCTGCTCTCCATCCGCCGTCCGGACCCGGCCCGGCGCGTGCGTCTCGAAGATCTCCAGCATCGGCAAATCCGAGAACGGCTTCAGCACGCGCATCGCGTACGTCGTGGGCTTCGCCAGCACGAAATGGCGGGCCAAAATATAGCCCGCGTCCGCCAGGAACGTCGCTTCCGGAGCGTTGAATTTCTTCTCCGACTTCTGGCCGGACACCTCGCGGCTCGCGGAAAAGGCCCCTTGCGCCAGCACCGCCTCCTCTTTGAATACGGACCGCGGTGCCCCGGGAACCTCCAGAACCAGCTCGTGATCGATCTTCTGATACGACCCATCGATCGCGCAGAGGCCGCGCGATGTGGACGTTCGCCGTCCCCCTTCGCGGTCCTCGAGAACCATCTCGAGTTCGAATGCGTAGACGGTCCGGCCCTCCACCGTGTCCCGCCGACACCGCGTGCGTTGGTAGCCGAGTTTGCGCCCGCCGACGTGGATCGCATGCCAGCGCTCGCCGAGGATCCCCGGCTCCAGCGATGCCTCTCGCAAAACGTCCGCGGCACGGCGCAGTGATTCCCGCTGCGCCGGCTGCAACGGCGGGCCCGCCCCGAACGTCGCCATCGTTTGCTCCGCCACCTTCACCAGGCGATCCTTGTCTTTCCGCTCGGCGATCGCGTTGAACATGAAATACTCGGTGAGCTGGCGCTGGACGAAAAAGCGGACCATGATGAGGTCCTTCTTCCCCCCTCCTTCTTGAACGCTCTGGACGTGGAACGTGCAGGCGTAGGCCGGGTAACCTCCGATCGGCTGCCGACGATCGGAAAGCTTCTCGAACCCGGGATACGCGCGGGGAGCGTTTTTCAAGAATTCCTCGATGACCGTGCTCAAGGGCGTGGGTTGCCGCGGTTCCTGGTACTCCATCCACATGGCGCCATCCAAGAGGGTTCCGGGCGGCGACACGATGCGGAAGAGGACGGGAGGTTTTTCATCAACCCGCGGCCAGCCCGCCGGCAGGCGCATCGAGAAGTCATAATCCCGGCTCTCCACACGCCCCGCGAGATCGGGCTCCTTCTCCGCCTCCTGGGCCATGGCCGTCGAAAGGACCGCTAGAGGAGCGACGAGCCCGACGGCGCGAAGGGCCGCCGCCCGAGGGAATCTCGTCCGCGCCTTCCCGACTTCACGCATTTTCACCTCTCCTTCTATCTTTATCGACATGAAACCCCGCTTCTCTGGCATCAATTATAGAAAAATGCCCCGGGAATGAATCAATGAGACGGCCGGGGGGAGGTGATTCCGGCGGAGAAGGCGTCCATTCGAACGCCCCGCTTCGCCGTCGTGCGAGATTGCGAAAGCCCGACATCCTCCGAAGCTTTTTCAAGAAGCTCGGATCTTCAGAAGGCTTCGCAGGGCATCCTCCTTCGCCCGTTTATGGAAAGGCGAAGGAGAACGGTTCGCGGTCAGGCTTGCTTCACTTCACGGAGGATGTGGAGGCCGAAGAACGCCATGCCGAGCAAGCTGAACAGGGCGATCACATGATGACCGGCGGATCCCGCCACGCTGCCGGTCGCTCCCGCGCCGTCGAACTTTTCGACCGGATCCACCGACATGTGAAAGCCCGTGACCAGCGTCGCGCCGCCGATGCGGGCGAAGAACTGGCCGAAATCGATGGTCGCCATGGGCACGCCGGACGTGCCCACCTGCCGGAGCGAAACGGCGTCCGGCGTGAATCGATGGAAGTAATCGGGATTTATCGGGCTGCGATAAGGGTGGCCGGAAACGATCGGGGTCGCCTAGCCGATGGCGGAGATAAATTTCCCCACCACCTCCTGAGCCGTCGGGGTGGGACGCTTGGTGGCGTCCAGGAATCCGAGGTGGTTGCACTGATTCATGTGCATCATCACCATGCGCCGAATAATCTCGTTGTCTTGAGACGTGGCGCCCGGAGCGTGAATGGACATCACCGCGAACAAGGCGACAAACGAAACTGCGAAGACCAGGCACGTCCTTACCACCCTTGCGCCCATACGCCATCCACTTGTAACCTGCGGCCGTCACGTAGGTTCATTACGGGTTCCCCGAAATCTCCCCAAGAGCTACGCTATTAACAACCGCGCCTTGGCGCCTATTTAAAAATGGGTCAGCCAAAAAAGATATGGGTGACGCACGCGGAAGGGCGATCTGAGCCGGTGATCGAGGCGATTCTCGCCGCGGAAGGAATGAATCCTGCTCCGCTTTCGCCCCGATAGCCCGTAAAAGTATCTAAAGCCTCCGCGGGAGAGTTCGTCGTTCAAAGAGTGGGCGCCCCTGGCGGGCGCCTTCAAGCGGTATCGCGCTGGGTTTGTATACCTTTTGTCATAGGGGCCATCGTGGCGACGGCGCCGGGAAATCCGAACCAGGACACGGAAATGGGGGTCGGCCCGAGCCGGTTTCCCGCCACCCCGTGGTCCACGATTCTGCGGGCCGGCACGCGCGACGAATCGATTCGTCAAGACGCGCTGCATCGGCTCCTGCGGGTCTACTGGCGTCCCATCTACGTGTACATCCGCCGCCGCTGGGGAAAGTCCAACGAGGACGCCAAGGATCTCACGCAGGAATTCATCGTCACCGTGCTGAAGAAAGGCTTGTTTTCTGAAGCCGATCGGGAGCGCGGCACGTTCCGGTCGCTGCTGCGCAAGACGCTGCAAAATTTCCTGCGCAACCAGTACGCGGAAACGCGGGCGCAGCGCCGCGGCGGAAATCATCGCATTGTATCGCTCGATGCCGCCGCGAAGCGAAAGGCCGACGCGCTGATCCAGGACTCGGACGGACCCGAGCAGGCTTTCCGCCTCGAATGGATGCGAACGCTGTTCACCGCGGCGGTGATGGATCTCCGGCGCTCCTATGCGGCGGAAGGAAAGACGCTGTACATGGAAGTCTTCGACCGGTATCAGCTCTCCGGCGAAACCGACGTTTCCTATGATTCCGTGGCCAAGGAGCTCAATCTGAAAATCTGGGACGTCACCAACTATCTCGCGGACGCGCGGCGCCGGTTGCGGAATTTCATTCAGGCCCGCGTCCGCCATTACTGCCTGTCGGAGGACGATTTCCGGGAGGAAATGGCCGACCTGCTGGGTAGGTTCTAACTAAAGTCCGAGATTGGAAGCTCGAAGTTAAGGATTTGTACATAAATAAGTGATGCGATTTCTCGGGGAAAACTTGAACCGCCGAAGCGGCCAAAACGCCAAAAGGATCGCCAAAAGAGATTCCGGTGGCGCTTTGGCGTTTTTGCGGTTTATCCGGAATTAGAGCACTTGTTTTGTCACGAGCCCTAAGACCCCTCCCTGCCTTCCCGCTGGAGATCGCTGGACGTGGAGATGGGATTGCTCGCCTCCAGTGCCTTTCCTGCGTTTCAACGATTCGATATGATATCAGGAAATCTTGGAGAGATGAAGATCGGCAGGCGTCAGAAAATGATTCCTCATAAGAAATATCTCCATATCCATCCCATCTCCATATCTCCTAAGAACCTTTTCTTCGTGCCTGCGGGTCTCCGTGGTTACGTTCTTCTCCGTGCACTCCGATTTCTCAGTGACCTCCAGGCTCCGGGTCAGGAAACCGCGTCTCGCTGCTTGTCCTGAACGGCCATGGATCGATATCTCTCCGATGAAGAGCTCCGCAGAATCCAGCGCCTGATCGCCACGCCCCAGCCCTCGGAGAAGCCCGCCGAGACGGGACGTCCCATCTATCAATGGATGGGTCCCTATCGCCTGCACCAGAGGCTCAGTCCCCGTTCCTGGTTGGCGACCACCGACGAAGACGCTTCGCTCTCCGTCGTCCGGATCCTGGGATCCAACCTGCCCAAGCGCCGCCTCGACCAGATCGCTCGCCGACTTGAACGGCTCGCCCGTTTGAGCCATCCCGTGTTGAGCATCCAGGGCAAGCTCCAGAGCTGCGAAACGTGCCACTACCTTGTCCGGGAATACGTGCCGGGACGCAATCTGGCTCAAGTCGAGGTCCCCCCGGGGACCGCTTTGTACGTCGCCTACCAGATCGCCAATGCCCTTCAGTTCGCGCATGAGCGCCGCCAGGCCCACGGGCGGCTCACGCCTCAGAACATCCTCTTGGACTCCGTCGGCAATCCCTACGTGGTCGACTTCCAGATCCGGCGCTTGGAGGAGCAAGGGCTGATCACCGATTCGGTGGAACCCGAGTTGGACGTCACCGACATGGGAACCTTGTTCTTGTCGCTGATCACGGGCCTCCCCCTGGGAGAGGTCCTCATGACGGACCCGCTCCGGATGCTCAAACCGGTTTCTCCCCCGGTGGACCCGCTGCTTTTGAACATCGCCACCCGCGTCCTGGGAAAGGACTCGTTCCCCAGCGCCGGAGCCCTCGCGGACGCCCTGGGGGAAGCGTGCCGATACGCCTACGCGGACCCGGAGCCCGACACGGGACTGCTGGAAAAGTTTCAACGCCACGCGGCCAAGAAGGCCGTTAAGTAGGGTCCCTCCGCCCCGAAACAGCCGCCCTACCGAATGGCGCGTCGCCAACAACGCATATTTGGGTGGCATTCCTGAAAGCCACCGACTTATATGATGTTGCGCACATGACCCAGCTCGAAATCAACGGCCTGACGATCCGGCGACTGCAACTCATCAATACGATTGTCACCGAGATGTGCAAAGGGAGCCGGATCGAGGACATCGTCGAGGTGGTGCATCGCGAATTGCGCGAAATGATCGCGTTTGATCGCATCGGAATCGCCATGATCGATCGGGATCGCGACGATCTGGACGTGACGGTGCTGAAGACGCAAGGGGAAGTCCATCTGCCGATAGGTCATCTGAATCCGACCGGCGATCCGCGACTTCAATCGGTGATCTGGCGCGGCGAGAGTTTCATCTGCGGCGACCTGAAAAAGTTCCTGGAGCGCCATCCTGAATCGGATTCCGCGCGACGACTGACGCTGGAGGGAATGCATTCGAACATGGCGCTTCCTCTGGTCGTCGGCACGGAGGTCCTCGGATACATGTCGATGTCTTCGCGCCAGCCCGAGGCGTTCACCGAAGAGCACGGACAGATTCTCCAGGAAATCTCCGGCCACGTCGCCGTCGCCGCCGAGAAGGCCCGCCTCATCTCCCAACTCAGCGAAGGAAATCGGCGGCTGGAGCAAGCGAACCGTGAACTACAGGAGGCGAACCAGCTCAAGGCCGAATTCCTGAAGAAAGTCGGGGAGGAGGTGGAACGGCAGACGGAGCAGTTGGGCCGGGCGGGAGAACGCGAACGGCGGCTGCTGCGCATCGCGAACGCGGTCAATGCCTCCCTCGACCTGAACAATGTCTTCCACGTCGCCGTGCAGGAATTGCGGGATCTCATTCCCTTCGACCGCGCGAGCATCACGCTCGTGGACGAGACGGGACAGAATCTGCGTTTCGCGGCGCTGGAGCCGCCCGAACGTGAAATCCTGGGCAAGGACGCGACCATCCCTCTGAGGGGAACCAGCCTGGGCGAGGCGATCCTATCGGGGCGAACGGTGCTCCGGACGGACCTTTCGCAGGAGCCGCGCCGGGCCGAAGAGGATCTCTTGTTTTCGGCGGGCATCCGTTCGTGTCTGTTCACCCCCCTCGTCTTGCGCGGATCGGCCATCGGCACGTTCAACCTGTCCAGCGTCCGGCCGAACGCCTACGGCCAGGGCGAGGCGGTCTACATCGATCAGGTCGCGCAGAACATCACCCACGCGGTCGCCAACGCCCGCGCCTATGAAGAAATCCAGCGCCTCAAGGAAGAGCTCCATCGGGAGAACGTCTATCTCAAGGACGAACTGTCGACGGAGCATCACTTTTTCGAGATCGTCGGGACGCACCCGCAGCTCACCCACGCCCTGCGCGACGCGGAACGGGTGGCGCTGACGGACGCCACGGTGCTGATCCGCGGGGAGACGGGAACGGGCAAGGAGCTCATCGCCCGCGCCATCCATCGACTTTCGAGCCGACGTGATCGCGCCCTGATCAAGGTCAATTGCGCCGCCCTTCCGGAAACGCTGATCGCCAGCGAACTGTTCGGCCACGAGAAGGGAGCGTTCACCGGAGCCGTGGCGCGGAAACTCGGCCGTTTCGAGCTGGCGGAGGGCGGGACGATATTCCTCGACGAGATCGGGGACCTGCCTGCGGAAATCCAGGTCAAGGTTCTGCGCGTCCTTCAGGAGCGGGAGTTCGAACGGGTGGGAGGAACCCAGACGCTCAAGGCGGACGTCCGCATCATCGCCGCCACCAATCGAGATCTGGAGGCGCTGGTGGCATCGGGAAGCTTCCGGCAGGATCTTTACTACCGCCTGAACGTTTTTCCCGTCACCCTGCCCCCGCTTCGCGAGCGACCCGACGACATTCGCGAACTGGCCATGCACTTCGTGCGCAAGTACGCGCGCCGCCAGAACAAGCGGATCACACGCATCTCCCACCGTTCCATGAACTTGCTGCAAACGTACCATTGGTCGGGCAACGTGCGCGAGCTGGAGAACCTCATCGAGCGGGCGGTCATCCTCTGCGAGGGCGACACGCTGTCCATCGACGAGCGCTGGCTTCATCCCCCCAGCGGGTCGGTCCCGCCGGGAGAATTCAAATCGATCGAGGAGATGGAGCAATATTGTCGCGATCTCCAGAAGCGCTTCTTCCAGAACCTCCTTCAAACCACGCGCGGCCGTGTCTACGGCCCCAAGGGCGCCGCCTCGATTCTCGGCCTCAAGCCCACTACACTTCAGGGAAAGTTGAAGAGGCTCGGGTTGTAAGGAAATAACGTAAAATACGTTGAAACAACTACGAAACCGTTGTATCCTTATGACATGGGGGTAAGCGATCCTTAAGTTACTTGACTACATATTCTTATTATTGAATATTGGCACGATATTTGTTAGTTATACAGGTGGTAGAGTTTATTCGAAGGGCAAACGAGATGTTGCGCGAGATAGATCAGAAAACTACGGGAATGTTTGATGCGGGCGTTGAGGAGCTGTCCGCAGCCGAAGGGAAAGCGCAAGGAAAGGACGTCCTGGCCTCAGCGGATCCGATCCGCCGATACCTCATCGAGGCGACGCGAACGCCGCTTCTGACGGTTGCCGAAGAGCGGCGGCTGGCGCAGCGCATGGCCAGGCGCCGGACGATGTTCTTGTACTCCGCAGCGTCCATTCCATCGCTGTGGCCGATGGCGGCGCGCCTGGTAAGGGAGGTCCTGCGCGGCCAGCGCCCGGCGATGAAAGTATTCATGATCGGGGGCGTCTCCGAGAAGGAGTTCCATCGCCATCTGGAAACGGCGAGCCGGAGCGTCCCTCGACTGGAAGAGATCGCGGCGGAAATCACCCGCCATCATTGCCGCATGCACGGCCAACTCAGCCAGAAGAAGCTGTGGCGCGAAGGCAAGGAGCTCTGTGCCGGGCTGCTCCTGCGCCTGCCTACGCTGCACAAGCTCGTGAAGCTGGCCCGCCGGACGGTGATCGAGAAAGCGCCGCGCAACTCGCGCGGCCGGCCGGTTCCGTGCTCCGACTGCCTGTGGAGAATACGCCGGGCGGGGCGGCTGTACGACGGCTTCGTCGAAACGCGCAACGCGCTGGTGTGCGCCAATCTTCGTCTGGTGGTGTTCATCGCACGGCAAGTCGCGCGCCATCCATCGCAGATCCTGGAGCTGATCCAGGAAGGAAACTACGGTCTGCTGTACGCCGCCGAGAAATACGACGCCCGCGAGAAGTGTCAATTCCACTCCTATGCCTACTGGTGGATCCGGCAAGCGATGACGCGGGCGATCGCGAACAAGTCGCGGCTGATCCGCACGCCCGTCAACCTCCAGGACGCGCCGGCGCGCGTCCGCGAGGAGATCGCGCGCTTCAAGACCGAAGTGGGCCGCGATCCCACGCCGGAGGAGCTCAGCGCCAAGCTGGATTTGACGCGCGGAGAGGCGGAACGCGTCTTCCGCAGGCCCGTGCGTTGCTTCAGCCTCGATCAACTGACGGACGGCGACGAGGACGCGTCGCTCTCCGATGTGCTGCCCGATCCTCGTCCGGCGGAATCCTCGCTGGACTCCCGCTCCATCCTGGAAGGCTTGGAGCAGGTCCTGGCGACGCTGCTACCGCGGGAACGCGAGATTCTGCTGCTGCGGTTCGGCCTGGGTCATGACCAGACCTACACGCTCGAAGACATCGCCAAAATCTACGGCCTGAGCCGAGAGCGGATCCGGCAGATCGAGATCAAGGCGCTGGAGAAGCTGCGGCAGCCCAAGCGGGCCCGCCGGCTCCTCGCCTTGCGCGACGCGTTGCTGGATTGAAGTCCAGAGTCCAAATCCATAGTCGGAAGGAGACGGGGAGATGCGGGACATATGGAGACAACGACTCAGCCGATCTCCCTATCGCCTCGATCCGCATATCCCCTTTAATAAAACCTAGCGTTGACGAGACGATCGTAGGTAGTCACGAGTCGCCGGGAATCGCCATGAACATCACGACCGACCAGATCCTGAACGCGCTGCGAGCGGTCAAGGACCCCGACCTTCACCGGGACATCGTCGAGCTGGGCTTCGTCAAGGACGTCAAGTCCTGCGACGGCAACGTCTCGCTGACCATCGAGCTGACGACGCCGGCGTGCCCGGTGCGGGAGCAAATGAAGCAGCAGGCGCATCAGACGGTGACGGCGCTGGGGGCCAAGCACGTGGACATCAAGATGACGTCGCAGGTGCGTCCCACGCCGACCGAGAACCGCGTGCAGATGCTGCCCAATGTCAAGAACATCATTCCGGTCGCCAGCGGAAAGGGCGGCGTGGGCAAGTCCACCGTCAGCGCGAACCTGGCGCTGGCGCTGCGGCGGCTGGGCGCTGAAGTCGGGCTCATGGACGCGGACGTGTATGGCCCCAGCATCCCCACCATCATGGGCGTCAAGGATCCGCCGCAGATGGCGGCGAACCAGCGCATGAATCCCGCGATCGCTCACGACGTGAAGATCATGTCGATCGGCTTTTTCATCAAGATGGACCAGGCCGTGGTATGGCGCGGGCCGATGCTGCACAAGACGGTGCAGCAATTCCTCGGCGGCGTGGAATGGGGCGAGATCGATTATCTGGTCATCGACCTGCCGCCGGGGACGGGAGACGTGCAACTTTCCTTGTGCCAGACCATCCCCCTGACGGGAGCGGCGGTGGTCTCCACGCCCCAGGACGTTGCGCTCAACGTGGCGCAGAAAGCCATCGCGATGTTCCGACAGCTTCATTGTCCGATCCTGGGAATCATCGAGAACATGTCGGGATATCAATGTCCGCGGTGCGGTCACCACGACGACATCTTCGGCGCGGGAGGAGCGAAGGCGGCGGCGGAGCGCATGAACGTGCCTTTCCTGGGCGCGGTCCCCCTTTCCACGGCCATCCGCACGACCTCCGATGCGGGCCGACCGATCGTCGTGGCCGAACCGGATTCGCCTCAAGCCCGGGCGTTCATCGCGGCGGCCGAAAGCCTGGCCGCCCAGGTGAGCATTCGCGCGTTCGCGCCCCACGAAGGGGTCGTCCAGCCGATCGTGTGGGGGAAGCCGGAGTAAGGGTTCGTGCAAAAATAAATGCTCTATTTCCGGATAAACCGCAAAAACGCCAAATCGCCATTCGAGTCTCTTTTGGCGCGGCCTTTTTGGGGGTTTGGCTCTTTTGGCGGTTCAAGCCTTCCACCACTGATCGCATCCGCTATTTATTCACAGATGCTAACGATGCGACCGTAGCTGGTTCATCGCCAGCTTCTGCGCTCGACTCAGGCGCCGGATCTGTGCCTCGCGGCGGAGGGCGGCGCTCCGCGTGGCGCAGGTTTCCCAATGATGCAACGCCGCGACGCCGCGGCCGCGCACGTACTTGGCTCCCCGCCCGCTCTCGTGACGGCGGATCCGCGCCTCGAGGTCCGTCGTAATGCCGGTGTACAGCGTTCCGTCTCCGCATCGAAGAATGTAGACGGTCCACGGGCGGCGCACGGCCGGATTGTATAATCCCGACTCGATGGACAAGAAGGGAGACTCGAGCGTCAAGCTGGTCCAGAAAAACCGGCGCGCCTTTTTCGACTATGATATTCTCGAGCGTTTCGAAGCGGGACTGGCGCTGCGCGGATCGGAAGTGAAGTCCATCCGCAACGGAGGCGTGAGCATCCATGAAGCGTACGGCCGCGTCAAAAGCGGTGAAGCGTGGGTCATGAACATGGACATCGCGGCGTACGCGCAGGCTGGGCCGTTCAATCACGAGCCCAAACGGCCGCGCAAACTCCTGCTCAAGCGCGCCGAAATCCGAAAGTTGGCGGGCAAGACGGCGGAGCGGGGATTGACCCTGATCCCCCTATCGCTCTATTTTAAGGATGGGTTCGCGAAGCTCGAAATCGGATTGGCGCGCGGGCGCAAGCACTTTGACAAGCGGGAGGCGATCAAGAAACGGGAGATGAAGAATGATCTGAGGAAAAGGATGTTGAAGCGATAAACGCTGGTAGCTCGTAGCTTGCAGCAAGAATCGGCGTTCCGCTGCCAACTACAAGCTATGAGCTAGCGGCTTTTTGATGGGCCCGAACTGGTTTCGACCGGGTCGAGGAGGCGGAAGGTAGCGTGCCGAGGATGCTCGTTGGCCTCGTTAAAAAACGGGCGCCTAAATCAACTGCCAATCACGAAATGGCTCTCGCGGCTTAAGCCGTGACGTCCCCCGGGTCCGGCCCGCCGACGGGCCGTAAGGCTCGCGGGCCTGGATGGACGTTAAAGGGCGGGCTATATCGATGCGTCCGGCCGGCGGGACGCAAAGACGAACCAACAACAGCCGGAAGGCTCTCCGGAAGCCCGTCCGTGGGCGCCCGGAGGGCGAGATAAAACGCGGACTACGCACGTAGAAGCCCCTGTCAAATCACCTTGGGACGGGAGTTCGATTCTCCCCGGGTCCATTCGCCTTCGCCCTTTTGTTTCTGTCCATGGGTTCTGTTGGGGCTACGGCGTAATGTTGGCTTGGGCTCGGCCCGTGAAGGGCGAAGGCGAATGCCCGGCCGTAGCCCCGCCCATTTGTCTCATATGCTCGAAAATGGGCGGGGCGAAGGCGGGCAATCTATATACCGCCACCCGCAAACAGATGACCAGATCGCGGGTGGCGGAGTCCAAGGTCCAAAGTCCAACGTCCGCTCCCCTTCCGGCTCCCTGGGGGAGTGTGAGAGGAACCCAGACTCGGGACGTGGGACGTGGGACTTCGGACTTGGGACTCCGCGTCCCAGAATAACCGGACACCTATCTCTGGGGCGCGGCACTTAGGGCCATACCTATCTGTAACCATCGATATTGATGGATTTGTATCTGTTATCTATTGCCGATAGCGACGTAATTCCATTGAATGCTCCAGACGAAGAGGGCGATCTTCAGCCTTTGGTGGACCGTCAACGGCCTGCTCCTTCTGGGGATCCTTGCCGAGAGCCTTCATATCGCATCGACCTCGGAAGGCTCCGCCTTCTTCGACGGCTTGGTGCCTCCAGATATCTCGCCACCGCTTCCGTTTGAGAGAGTCCTTAAGAGTCGGGGAACAGAATTGCTCCGCGACCTGCCCAATCCACTGAAGGCGCCGAAAGAGAGCGCATCGAAGTCTTCTTCGAAGCATTCTAGGCTTTCGGAGATCGCCCTTCTTCACGGAATCGATCAAGTGAAGGGAAACGAAAGTTCGGCGACCGCGTATCTCTATCTTCCCTCGCTCAAGATTCAGGCCAACGCGTATTTTGGAGAGGTCATCCGGGACAGCGCCACGGGGCTGGAAATAACCGAACTGGCCGGCTGGAAGCTGGCGGGATTGATCCCCGGCGGCGCGGTGTTCCGAAATGGGGCGTCGGAAGAAACGCTGAGAATCGGAGCCTCGCCTTGGTCCGAATCAGGCGGTTTCAGCGGCGAATCGGGCGTCGCGTCGACCACCGTGGGCCGTGCGCCTCAAGTGATGCGCCAATGGGCCATTAGCGCGAACGCCTCCACGGAGTGGGTCGTGGAGAACGGTGCCCGGCAGGTCTGTGGACCGCCGGACACCTTGCAACCGGGAGACCACCCGACGGCGTGGGCTCCCAAGGAACAGAATGCCGGCGAGCAGTGGATCGAATTGACCTACAGCCTTTCCGTCCGTCCGGTCGGGGTGCGCATTCACGAGAATTGCAACCCGGGTTCCGTCATCCGACTCGAGGCGCTCAGCGCCGGAGGACGCTGGGAAGTTCTTTGGCAAGGAACCGATCCCACGAAGGGGCAACAGATAGCGTGGTTCGAAGTCCCCTTTGAAGCTCCGCCGTTCAGCACGCGCACCATCCGGATCACTTTGGATACCGCAGGCGTTCCGGGCTGGAATGAGCTTGACGCGGTCGAACTCATCGGGAAGCCCGCACGTTAGATCTCGCATCGAGTAGACCCAGGCTTGTTCAGGATACTTGACCCACGCTCGCGAGGGCAGGCTTCATTCGAAAAGTCCAAGCCCCTCCGTCGCCAAGTCGTTATGATGGTCGCGAAACGACGCCTCTATGGCCCACCTCGTCTTCATCGACGGCGCGAATCTGGGCGCCACGGTGCCGCTGGCGGCGGTGAACACCATCGGCAGCGCTCCGGAACGTCACATTCGCATCTCGGAGGCGGGCGTCGCGGAGCTGCACGCGAGCATTCGTTACAGCGGCGGCCGGTTCTGGCTGACTTCCGAGGCGCCGGCGCGGGTGAACGGCCGCGACATGCGGGAGGAAGTCCTGCGCAACGGCGACGTCATCAGCCTGGCGAGCGTCCAGATCCTTTTCACCGACGAGAGCGGCCCCTACCCCGTCGACTTCATTCCGAACCAGGGGAATCTGAAAGAATCTCGCGCCCACGTCATCGAGCAGCGCGTCAAGCAGCCGGGCGACGCCGCTCAGGTCGTCGCGGCGATGCGCGACAAGGCCCGGCGGCCGACGTATCTCGAGACGCTGGTTCGCGTGTCCTCCGCGGTCAACGCCACGCTCGATCTCGATACGCTCCTGGGATCGCTGACCGAAATTCTGTTCGAGGTGTTCACGCCCGACCGGGCGTTCATCCTGCTCTCGGACGAGCACGGCGCCCTGCGGGTGGCCGGCAGCCATGTCGGCCCGGCGAGCGGCGTTTCAAGGCTGACGCGCGTGAGTTGGTCGATCCTGAACGAAGTCGTCCAGCGGCGCGAGGGCATCCTGTCTCAGGAAGCCGGCCGCGACGATCGGTTCAAGAAGAGCGACAGCGTGTTCGACCTGGGCATACAATCGGCGCTCTGCGCCCCCTTGGCGAAACAGGAAAAAGTGATGGGGGCGATCTATCTGGATTCGCTGACATCCCCCAGCCCCTTCACGCCCGAGCATCTCAACCTGCTCAATGCCGTCGCCGCCCAGGCGGCCCTCGCCGTGGAGAACGTGCTGAACTATCAACGCTCCATCGAGTACAGCCGCAAGCTGGTCCACCTCGCGGAAACCACCCGGCGCATCAGCTCGTATTTGTCCCGCGACCTCATCCTGCGCGAGGCGGTCGAAAGCGCCCAGCGCATTTTCGCCACCGACAAGGCGAGCATCCTCCTGGCGGATGAAACGGGGGATCTGGTCATGGCATGGTCCAGCCACATCCCGCGCTCCGAATGGGCTTCGATCCGGCTGCGGAAAGGGGAGCGCTGGGCGGGGCAAGTCTTCGCCGAGGGCGTCCCCATGCTCGTGCAGGACACGCAAAGGCAAAGCCTTCAAGCGCTGAGGACGTACGACAGCGAATCCTCGCTGATCGTCCCCATTCGAGCTCACAGCGAGGGATTGAGCCGGAAGCCCCAGACGTTGGGCGTCGCCTGCGTCGCGGACAAGAAGGTCCTGCGCCACTTCGACACCCATGACCAGGAATTTCTGGCCGTGCTGGGCGCCCAGCTCGGCATCGCCCTGCAGAACGCGAAGCTGTTCGAACGCTCCACGATCGATTCGCTGACGAAGCTGTTCACCCGCCCGTTCTTCTTCGCGAGGCTGGAGGACGAGATCCCCGAAGTGCGGGAGGCGGGCGTTCCGCTTTCGGTGCTGATGCTGGACTTGGACCATTTCAAGAGCAAGAACGACGACTACGGGCACGCCGCCGGCGACGCCGTCCTGGCGACCGCCGCCGCCGTCGTCCGCGATCGGATCCTCATCGCGGGCGGCTGGACCGCCCGCTTCGGCGGCGAGGAATTCGTGGCCGCCCTGCCGGGCGCGCCGCTGCAACGCGCGAGCGACATCGCGGAGGTGATTCGGCGGGCGGTCGAGGCCCGTCCCGTGCCGTTCGAGGGTCAAACCCTGTTCACCACGATCAGCATCGGCGCGGCCTCCCTGCGCACGGAGGAGACCGCCGACGCCCTGGTCAAACGCGCCGACGCCGCGCTGTACGCGGCGAAGCGCGCCGGGCGAAACCGGGTGTGTTATGAGTAGCTTCGAGAAGTCTTCGTGACACGGCGCCGGAGGCGCAGCCGGAGCGGGACTTCCTTGAACGGCAGGTGCTGGCGAAATTTATTCTCCAGGAAGCGCACGTAGTCCGGAGTGAAATTGGCGGGATCGTTGACGAAGATCGCGAACGTGGGCGGGTTCGCGCGCGTCTGGGTTCCGTAGTAGATTTTCGGCTCGCGGGTCCCGCGCGTCCCGGGCGAGCGCTCCGCTTCCGCCCGATCGAGCACGCGATTGATCTCCGGCGTGGAGATGCGCTGCGACGCCTGGTGGTGCAGATCCCCCGCCACCTTGAAGATCTCCCAGATGCGCTCCCCTTTCAGCGCCGAAATCATCATGACCGGCGCGTACCGCAGCAGCGGCATCGCCCGATCCAGATACTCCTCGTAGTCGCCGGGGCCGGCCCCCGGCGGAACCTGGTCCCACTTGTTCAGCACGAGCACCGCGGGTTTCTTGCGCTTCTCGATGAGTTCCCCAATGCGCTTGTCCACCTCCGTGATCCGTTCGGTCGCGTCGATCAGAAAGAGCACGGCGTCCGCGCGATCGATCGCCTCCTGGGTGCGCACCCGACTGAACAGCTCGACGGAATCCTCGAGCTTGCCTTTCTTGCGAAGACCCGCGGTGTCGATCAGGAGGAACTCGCGCTTCCCTTTGCGAATGAGCACGTCGACGGCGTCCCGCGTCGTGCCGGGGAGTTCGCTCACGACGACCCGCTCTTCGCCCGCCAGCGCGTTGATCAGCGTGGACTTGCCCACGTTTCGCTTTCCCACGACGGCGATCTTCAAGGGCGCCGACGCCGCGGGCGCCACGCCGGGAAGCCGTCCCGCCACGAGCTCGACGAGCTCTCCGACCAGCCGCCGGTGGGCGGAGCTGACCGGAACGGCATCGCCGAAGCCCAGCTCCGCGAACTGGGCCAGCCCCTCTTCATGCCGCGGCGTGTCCGCCTTGTTGGCGATCAGCAGCACCGGCTTGCCCGAGCGCCGGAGCTTACGGGCGATCTCCAGATCTTCGGGCACGCTCCCGGCGATCGCGTCCACCACGAAGAGCACGAGGTCCGCCGACTCGATCGCATACCGGATCTGCCGTTCCACCGCTTCGGATAGGCTCTGTCCTCGGTCCAATCCCACCCCCGCGGTGTCGACCACCTCGAACGCCGTCGCTCCGCTCCGGACGACGGCGGTCACGCGGTCGCGCGTGACGCCCGGCGCCGCGTCCACGATCGAGATCCGGCGTCCCGCCATCGCGTTCAGGAGCGAGGACTTGCCCACGTTGATTCGGCCCACCAGGGCGACCACGGGAAGCGCTTCCATAATCGGCGGGTCAGTATACAATCAGGTCCCGTGAAACGCTTCCTGACGCTCCCGAACGCGATCCTGGCGGCGCTCCTCGCTGGTCTCGTGTTCGGCTGGATCGCCGGCGCAACCCGGCTCCTGGAACGCTTTCCCGGATTGAACGAAGCGTTGAGCCTGGGCGGCGACCTCTTCAAGCAACTGATCCTCATGGTCGTCCTGCCCCTCGTCTTCTTCTCGCTCATCGGGGGCATGATGGGCATCGGGGATCCGAGGCGGCTTGGCCGGGTCGCCCTGAAGACCCTGGTGCTGTACGCGCTCACGGGAGCCTTGGCCTGCACCATCGCCCTGGTCTTCGTGAACACCCTCGTGCCGGGCCGCCACGTTCCGGCGGAAACGCGCGACCAGATCGCCAAAGACTACGAAGCGCAGCAGAAGAAATTGGTGGCGCCGCTGGCCGGAGAGGCGAAGGAAGCGATGCGCCCGACCTTCTGGAAGTTCGCGCGTTCCCTGGTCCCGGCGAACGTGGTGGACGCGCTCGCCCGGGGACAGATGCTGCCGGTCATCTTCTTCGCCTTGCTGTTCGGATTGACCGCCGCGACCCTTTCGGGAACGCGCCGCGACCGGTTCGTGGACCTGGTCGGCTCCATCACCGAGGTCATGATCCGCATGGTAGGCGTCGTGATGAAGTTCGCGCCGGTCGGCGTCTTCTGTCTGATCGCCACGGCGGCCGCCTCGCTCGGACTGGCGCTGATCCGCCCCCTGGCGATGTACTGCCTCGTCGTCGTCCTCGCTTTGGCGGCGCACTTCTTCATCGTCTACGGCGGATTGATCAAGCTCCTGACCCGCGTCCCTTTCCTTCAGTTTTGTCGCGCCCTCCGGCCCGTGTTCATCACCGCGTTCAGCACTTCCTCGAGCGCCGCCACGCTGCCGGTCAACCTGGAGTGCGTCACCCGCCGCCTCAACGTGCCGCCGTCGGTCGGCAGCTTCGTCCTGCCGATCGGCGCCACCGTCAACATGGACGGCACCGCCATCATGCAAAGCGTGGCCGCCGTCTTCATCGCGCAACTCTATTCCATCCCGCTGAACGTGCCCCAGCAGCTCGCCATCATCCTGACCGCGCTCCTGGCCTCGGTCGGTTCCGCGCCCATCCCCAGCGCGGGCGTCGCGATGCTGGTCCTGATTTTGGAGCCGCTGGGGATTCCGCTGGAAGGCCTCGCGCTCATCTGGGCCGTCGACCGGCCGTTGGACATGCTGCGCACCGTGGTGAACGTGACCGGCGACGGAGTCGCCGCCGCGGCCGTGGCGACGATGGAAGGGGAAGACGTTCGCTACGTGGCCGAGATGGCGGCGACCGCGGAAAGCGCGGGAGCGTGAGAGGGACCGCGTCCGAAGGGCTGAGGCGAGCACGCGGAGCATAAGTTCCCAACAGGACCCCTTCCCATCCTCACCATCTCCATCTCCCCCAAATGTTTTTCTCGGTGTTTTCCGTCCCCTCTGCGCCCTCCCGACCGATGGGTCATGAAGCGTCCGGTCCGTATTTCGACGTCGTGACCCGAAAGAATTCGTTCTTCTTGCCTATCTTGAGAAGCTTGCCGACGAGCTCCTGAAGGGGGACCAAATGCGTCGCGTCGGTGAGCTTGCGCCCTTCCACCTCGACGCCGCCCTGCACGATCAGGCGGCGGGCGTCGCTGGCGGAGCTTCCTCGGGCGGCCGCCACCAGCTTGACGAACCGCACCTTCAGGTCCCGCCCCGCCGCCTCCACGAACGGATCGACCGAAATCTCCGGGGCCGTCTCGGGGACGGCTTTTTCGCTGAAACGGCGCCGCCACTCGTCCGCCGCCTGGTCCGCCTCCGCGCCCGGATGGTACGAGCCGGCGATCGTGCTCGCCAGGCGCATCTTGGCGGATCGCGGGTGCGTTCTGCGGGAGTCGCACATCGTCTCGATCTCGTCCGAAGGAAGGCCGGTCAGGAGCGCGTAGTATTCCTTCATCAGCGCATCCGGAATGGACATGATCTTGGAAAACATCTCGAACGCGCTCTCGGTGATCCCCACGTGGTTGCCGAGGCTTTTCGACATTTTCTCGCCGCCGTGGAGGCCCGGGAGTATCGGACACGTCAGCGCGACCTGCGGCTCCATGCCCATGTCGCGCATCAGGTCGCGCCCCACGAGCAGGTTGAAGGTCTGGTCGGTGCCGCCCAGCTCGACGTCGGCTTTCACCATGACGGAATCGTACGCCTGCATCACCAGATACAGGAACTCGTGCAGGAAGATCGGCGTTCCCTCGCGGTACCGGCGGCTGAAATCATCCCGCTCCAGGAACTGCGCCACGGTCATCCTGGACGCCAGCGTGATGAGTTCATAGAACGTCAACGGCTTGAGCCATTGGCTGTTGCGCACGATCTCGAGGCGATCCGCGAGCAGGATGCGGCCCACTTGTTCGAGGTACGTGCGGGCGTTGGTCTCGACTTCCTGGGGGGAAAGCTGAGGGCGCGCCTTCTTCCGTCCGGTGGGATCTCCCACCAGCGCCGTGAAGTCGCCGATGATGAGGACCGCCTGATGCCCCAGATCCTGAAACTGCCGCATCTTGCGCAGGACCACGCTGTGGCCCAGGTGGATGTCGGGTGCGCTCGGATCCACGCCCAGCTTGACGCGCAGAGGCCGTCCGGTTTCCGCGGCGCGGTGAAGCTTGCTCCGGAGTTCCTCTTCGGTGTGGATCCCCACGGCGCCGCGGAGGACGGTGTTCGCCTGTTCCTGAGGGGTTTTATTCAAGCGGGGAGATTGAAAACGATCCGAACGGTCAGGTCAAGGCAAGAAGCAAGAAGCCAGCAGCTCGGAGCTTGGAGCTTGGAGCTTGGAGCCTGACCCTTTTTCCTCCAGGCTCCCAGCTCCCAGTTCCAAGCTAACCCGTTCCCGCTTTCCGCACACACTCCTCGATGAACGCGTTCACCGCCTTCGGATGCGTCAGACTGATGAGATGCCCGCCTCCCCGGATCAACCGGTCGGGACGAACCGTCCGGGCCCGGATGATCACGTCCCGATCCCCGTGAATGAAATAGGCCGGACAGGGCACGTCGGATCCCCTCCACTCCAGGATCATCCGCGAGGCCGCGCGGACCAGTTCCATCGACGAATCGGCGATGATGGGCATCAGAAACCGCTTGTGCGATTCCTTCAACGGTCCCAAAAACCCGAGATTCACGGCCCACCGGCCGGGAGTGGCTTTGAGCGCCGGGAGCTGGCGCAACACGGACTCGGCCAGATGCAGAACTCCCGGAATGTCGCGTCCTGTGCGGGCGCTGCCGATGCCGATGACGACGCGAGGGCGGAGGCGCCGCGCCATCGCCTGCGCCAGCATGCCTCCGAAGGACACGCCTCCGAGGGCGTCGGCCGCTCCGACATGATCGGCCATGCGATCCGCGTACGCCTCGAGCGTTTCGCCCGCCCGCGGGTCCGGCCAGTCGGGAACATCAAGGTCGAACGGAAGCGTCCGCTGAGGCTCGAAGAATCGCCGATCGAGGCCCAGGCCGGGGATGAGAACGAGCCTCATGGAGAGATCGAGGTCCCGGAGGAGTCGGAGTTCACGGAGAAAAAAAAGATAACCACGGAGGCACCGAGAAAAACTTTTAAGGAGATATGGGGATGGGGAGATACTTTTCCGGAGGGGCGAATCATCTTCTGGCGCTCCACGATCTGCCCATCTCCGTGAAAAAATCCGGGATCCGCGTCACCTCGCGCGGCTCGTGGGTTTCGCCTCCGCTTTCAGTTCGTCCGCGTAGGCGCGCCAGCGCTTCGCTTCCAGGCCCAGCTTTTGACCCGTCACCACGCTCAGGACGTTCGCCGTGATCGCCATGGCATCGCCAGCCCGCGTCCGTTCCTCAGGCGTCGGAGCTTTCCGCCAGCGCTCGTCCATCTTTTCAAATGCCGCCACCAGCATCTCCACGCCCATCGGCTTCTGCTCCTCGCTCAGGAGCATCGCCGCGATGAAGACCTCATGGACGCTCCCCGAATCCATCGCCTTTCCCAGCTTGGCCAGGGGCTCTTCCGACAAATAGAAATACTTCTCGGGCACCACCTTGAAGGTCGCCGGCTCGAAATAGATTCGCTTGCGCGTCACCCACGCGCCGTTGTCGATCTTGACGACCGGCGTCCACGCGCCCACCGTGTAGACCCTCAAATTGTCGTCGTCGTCGGCGTAATCGAGCGAGGTATCGAGCGTGAACGTGCGCTCCCATTGCGCCCCCATGGCGATCGGGATGTCGTGTTCGATTTCCACTTCCTGGTGGCGAGTCAAGCGGCTCATCAAACCCGAGGGCGTGGCGCGCTCGCACGCGATCTCGACGATCACGAAAGCCTTGGCCGGCGCCTCCGGCGTGCCTTTCTCGAACGCGACCTCGATGCCCTTCTTGAAGACGTTCTCCATGCGCAGCGTCAGCTCGACCTTCGCGCCGGCCGCCCCCGCCGCCGGCCCCGTCACCCGGGTCTGAACGAGGAGCGTCTGGGTAATCATGTTGTCGCAGTATTTGCGGTACTTGTGGATGTCAGCGGCGTACTTGGAGCGGGGCTCCAGGACGAGGAGCGCCTCGGACAGCTTATACGCCTGTTCATAACGGCCCGCCTTGGCCAGCCGGTACACCTCCTTCATCTTGGAGAAGACGTACTTTTCCACCGCGGACGCGAGGGGAGCGGGCGCGTCCTCGGTCGGCGCTCCTTCCGGAAACCGCGGCAATTCGGAATTCTCCGGACCCGCCGTTTCGATCTCCCGCAGCAACCGGTAGACCTCGTAGGCGTCCTTCGCCTTGAGCAGCTCCTCCAGCTTCGGAACTGCCTCGCGGCCCAAGGCCACCAACTCCCGGCGACCGAGTTCCCGGATCTCGGGGTCCGCATCGGAAAACCACTGAAGCGCCAGGTTCAGACGCTCGGCGTTTTCCTGGGTCGCGAGTCCCGAGTCTTGAGTCGCGAGACGCGAATCCGGCGCCGCGTGGACGGACGCCGCCGCCACGACGATGCCCCCGATCATGCGAATCATATTTCTTAATGACGCTTCGAGGCGTCTCGTCCTTCGCTCATTCCGCGTTTCCGGCTCCTGACTTCTGGCTTCACGCCCCATCATTCCACCGTCACGCTCTTCGCCAGATTGCGCGGTTTGTCCACATCGCGCTTCAGGCGCACGGCGGTGTGATACGCCAGGAGCTGAAGCGGCACCACCGTGACGAGCGGGGAAAACAGCTCGTCGACCCGCGGCACCGCCAGGACCTCATCGGCCACGCCGCGCGCGTTCCCGTCGCCCTCGGTCGCCACGGCCACGATCCGGCCGCCGCGGCTGCGGATCTGCTGGATGTTGGAGACCATTTTGGGATAGACGCCGTCGCGCGGCACGACGGCGACGGTCGTCAGGCGATCATCCACGATCGCCAGCGGGCCGTGTTTCATCTCTCCCGCGCCGTATCCTTCGGCATGAAGATACGAGAGTTCCTTCATCTTGAGAGCGCCTTCGAACGCCGTGGCCAGATTGAACCGCCGTCCGATGTACATGTAGTCCTTGCAGTCGGCCAGGCGTTTCGCCACGCGCCGGACGGCGCCCGCGCGATCGAGCACCCGGCGCACGAGGTCGGGGACGCGCCGCGCCTCCCGCAGGAGCGCCCGCGCGTGGTCCGCCGACAGCGTCCGGCGCCAGCGTCCAAGCTGGATCGCCCACAGCAACCCGCACATCACCTGCGAGGTGTACGTCTTGCTGGCGGCGACGCCGATCTCCAATCCCGCCCTCATGTAGAGGACGTCCTCCGCCTCGCGCGAAATCGAGCTGCCTTTCATGTTGGTGATCGCCAGCGTTCGCGCTCCGTTTCGGCGCGCCAGGCGGACGGCTTCGAGCGTATCGGCCGTTTCGCCGGACTGCGAAATGGCCAGGAGCAGCGTCCCGCGATCGAAAGGCGTGTCGCCGTAGCGCATCTCGGACGCCAGCTCAAGCTGGACGGGCAGGCGGGCCAACGCTTCGATGGCGTACTTCGCGACCAGCCCGGCGTGCCACGCCGACCCGCAGGCGGTAATCGCCACGCGACGCACGCGCTTCACGTCGGAGGAGAGCCCGTCGAACACGACCCCGCCGCGCTTCATGTCGAGACGTCCCTGAAGCTCGGCCTCGAGGGACTGGCCCTGCTCGAAAATCTCCTTGAGATAGAAATGCGGATAGCCGTGCTTGTCCGCCTCCTCAAGCGCCCAGGGAACCGTGATGGGATGGAGCGGGGCGGGCCGTCCGGACAGGTCCACGCCGCGCACATCGGCGTGGCCGTTCCCGGTGCGCCGCGCCACGACGAGCTGGCCGTCCTGAAGCGGCGCGACCTTGCGGGTATGCGGCAGCAGCGCCGCGATGTCGGACGCGATGAACGTATCCGCATGGTCCAATCCGACCACCAGGGGCGCGTTCCGCCGAGCGCCCACCAGCAAGTCCGGATGATCCGCGAACGCGACGACGATCGCAAACGATCCATGCAGGCGCCGGGCCGCCGCGCGGACCGCGCCCAGCGGATCGCCCCGATAGTGCTCCTCGACCAGGTGGACGATCACTTCGGTGTCCGTGTCGCTGGTGAACCGGTGGCGGCGAAGGCTGCGGCGAAGCTCCGCGTAATTTTCGATGATCCCGTTATGCACGAGGGTGATGCGGCGGTCGCACGAGAAATGGGGATGCGCGTTGATCTCGGTCACGCCGCCGTGCGTCGCCCACCGGGTATGGCCGACGCCCAGCGATCCCGGCAGGGGGCGCCGCTTCAGGCGATCTTCCAGGACTTCGAGCTTGCCCGGACACTTTTCCCAATGGAATTCCCGGCCGTTCCAGACGGCGACTCCGGACGAGTCATAACCGCGGTACTCCAGCCGGCGCAAGCCTTCGATGACGACGGGGAGCGCGTCCCGCGCGCCGACATACCCCATGATCCCGCACATGAATGCCTCATCATAGCACGATCCGGACGCGACGCGACCCTGCTATGAACCGGAAGCAGCCGGAGGCGCGGGAGGCGCTTCGGCCGCCGCGGGGGGAGGAACTTCTTTGGGCTTGACCTTCTCCAGGATTCGGCCGAGCGAAAGGCCGATCTTCCCTTCGTTGGGCTCCAGCTTCACGACCTTCACCTCGATCAGGTCGCCGACCGCCAACCCGCCCGCCTGCTCCGCTTCCTTGTCCACTTTCGAAACGTGCAGCAGCCCTTCGAGGTCCTTCTCGAGCTCCACGAACGCCCCGAAGCTGACCAGCTTGGTAACTTTGCCCTTGACCGCGTTGCCCACCCGGTATTTGTCCGGAATGGAGGTTTCCCACGGGTTTGGGGTGAGCTGCTTCAATCC
>JACQVR010000022.1 GCA_016209705.1 Planctomycetota bacterium
TCATTGGCCCGCGTATTGGCTCCACGCTTCCTCCAGACCGCGCCTCACGGCACAGCCCTTGCGCTTCGCTATCCTTCACCTCCATCAGGTTGGAAGAGGACTCACACCTCCAAGCTGTCGAACATGTCCAGCGCACCAAAAAAAGACCCCGATTCTCATCGAATCGGGGTCTTTCGCTTTTCGGAAGGTTACTTGTTCTCGCCCGCGAGCTTCTGGGAGTATTCCTTCCACATCTCGTGGAACTCCGGAGGCAGCTCGCTCTTCTCCGACGCCAGCATGGCCGCCCGCACGGCCGGCGGCAGGTTGCCCCACGTGCCCGTCCGATCCGCCATGGAGCGGAACTTCGACGGCTGCTCCGTCCGGCCCGGATCGTACGGCTTCTGGGCGGGCTGACCCGGCTGCTTGGGAACCTGCTGCCCCTGACCCTGCTGTTGCTGCTGCTTCTGCTTCGATTGGCTGGAGGACTTGGAGGCCCTCAAATTCTTGAGAATCTCGTTGAGTTTGTCGACGACGCCCTTTTCCTTCTCCTCCGCCTTCTGAACGAGCCGGCCGATCTTCTCGAGGATCTGTTTCTGCACGAATTCCGGATCCTCTTTCTCCAGCTTCTTCAGAAGATCCTTCTCCGTCTCCAGCGCCTTGCCGCGGCTGGAATCGTTCAAAAGTTCCTCCGCCGCGCCCATCAAGTCATGCGCTTCTCCCAGCAGCTCCATCGCGTCCGCCGGAGTCAATCCATCATCCTCTTCGTCCGGCGTATCTTCATCCTGCGCCGCGACCCAAGGAGCGCACACCGCGAACAGGAAAGCCATCGCTCCGATCGTCCAGGTTTTCATGAAATCCTCCGATTTCTCACGCGCTCGATTTCGATTTCCTATTCTTCCTCGTCGTCGTAGTCATCGGCGTCCTGCTGGAACTTCTCCAGGAACCGACCCATGATCCGCTTCAGCTCGCCCTGCTCGTCGGTCAGCCGCTTGAGGATATGCCGCTCGGCCGGAGGCAGGTCGTCGCCTTCCTTCGGATGCCGGCCCAGATACCCCTGGGTCTTCTTCAGGATGTGCTCCTGCATCTTCTTCATCAGATGGATCTGGACGGGATCCGGAACCAACGGGGGCTTGCCGCCGCCCTGCCCGGGCCGCCCCTGACGCTGGCTGGTCTTGACCTTGAGGTTGAACGCGTCGTAGAGATCCTGTAGCTTCCGCAGGATGTCCGCCTGGATCTCCTGCGTCCGCTCGCCCGGATTCATCTCGCGCAGCAAGCCCGACGAATCCCCCATGTCCTCGATCACCGAGTTCAGCACGAACCGATAGACTTCGACGTCCTCCTCGACGAGCTTCTTGACCAGCTCCTGGCACACGCTGGAGAGCGTGTCCTGGGCCACGGCGAGCTGCTGCACTTCAATGCTCTCCTGGCGACTCAGGACGCCCTTCGACTTGCGGATGCCGTCATACCGAAGGGTCGCCTCGTTGATCTTCTTCTGTTCCTCGATCAGCTTCATGAGCTCCCGTTCGATGTGCACGGCGAGCTCTTCCTCCGCTTCGCGCTTGAGCTCTTCGAGCTCCTCCTCCGTCTCCTCCTGAGCCCGCTCCAGATCGCGTTTGGCCTCTTCTTCCTCTCCCTGCGCGCTGCCGGGCTGCCCCTTCTTCAGGCTCTCCTGGGCCTTCTGCATGTTCTGCTGGGCGCGCGACGCGCTGCGAGAAGCGTTTTGCATGTTCTGCTGGTCCAACTGCTTTTCGATCTCTTTGGTCAACTCCTCGTTTTGCTTCTGCTGTTTGGAGATTTGATCGGCCTGTTCCTGCTCCTCTTCCTCCAGCGGCCGCTTGGCCAGCTCGTCCACTTTCTTCTTGGTCTCCTCGAGCTTCTTCTCGGCCTGCTTCTGGGCCTCCGCCGCTTTCTGGTTGTTCGGCGGCTGCTGCTTGTCCAGCTCCTGCTGGGCTTGTTGCATCTGCTGGCCGGCTTCCTCCGAGGATTGCGCCGCCTGCTGCGCCTTCTGGGCCTGCTCCGGGCTCTTCTTCTCCAGCTCTTGCGACTTCTGCTGGAGGTACTTCGTCACCTTCTCCTTCAGCTCTTCCTCGAGCTTCTTCTGCTCCTCGGCCAGCTTCTTGGCGTCCGGCTCGGGTTTCTTTTTCATTTCGTCGCGAGCCTTTTCCAACTCCTGCTTGGCCTGCTGCATGCTTTGCGCGGCCTGTTGCTGGCTGGCTTGGGCCTGCGACGGTTGACCTTGGCCCTGGCCCTGCCCTTGACCCTGCCCTTGCCCTTGTCCCTGGCCTTGTCCTTGGCCTTGGCCTTGTCCTTGGCCCTGGCCCTGGCCTTTACCGAGCTGGCTCTGCGCATTCTGGGCGCTCTGCTGAGCCGCGCTCATTTGCGCCGCGGCATTGGCCATCGATTGCTGAGCCGCCTCGGGCTGCCGCGCCGTCTCGTCGCTCTGCGCCATCTTGTTCACTTTGTCCGCCAGCTCCTGAGCGCGCTGGGCCACATCGCTTTGCTTCTTGGCCGCCTCGCCGAAGTTGCCGGTTTCCTTCTGCGCCAGGGCGTTTTCGAGCTTGCTCAGCTCCTGCTTGGCTTGGGCCAAATTCTCCATCGCCCCTTCCTGGGCCTTGCCCGCCTGGGCGTTCTGTCCTTGCTGCATTTGCTGGCCGGCTTTGGCCATCTCCTGGCCCGCCTGGCTGGTGCTCTGGCCGGCTTTCTGCATGGCCTGCTGCGCCATCGCATTTTCCGCCGCTTTGGCCGTCTGGCCCATCGCGTCCGCCAACGCCTTGGTCTCCTTTTCCAACTTCTGCTGTTCGGCGTTCATTCGCGCGCCTTCGGCCTGTTTCACCTGCTGCTCGTTGGCGTTCCTCTGTAGGAGCTCATCGCGGAACTGTTCCAACTTCTTCAACGCCCGCTCCTGGTCTCCCTTGGCCAGGTCCGGCTGGGAGTCCCTCAAGCTTTCGGAGGCCGCCTTCATGGCGTCCGTTGCGTCCTCCAGAGTCTTCAAAGCCTTCTTCTTCTCCTCCTCGGTGCCCACCATCACGTTCTTGTACAGCTCGTGGCCGAGGGCCCAGGTGTCCTCCTCGATATCCTGTTGTTCCTTGTCGAGCCCCTTGAGGTTGGCCTTGTCGGGCGCCTCGAGCGCCTTTTCCGTCTTCTTCACGGCTTCCCGCTGCCGTTCGATCAGCCGATCGAGCTCCTGGAGCGCCTTTTCCAGTGCGGAGTACTTCTTGTCGAACTTCTCCAGGTCCGATTTGACCTCTTCCTGGCGCTTCATCAAATCGTCGACTTTGCGGATCATGTCGCCGACGTCGCGCAGATCCTTGCTCTTGGCGTCTTCCGCCTTCTGGTAGGCGTCTCGCTGGTCCTTCTCGAGCTTCTCGATTTCCCGGATCGTATCCTCGATTTGCCGGATGAGCCCTTTCGGAGGGCCGCCCTCCGTGCGCTCCGTCAGCTCTTTCTGCCTTTGGATGAGATCGGCGAGGTCCTTCTGGATCTGCTCGAACTCCTTGGAGCGCTGCTTGTCGACCTCCTCGGTCTTCTTGATGATGTCCTTCTCTTCCTTGATGGCCTTTTTCAGGTCCTCGAGAATCTTCTCCAGCGCTTCCTTCTTCTTGTCCCGCTCCTCCTTGCTTTCCCGATCCTCCAGGAGCCTCAGGATTTTCTCGATGGACTCGATCACCGCGTCGGCCGCGCCGGCCGCGTTGTCCGCGTTGCCTTTTTGGAGCTCGGCCAGGATCTCGTCCAACCTCTCCCGAACGGTCTCCTCGTTGACCATGAGGAGGGCCTTCTGGAGCCGTTCCGCCTGCTGGGGCGCCTTGTCTTTCAACTTCTCGACCAGGTTTTGTCCCACCGTCTGAATCTTGGCGAGAGTCTCCTTGGCCTCGGCGATCTTCTTGGCGGCCTCCTGATCCTGCGCCACGACGGCCGCCGCGGGCGCCAGCACCCAGGCCGTCAAGGCGAAGCCCGCGACCCAACGACCCATCTTCGTGCTCATGAGACCTCCAAAAACAAGTCCACCCTACTTGATGATTTCCTTCTTGGCCCCTTCCACATCGCTTTTCAGACCGCGGAAGTAGCCGACAATTTCCTGATACGTCGCCCAGTTCTCCAGATAGCGGACGGCGGCCCGAATGCTCTCCAGCACCAAACCCTGAAGCTGCTGGATCGCGCCGAAGATCTGGAGCCGCTCCCGCGCGTTCGCGCGCGACGCGTTGTGCAGGAGCGTGGACGCCTTCGGCGAGTAGGCGTTCGGATTGGGCTCCGACACCGAGCCCGCGGCCTCCCGCAGCGCCTCGATCGCGTTCTTCAGCGTGGTCGCCGCCCTGTCATCGAACACGCCGTTCCACAATCCGCGCAGGCGCACTCGATTGACGTCCCGCGCGCTCTGAGCCAGCTTCTCCCCGATGCCCTGCTGCCGGAACGCCAGCCCGCGAATCTCCCCTTGTTGCTCCACGCTCAGGGAGTCCACGCCGCTGAGCCTCTGCTCCGTCCGCATCGTCAGCTCCAGCGCGAGCCGCTGGCTGTTTTCCTGGGAGTTAAGCTGCTTCTTGATCTGATCGATCGCATCCTGAAGCTGCTTTTCCAGAGCCGCCATCGACACCACGCCCAGGCGATACGGCCGGGAAACATACACGTTCGCTTCGGGCTTGTAGTCGCTCGCCATGAACCGCATCTCGACGTAATCGCCTTCCTTCGCCCCCAGCGGCGCTACGTCCAGAACGTACTGCGATTCCACCTTCTTGACCTGGCGGTTGTACTCGCGCGGCCGATTCTCGTCGGGACCAAAGACCATCTTCTGCCAGTCGGTGGTCTTCGATCCGATGACGCGCGCCTCCATCCAGACCTGCGCCACGCCATGATCGTCCTCGGTGTGCAGGATGATGGGTCGCTTGCAGATTTCGGTGATCGTTTCGTCGCCGGGAGGCTCGATGACCTTGACCATGGGCTTCTGGTCCGGAATGCCCTTGACGGTGTATCGGATCGGGTCGACGTTTTCGAGCTGATTTACCGCCTTGAGCTGGATCTGATATTCGGAATATTGATCTTCCACCTTGAACAGGCCCCAGATCCGCCGAGGCTTTCCGGCCGGATCCTTCTCGAGGACCATCGCGGATTCCTTCTCTTTCCCCTTCACGCCGACGATCAGCCTGGCTTCGGCGAGGTCCTCGTTGCTGAATCCGACGATCTTCACTTGGGTGTGCATCGGAACTTCGACATTGCCGCCTTGCTGGGGCCGTTCCGGAGGCGTATCTTCGAGGCCGATGTAGTCGGGGTACACGAAGAAAGCCTGCGTCTCCGTCAGCGTCGGCGGATTCTCCGTCTTGATGTAGTGCGGCTCGCTCTCGTCGTCGCCGCCGCGAATGATGAGCTCGAACGGACCGGAAAGATGCGGGAAGAGGTGCGTATAGCGGTCCTGCACCTTCGCCATCACTTCCTCGCCCTCCTCGCCCGAATCGAACTTGTATCGGAGCACGACCTTGCCGGGATCTACGGAATCCTCTTTGACCTTGACCGCGATCGTCACGTCCATTCCCCGGGCGACGGTGCGGCTTCGGCTTTCGGGATCGAAATCCAGGAGGATCAGATGCGTCCTCTGAGGCCACTTGGCTTTGCCGCCGAAAACGCGATTCAGATAGATTCCCGCCAGATCGGATCGGGCGGCGGCTCCGATCCCCAGGGCCAGGACGAGGACGGCGGCCCACGTGGCGATCTTCATCACGTGCTGGCGCACGACGACGCGGTTGAAATCGAGCGCCTGGGTGGCGCGCCCGGCATCGTCGATCAGCGCATCCACCAACTCGGGGGAATTGAAGCCGGCCACGCGGTCTTCCACCCGATCCTCCGCGTGCCGGGCGAGCTGAATGGCCGAGATCAAGCGGTCGCGCAACTCGGGATAGAAACGCTCCACGAAGATGGCCAGATCGTCGTCGCTGATCCGCACGCTCAACGGATAGACGAGGCGGCGGGCCGCGATCCACCCGAAGCCGCCCAAGCCTCCCAGGAGCAGGAGCAACCGGAACCAGGCGGGAAGGATGAAGAGCCAATCCAGCGAAAACGTGACGATCACGAACACGCCCAGCGCCAAGACGGCGCGCGAGACGCCGTCCATCATGAAGAGCGAGCGGATCGACGCCCGCATCCGTTCCAGGCGATGGGAGATTTCGGAGAGCTTGGTCTTCGCGATTGCCATTTAACGCACCTCGATTTGGAAAGAGTCAGATTCTACCGACCGATTCCACCAATCGGAAGTACGGACAACCGCGGAAGGTTGATAGCCCACCGAGAGAGAATATGGACCGGCGCCGGGGAAGAGCGCGGCATCCACGCGGAGGACCATTCCGCATCGCGTGGAGACATCGAAGCGAATCGGCCCTCCCGGGCCCCGCGTCTGGAAATCTTCCTTGACCACGGCGGCCGGGCGAGCCAGGTAACTTTTGCCGGAAGGATCGGTGACCCGCACCTGAAGTTGCTGGAGGAGATCGTCCAGCGGAGGGAGCAGCACCGGCGCGGGGGAATTGGTCCTGAACGCCACGTGGAGATCCACCGGATCGCCTCTCGAAACCGCGCCCGCCTCGGCGGCGAACGCCGTCAAGGCCAGCGAGGGAGTTTCATAGGCGGCGATCCAGAGAAGCGCCTCATCCTTGAGGGACGTGGTGGGACGGCCCACCGTCGCCATCTGGCGACCCGACAACGACAGCCGCCCAAAGGCCGCTTCCACTTCGACGGTACCCTCCACGACGTATACCGTTGAAGGCGACGACTGAGCGGACTTCACACCGAAGCGGGTCCCCAATACCTTGACCGTGGCGTCCCCGCTCTCCACCGCGAAGCCCCGACCCGAGGGAATGATTTCCGCAAAGAGCTCTCCCTTCGCCAAGCGCACATGGCGGGGACCGTCGAACGTGATCTCCGTTCCGCGGTTGAGTTTCAGCGTGCCGACATCGGGAAGCGCGAGGACCACGTACCCCGGAGCCATGAAAAGCTCGCCGGAGCGAACCTGCCGGCCCGGCGCGATGTCCGTCCCCGGCGCCGCGTAGGCGACCGTCGCCGCGTCCGCGTCGCCCGTTTGAGCCACGAAAATAAAGGAGAACACCGCCGCCAGGATGCTGGCCGCGGCCGCGACCCGCAAGGACAGGGATAGAACCCGCCCTTGGCGTCGGGGGCGCACCGCCGAGGCGTCCCGTTCCACCTCGATGGCGATGCGATTCCAGATGTCGGGATTCGGAATGATCTCGTCGATGACGTTCAAGAGAGAAAGACTCGATTGGTCGGCGCGAGCTTCACCCATGCATTCAGGGCAGCCAGCCAAATGAGCCCCCAGCGCTACCGACTCCTCTTCGCCCATCTCCCCGGCGCGATAAAGGTAAAGGTTGGAACGGACAAAGGCGCAGTCCGGCTTCTTCAACATGCACCCTACTTAAACCGGCGAGCGGCGGAATGGTTCACTGTTTTTGCAAGCCCTTGAGATTCAAATGGTAGTATCACGAACGACGCCTGAGCAGCCGGATCCCTCCCCATGTCACCCCTCCCGCAAGCAGGAGCAGGAGGCCGATCCCCCAAGGACGGGTCGCCAACGGCACCACATGCCCGGCGGCAAGGTGTTCGAGGTTATGCCGTACGCCATGAACCGGCGGCTGCTGGACCGCCCGATCTCGCAACATCACCGGCTCCACGTCCACGAGCGTCAGGTAAGCCGGCTGATCGAGCTGCCAGCTTTCGTAATCGCCTCCCACCCCGTTGACGATGAAGATGACGCCTTCCCTTTCGATCCTCCAATATCCATGAGCGTGGCCGCTGAAGACGTAGCGCACCGGATACTTTCCCAGCAGCGCGGCGAACGCTTCGTATCCAGGCCGAACGAAAGCCGGCTCTCGAGAGACATCCAGCGGCGGAATATGGCAGAAAACGATGATGGGACCGCGTGCCGCTCGAAAGACGCGCTCGACGCGCTCCAGATCGGGGAAACCGAGAGCGTTGTCGAGGATCACCAGATCGATCCCACCCCATCGGAATGCCATCTCTTTCGGGCCTACGTGCCGTTCGAACAGCGTCGGGTCGCCCTTCAGATCGTGATTCCCCGGCGCTACCAGAAAGGGAGCTTCGAATCCCGCCCGGCTCAGGACCGCTTTCGCCAAACGGTAATGCGCTTCATCCGCGCGGCTGACCAGGTCACCGGTATGGACGGCCAATTCCGCGCCTTCCGCCTTGGCCTTCTCGAGAAGGGCGGCGAATGTGGCGAGCCCCTTCTGGGTATCGCCGAACACGGCGAGGCGAAGGGGCGGGATCGCCGGGTGGGGAGGAACGAGATTTCCCAAGGTCGGTGGCTCGGGGTTGCCCAAGAGACAGGAAATCAGGAAGCACGCCGCGACCATCGAGAGGAGCAGGAAGCCGGACGCCACGCCGGCCCACGCTATGGTGCGTCTTGCCATGTAGTATCCTCGTGGAAGAGCGGCGCGGTTACAGCCACCTCTCCTTTGGTTGTCACCACCGCCCAGTCCATAAAATGCTTCCTTTCGGGGAGACACGGTCGTGGAAACAGACCGATCATACCTACGTCATTTATAGATTGTGAAATACTCCCTGACTTTCTCGATGGAAAAAAAACGGCCCCGGACGGGCTCCGGGGCCGGTGCGGATAACGAAGGGAGGGTTTACCAGCGGTCGCGCCGGCCGCCGAAGCCGCCGCGCTTGCCGCCGAAACCGCCGCCGCGCGGCGCTTCCGACTTCGGACGCGCCTCGTTCACGGTGATCGCTCGACCCTTTAACTCCTGAAGATTCAAGGCCTGAATCGCCGCGGTGGCTTGGTTCTTGTCCGGCATTTCCACAAATCCGAACCCGCGGGACCGCCCGGTCATCCGATCCATGATGATGGAAGCGGATGCCACCTCGCCGTGCGCCTCAAAAGCGGCGCGCAGCTCGTCCTCGGAAACGTCATACGACAGATTGCCTACGAAGATGTTCACACGGAACTCCTTGCTCGAATAAACTCGAAATCCAACAACACACGGCCTTCGGTGGGGATCGGTCGGATGGTCGTGCAGGCGGGCCCGTTCTCGCTGGCAGCCAACTCGAAGAGTTCCCTTCGAAGGAAGGGCCATTAGAGCAGGGAGGAACTGAAGAAACAACGAAAATCGAATCACCTCACGCGCCGCGGCCGCCGCCCTTCGGATCCTCTCCGTCCCCGATGTCCGCTTTCCGAGACCCGCCGCCGGTCGCCGCCTTCCCGGCGATCCCCGGAACTCTCGACAGCAGATCCTTCAAAGAGACGCCGCTGACGCCTTCGAGTACGGGCGGAAGCTGGCTGATGATGTCGATGACGTCTTTGGTCACTTTCGAAGCGCCAAGCCCATCCGGCCCTCCTCCCGTGGAGACGATGGTGATCCGATCCGTTTTGCTCAGCGGTTCTGCGACCGCTTTCGCCAGCTCCGGAAGCTTCTCGATGAACATCTGCGCGATCGCCGCCTCGTTGTACGCGCGCCACGCTTCGGCTTTCTTGCGCATCGCTTCGGCTTCGGCCTGTCCCTTGGCCAGGATCACTTCGGCTTCCGCCAAGCCTTTCGCCTTGATCGCCTCCGCCTCGCCGCGGCCGATGTTCTGCGCCGCCAGCGCCCGCGCGTCCGCCTCCGCGATGATCTGGTATTTCTGCGCGTCCGCGATCTGCTGGATGCGGAACCGTTCGGCCTCGGCGGGCTTCTGGACCGTGGCCTGAAGATCCTTTTGCCTGATCTCGATCATCCGCTCTTTTTCGACGTTGAGGACCTTCATTTCCTCCATTTTCACGGCCTGTTGCGTCTGAAACTTCTGAAGATCGTAGGCCAGGTCGCTGGCCGCCTTTCTTTGATTCACGGAGGCCTGATAATCCGCGCGCTTCATCTCGTAATCGCGCGTCGCCTCCGCCACCTGCGTTTCCGCCTGGAGCCGCGCCTTCTGGCCGATCTGGTGCGCCTCCGAGCTTTTGATCGTCGCGTCGCGCGTCGCTTCCGCCTCCCCGATCACGGCGTCGCGCTTCACTTGCGCGATGCGCGGCTTGCCCAGCGCGTCGAGATATCCCTGGTCGTCGCGAATCTCCTTGATCGTGAAGGAATCGATCGAGAGGCCCATGTTGGCGAAGTCGCCGGACGACACCTCCTGCACTTTCTGCGCGAAGGCCTCGCGGTCGCGGTACAGCTCTTCGACCGTGAGCCGGCCGATGATCGCCCGCAAGTGCCCTTCCAGCGTTTGAAGCGCGATGTTCATGATCTGGCTGGGCGTCTTCGACAGGAACCGCTCCGACGCGGTGCGGATGGAGAGGTCGTCGCTTTTCACCTTCACTTGGGCCACGCCGTCGACCACGACGGGCACGCCGGTGACCGTATAGACCGCCGGCGTGCGCACATCGATCGTCATCAGTTCGAGCGAAAGGACTTCCGCCTTCTCCAGCACGGGCCAGACAAACGTTCCGCCGCCCGCCTTGATGCGGTATCCGACTTCGTGAACCCTTCCGCCCGGCTCGACGATTCGGCGTCTCCGGCCGGAAACGATCAGGACCTCGTTGGGCCCCACTTTGACGTACCGGGCCGCATAGATGGCCAGAAAGATGAAGAAGATGAGGAGCAGGCCGCCCACGATGAGAACGACGTTCATCACGCCCATGGAACGCCTCCGTTTATCGGACCTTTTCAACCACGTACGTGCCGCCGACGATCTTCACGATCCGGACGAGCGCGCGCGCCGGCAGCGGCTTTCCGTCCGGCGTTCGGGCGGGCGCGTTGAACCGGGCTTCCTTGGATGTGTAAGCGATCTCGCCGACGCCGTCCGCCGGGATGGGCGTGATCACTTCCGCATCCAAGCCGATCAGATCGGACACATGCGCCTCGCTGGATCCCTGGGTGGCCTGGAATATCTTGTAAAAGAACCAGGCCACGAGAAACGCCACCGTGAGCGCCGTCCCCAGCGCCAGGGGGACGCCCGCCACATCCGGCAGGCCGAGCATCTTTCGATAGATGTAGCCGCTCCCGCCGAACGTGGAGATGAACATGGACACCGTCACCGGTGAAAGGAGGGGAAAGTGCACTTCGCCTCCCATCGTCGGATGGAGATCGCCCGTGGCGGCGTCCCCGACATCCAGGTGCGGAGCGGCGTGTCCCGAGAAGACGCCCGACAGCAGGCCGGACAGGACGGCGAAACCCAGCCCCAGGAAGAAACAGCCCAGATAGATGATTTCGACGAGGTCCATGTTCCGTCCCCACCACCGTGGAAACCCCGCGAGCGCCCGTTGCGGCGCGGATGTCACTATATGCCGCCGGGTCGCGCACGGCAAGGAAGAGCATGAATAAGACGCCCCCCGACCCCGTCCATTTCGCGATTTCGATGGATGCCAGCCAGGCAGGCGTTTCGATCGTACTTCCTGATGGGGATTCTTCAAAAGGAGGGGCCGCCTATGAGGAAAGAATTTCTCTTCGTCGTGGTTGGAGTCGCCGCCTTCATCGGCGGCGCCTATTACGTCATCCGACAGCTCGGCGCTCCGGCGGTCGACATGGTCGGCTTCGAGCAGATCCGCCTCGGAGATCCGCTGTCGGCCGTGGATGAACGCTTCCCGATGGGAGTCCGCGTCTGTTCTTCGAAGCTGGACGCGAAGGATGCGGGGTTCGTATCGGAGTTCGAGGACGCCGAAAGCGCGGGCGCCATCCGACTCCACGTGCACCGCAGCGGCAACATGCTGCTCTTCTTCGGGGTCGATCGGCACGACAAGGTGGCCTGGAAAGGATCGCGGTCCGAATGACCGATAGAGCAAGCCCCGCCGTTCCCGACCTCCGAAGCTTCAGCGAAGGAAGTTGCGTCGTCGCCCCTTTCAGGGCTACCATGCGTGCATGACCGAGGCGGCCGACCTCATCTACGATTGGAACACCGCCGGCGACGACGGCTGGACGAAGCCGCCTCATCCCATCGAATTCGACGACGAGTCGCTGCGCGACGGCCTGCAATCCCCTTCGGTCGTCACACCCACCGTCGACGAGCGCATCCGCATCTTACACCTCATGGACGCGCTCGGGCTCGACACCGCGGACATCGGCCTGCCCGGAGCGGGAGGCGTGGTCAAGCGGGACACGCTGGAGCTCGCCCAGGCGATGCAGCGCGACCGCCTGCTCCTGGCCGCCAACTGCGCCGCGCGCACCGTGGAAGCGGACGTCCGGCCGATCCTGGAGATCGTGGAAAAGACCGGGCGACCGATCGAAGCATGCCTCTTCATCGGTTCGTCGCCCATCCGCCGGTACGCGGAAGACTGGACGATGGACGCGATGCTGGAGCACACGCGTCGGGCGGTCGCCTTCGCCACGAAGAACGGCTTGGACGTGATGTACGTGACGGAGGATACCACCCGCGCCCACCCGGACGACATCCGGCGGCTTTATCTGACGGCGATCGAATGCGGGGCGAAACGCATCTGTCTGTGCGACACGTGTGGGCACGCCACGCCTCACGGCGTCTTTCGGTTGATCCGGCACATCCGGAAGCTCCTGGCGGACGAAAAATTGACGCACGTCAAGGTGGACTTCCACGGGCATCACGACCGCGGCTTGTCGGTGTGGAACGCCATCGCGGCGCTGGCGGCGGGCGCGAACCGCGTTCACGGTACCGCGCTGGGGATCGGCGAGCGCGTCGGCAACGCGCCCATGGATCAGATCCTGGTCAATCTGAAACTGATGGGATGGATCCAGAACGACCTGAGAAAGCTCTACGATTATTGCACGGCGGTCAGCCGGGCGACGCAGGTACCGATTCCGAACGGCTACCCGGTCGTGGGCAAGGATGCATTCGAGACGGCGACGGGCGTGCACGCCGCGGCGGTCATCAAGGCGCTGAAAAAGGGGGATCGATGGCTGGCGGATCGAGTTTACTCGGGCGTTCCCGCCGGCGACTACGGGCGCGAGCAGGTGATCACCATCGGGCCGATGAGCGGCAAGTCGAACGTCGCCTACTGGCTCGAAAAACGCGGGCGACCCGTGCGCGAGGACCTCGTCTCCGCGATTCTCGAGAAGGCCAAGCAATCCAACCGGGTGCTGACGGATTCGGAAATCGAAGCCGTGATTCGAGCCGCCGCCCCAACCGTCTGATGCCTCATGCCTCGTGCCGGCAAGAAGCGACCGCGGATCGGAATCAACTGCAAGCTGCTCTCTCAAGGCGCCGAATTTTATTACAAGCTGGACGAGCGGTATCCCGAAGCGGTCCGGCGCGCGGGCGGAGTTCCCATCCTCATGCCGTTTTTTCGTACCCGCGCGGAGGCGCGGGAACTCCTGGAACGACTGGACGGCCTCCTCTTCACCGGCGGCACCGATATCGATCCCGCGCGCTGGGGTGAAACGCCGCATTCCAGGATGGAGCCGCTTATTGAGCGCAAGGAAAATTCGGATTTCTTCGCGATGCGATGGGCGCTCGACGGGAACATGCCGCTCCTGGGCGTTTGCTACGGATGCCAGCTCCTGAACGTCGCCCTGGGAGGCAGCATCCATCAGCACCTGCCCGACGTGTACGGAACCGGAGTGCCGCACGCGAACGGCGCCGTCCATGAAATCCGGGCGGAGCCCGGCACGCGCACGGCGGAGGTACTGCGCCGGCGCACGGCGCGGGTCAGGTCGTCGCACCACCAGAGCATTCACGGACCGGGGAAAGATTTGAAGGTCACGGCCTACGCCCCTGATGGAGTGATCGAAGGCGTCGAAAGCGACCGGCACCGATTCGCCGTCGGCGTGCAATGGCATCCGGAGCTGACGCAGGATTGCGAGGAGCAACGAAGGCTGTTCGCGGCGCTGGTAGCGGAGGCCAAAAGATAGGACGTTCAACTTTTCGAGCATTGGATCATCAGAAAGACGCCCGCCCCTTCCGCGTATCTCAGGTCGATCACTTTCCGGGCCAGTTCGGCCAAATCCTTCATGCACTTTTGAAGCATCTCCCGCTCGCGCGACACGACCTCTTCCTCGTTGACGCGCCGATCTTGAACCGTCTGCTCTCACCGCTCCAGAAGCTCCGGCGTCAGCCTGTCCGCCGAGCGGCTCGATTTTTTGGCATGCCGCATCAGGAGGTTGTGGCGGATCTCGCTGAACCACGCCTTGAAGTTCGTCACCGAGGCGTGCTGGTCCGCGCGCCGGAGCGCCACCACGGAAGCCTCTTGGAGCAGGTCCTCCGCGTCGTGAGGGTTTCGGACGACGGATAGAAGATAGGCGTACATGTACGACCGATGCTTCATGAGCATGGCGGCGACGAGGTCCGCCCGGCGGCCTCCGGCATCCGGCAACCGGCGCCGGACGGTCTTCCCCGGCGTGCGACTTGCCGTTCGCTTGGGTTTTGAAGAACATGGGCTTCCTATAGTTAGTCTCCGCAGATCTCGAAATTATTCAAAACATTGAAAAGTTTTCAGATGCAGGCCGTGAAAGGGTCGGTATCGGAACGACAGGCGCTTCCACCGTGAAGGTACGGGGAAACCAGAGATGAACGCTCCTACGTCTCCACCAGCAACTTAAGCGTATTGAAGTGGATCGTGACCACGTCTTCCGTCTTGGCGGGATAGCCCCCTCCCAGCGTCGCCGCCACCGGGAGGCCGCGCGCGCGGGACTCACGGTAGACGATCCGGTCGCGCTCGGCGATCCCCTCGATCGTAAGCTTGAGCAGACCGAGTTTGTCTTCTTTGTAGCAGTCCGCTCCCGCCTGATAGACCACGAGGTCCGGCTTGTGCCCGTCCAGGATCTTCGGCATCGCATCGCGCAACCGTTTCAGATATTCGTCGTCTCCCGTGAAATCATCCAAGCCGATGTCCCACGTCGAGCGCTGCTTGACGGGATAGTTGTTCTCCTGGTGCATCGAGAATGTGTACACGTCCGGATCGCTCCGAAAGATATGCGCCGTGCCGTTTCCCTGATGCAAATCCAGATCGATCACGGCGGCCCGGCGGATCAAACCCTCTTTTTGCAGCACCCGAATCATGATCGCGAGGTCGTTGAGGATGCAGAACCCTTCCCCGTGCGCGGCGAACGCGTGGTGGAATCCACCTCCCACATTGCCCGCGGCCCCTTCCCGAAGGGCCAAACGCCCGGCCAGGATGCTGCCGCCGGCCGCGTATCGGAACGCGTCCACCACCTGCCGCGAACACGGAACCTCGAATTCGAAATATCCCAATGCCGGCGTGGAGGTCATCGCGTCGAGACGGTCCAGATACTCCCGCGTGTGAACCAGCAAGATCTGCTCGCGCGTCGCGGGCTCCGGCTCGACGAGCGCCTCGCCGATCGCCTTCAAGCGTTCCGCTACCAAGCGGTACTTCTCGGTGGGAAAGACATGATCCGGCCACTCCGGACCGTAGCGCGGGGAATAGACGTACGTGGTCATGTCAGGCGTCGTGGGAATCTTTCGGCTCTCCGCCCAGGCCGAATTCCTTCATCCAGAAGTCGACTTCGTCTTCGGAAATTCCTTCGGTCTTGGGCCGGGAGGCGGAACTTGAAGGCTTCACTGCTCGATCCATTTCCGCGAGAAATTCCGCCGCCTCCGTCGTCTGAAAACGGCGTTTGGCGGCCGCCGCCGACACCTCGCGATCCGACGTGATCACGCGATATTCCGTGCGATCGCCGGAGGCGCGCACCCGTTCGAGGATGGCTTGGTCCGCGCTGACGTCGCCCAGGTATATCACTTCGACGGGCGGGCGCCGCTGGTGCCCCGTCAGCGTCGTGAACGGTCGGATCTTGCGAGGATCGAAATAAATCCGCGCCACCTGGCCTGACGTGAGGCAATACGTCCGGATTCGTTCCACGAGCGCGTCGCGCTGAGCCGCCAACGCTTTAGAACTCGATTTCCCCCGCCACGCCTTGAAGAGCAGGTTATATCCATCGATGAGCAGCATGCGCCTATAAGAGTCCCAGGTCCGGAGTCCCACGTCCAGAGTCGGCTTCCCCCTTCTCCCCCTGGGGGGCCTGTCCCGAGGGAGGCCGGGAGAGCCGAAGGGCCTGCCCCGAGCAAGGTCGAGGGGCTGCGGGGAAATGAGACTTCGGGCCCTGGAGTTGGGACACCACCGCACACGAACCGTGACAGGATAGCGTGCGGCGATGCTCATACATCGTGGACGATCCGCCCTTCGACGATCGTGACCGCCGCCGCTCCCTTCAGCGTTCGACCCGCCCATGGTGTCGAGCGCCCTTTCGAACGGAACTTCGCAGGATCCACGGTCCACTTCCGAGCCGGATCGATGACCGTGATGTCCCCCGGCGCCCCCACCGCGAGCGTTCCGTACGGCACGCCCAGGATCCGAGCGGGATTCACCGTCATGGCCTCGACGGCGCGCGTGGCGGAAAGCTTCCCGTTCGTCACGAGGTCCGTCAGCACGACGCCCAGCGTGGTCTCTAATCCGACCACGCCGTTGGGGCAGGCGGCCAGTTCCTGCTCCTTCTCTTCCGTGGTATGGGGCGCGTGATCGCTGGCAATGCAATCGATCGTTCCGTCCGCCAGCGCGGCGAGCACGGATTCGACATCCTCGGCCGTCCGCAACGGGGGGTTCATCTTGAAGCGGGAGTCGTACTCGCGCAACCGCTCCTCCGTCAGCGTCACGTGGTGCGGCGCGGCCTCCGCGGTGACCCGAACGCCGTTCCGCTTGGCGGCGCGGATGACTTCGACGGTCTCCCGCGCACTGACGTGCGCTATGTGCACGCGGCCGCCGGTCCACCGCGCCAGCATCACGTCGCGCGCCGCCATGGAAGCCTCCGCGACCGACGGCCAGCCGCGCAGACCCAGCTCCGTGGCGACGCGTCCTTCGTTGATGAGCGCGCCTCGGGTGAGGTCGGGATCTTCGCAATGGCTGACGATGCACGAGCCGAACATCGCGGCGTATTCCAGCGCGCGGCGCATGATTTCCGAGTTCACGATGGGAACGCCGTCGTCGGAGAACGCCTTCGCTCCCGCCTTGGCCATCAGGCCGATTTCCGCAAGCTGCTCCCCCCGCAATCCCTTGGTCACGGCGCCGATCGGAAAGACGCGGGCCGATCCCGCCTCCCGGGCCCGGTCCAGCACGTAGCGGATCGCCATCGCGGAATCCAGGGGCTGGCCCGAATTGGCCATGCAGGCGACGGACGTGAAGCCGCCCGCGACCGCGGCCGCGCATCCGGAGGCGATGGTTTCTTTCGCTTCGTGACCCGGCTCGCGCAGATGGACGTGGAGGTCGATCAAGCCGGGAACCACCCATTGGTCCCGGGCCTCGATCGTTCGCTGCGGGGCGTGGCCCGACGCGGCGATCTTCCCGTCCACGATCCATACGTCGCCGATCTCATCGCGTTTCGACGCGGGATCGATGACCCGTCCGCCCTTGATCAGGATGGTTACCGCCATGAGGTCCTTCGTTGCTGTTGCAAGGTATCCGGATCGGAGCCCCCGGAGGAGACGAAGCACAGATTTACCACGGAGGCACAGAGCCACGGAGAAGATTTCTTAAGGGGATAGGGAGATCGTGGAGATGAGGAGCTATGATTGGGAGGGAACCCATCTTTCAGCATCTTCCGATCACCTTGTCTCCAAAATCTTTGCATCCTCTAATTTTTCTCCGAGCCTGGTGTCTCCGTGGTGGATATTCTTCTCCGTGCGCTCCGATTCCTCCGTGACCTCCCTGGTTCAGGATCATGAAACACGTTCTTCATGTTTTGGTGCCTTGGTGGTCAAGTTTTTCCCCCGCGCGGAATCCAGCAGCAACAACACCGCCATGCGGACGAATACTCCGTTGGCGACCTGATCCAGGATCACCGACCGCCCGCTGTCGGCCGCCTCCGCCGAGATCTCCCATCCGCGATTCATCGGCCCCGGATGCATGACGATCGTGTCCTCGCGAAGCCGAGCGAGCCGCTCGCGCGTCAGTCCGAACAGCTCCGCGTATTCCGCCGTGGAAGGAAATAGTCCGGCGTGCTGCCGCTCCAGTTGCAGCCGCAGCATCATGATGACGTCGTGCGTCTCCAGGACCGGATCCAACCGGTGCGACACGTCCGCGCCCATCGCCTGCACGTCCCGCGGCACGAGCGTGGCCGGCCCGACCACGGTGACGCGGTTGCCCAGCAGCCGGTGCGCCCAGAGGTTGGAGCGCGCCACGCGACTGTGCAGAATGTCTCCCACGAGCGCGATCCGGAGCCCCGTCACCCGTCCCAGCCGTTCCTCCATGGTGAACAGGTCCAGCAGTGCCTGCGTGGGATGCTCGTTGGCGCCATCTCCCGCGTTGATCACCGAGGCACGCAGAGCGTTCGACACGAACCGCGGGGCCCCTGACGCCGGGTGCCGGATGACGACCTGGTCCACTCCCATGGCGTCAATCGTGCGCGTGGTGTCCTTGAGCGACTCCCCTTTGGAAAGGCTCGACGAGCCGGGAGAAACGTCGATCACCTCCATTCCCAACCGGCGCGCCGCGATCCCGAAGGAGGTTCGAGTTCGCGTGCTGGATTCGACGAAGAAGGCCAGCAACCGGCGCCCGCGCAGCGGAGCGTCGCTCGGCGGAACGTTCTTCAGCTCGCGCGCCACGGACAAGACGGACAGGAGATCGTCGCGGGAGAGATCGCGAATTCCAAGGAGATGAGCCTGATTCCAGCGAGTCGTCGCGAGGACTTGGGAAGTCCACGCCATGCAGGGTTCCTCAGAGTTGAGGAAGTATACCGGCGAACCCATCCCGAATCAAATCGCCCGGCGCGCCGGAAGTCCGTCGCCGGGAGGAGAACGGGAGATCCGAGAACGTCAGAAGGTGATTCTCCCGAAAAAACACATATATCCCCCTCTCTCAGGAGATCGGCTGATGCGGGGAGATAGGGAGATGGATTTCCTGTCCGCATCACCCTATCTCCCCACATCTCCCTATCTCCAAAAGGTCTTCGGGAGGTCAGGTCCAGAGGATTTTCTCCCGCATCTCCTCAACGCGCGCACCGGACGCCGCCCTTCGCAGCAGGGTCTCCTGGCGGGCGGTAAACACGACCGGGCCCCGCACCGCCCGCAACCCGAGAGCGCGCGCGATGGCACGCCGCAACCGATCAAGCCCTGCGCCGGTCCTGGCGGAGATCGGAATCTCGCCCCGCGCCGCGCGGGCTTCCGGCACGTCCGTCTTGTTTGCCGCCCGAACCCCGGAAGCGGGAAGGCCCGGCACGCGCGCGTCACGAACCCATACCGTCAGAGCCGCCGAAGCGAGCGCCTCCCGCGATCGTTGCACCGCCACACGCTCCAGTCCTTCGGGGGCTTCGGCCAATCCCGCCGTATCGACGAGCCGGACGGGAAATCCGTTCATGGCGACCGTCTCTTCGACGGGATCCCGCGTGGTGCCGGGCGTATCGGAGACGAACGCCCGATCCTGACGCGCCAAGGCGTTGAAGAGCGTCGATTTCCCGGCGTTCGGAGGTCCCGCAAGAACGACCCGGGGCGGTTCCACCAATTTCCGCCCGATCGCGGCCGTCGCGAGGAGTCGCTCGGCGTCCGCGGGCGTCCTCATCCGAGCCACCGCCCGGGCGAGCGCGCCTTCCGCTTGCGCGAGCAGCATGCCGGCGGCGCGCACGGTGAGAGCCTGGGTCAGATGAAGCCGGGCTTCGGCCCGGGTCCGATCCATCGCGCGGCGCCGGACGGCGTCCGCGTACAACCGCTCCGCCGGCATCAAGGGCACCCCCAGCCGCGCGAGAAGCGCGCGCGGCGCGGCGGTTCCGCCGTGGCACGAGATCTCGACCGTGGGGAGTTTCCAGGGCGAGGCGCGCTCGTCCCAGAAACAGGCAAGCACGTCATCGTCCAGGCGGCTGTAGGCGGGCGCCGGGTCCAACTTCACGCCCGCGCCGATCGCGATGCGGCGAGCCGCGGGACCGACGATCTGGAGGACGGCGACGCCTCCGAGACCGGAGGGCGTGTCCAGCACCGCGACAGTTTCCTTCATGCCCGCGCCAGAAACGAAAGGGCGATTCCCTCCAAGGTGAGATGCGGCACCACTTCGTCGAAGAGATCGCGGAACCTCTCCGCGTCTCCCCCGGTGCCGAAGACGTAGGGGCGTGTCCCTACGTGCGCCGCGGTCCGGCGTATGCCTTCGCGCACCAGGCCGGAGATCCCCCAGGTCAACCCCACCTGGATCGCCTCCCGCGTTTCGCGTCCCGGCGCCGTGCGGACCTTCGGGGGCGCGAGAGGCAACAGACCGGTCCCCTCGTTCAACGCCCGCGCCTGGAGCCTCAGACCGGGAGCGATCGCCCCTCCCAAGAACCGGCCTCGCGCATCGATGAGGTCGAACGTAATCGCCGTTCCCAAATCCACGACCGCGCACGCGCGCCGGCATCGCCGCCAGGCCGCGACGGCGTTCGCCAAGCGGTCCAGACCGGTCGCCGCCGGCCGCCGAGTGCGGTTGTGGATGGCCGCCGGGAAATCCCGTCCCATCCGCCGGGGGCGCACGCCCCACCCCCCCAGAACCGTCCGCTCGACGATCCGGTCCATGCCCGGATTGACCGACGCGTAGACGGCATCGGCGACGGGAACCCGCCACCGCCGGAAGAAATCAAGGTCCGGCCGAGCGGCGGAGCGAACCTCCACCACCGCGACGCCATCCGACGTCGGGGCGAACAGACCCGCATGGAATCTCGTATTGCCCACGTCGAAAGCGGCCAGGAGCATGATGTGGCGGAGGTCAGCGACCCGGCCGAGCCAGGTTGTAGTGAAGCGTATATCTCCGGCCGGCTCGATCCAGCATGATCTGGATCGACTGCTGATGGCGCGGCATCCGGCGAAGAATCTCTTCGACTTTCTGCACGTTGTCGAGGCGATGGCCGTTGATGGAGCGGATCACGTCATTGACGCGCAGACCCCGCTCGGCCGCCACGCCGCCCCCCGGAAGGGCATCGACTTTCAAGCCACCCTGGGGATAGGAAGAGAGGGTGACCCCCTGGAGCGCGTCCTTCCAGTTGTCCATCAGCCAGGCCGCTTCGTCGCGATCGATTTGCCATATCTCGAGCTGATCCGTGCTCCGCGTCAACTTGCTTTGATATTTCGATTTGTCCCAGGGTGTATGGTCCGCCCGGGCGCCGGACCCCGCGGATTGCGTGGCGGGCGGCGGAAGCGTCAGATCCTGGAGCGGGAGCGTCGCCTCTTTCTGCCCGCTGGTGAACGTCGCGTGAGTGGTCGTGATGCCGACCAGCCTCCACCCGGCCAGCTCCGGAACGTCTCGATTCTCGAGCGGGTCGCGAATCGGTTCATCCATGTACGCGTTGACGTAGAGATTCCGCGTCGGAACGAAAAGATAGGCGACGGCGGAGTTCGGGTCCCCGGCGACCCGGTCGGCTCCGATCACCTTGGCGTGGAAATCCGACACCGCCACCGGGTTCGCCGACGGGTTTTTGGGAGGGCGCAGGGGATTGGGAAGGTTTCGCAGGAGGCCGTAGTCGTGCAGACCGCGACCTTGGGCACTCGCCGGCTCGACTCGGGGAGGTTCGATGTCCGTCAGATACGACTTCGGCTCCGGCAGGATCAGGAACTGCAACGAAAACACCGTGATGGCCGTCAGGAGCAGGGCGTTTCCCCCCCACAGCGCCGCGTTAAATTTCTTGATCGGGGACATGAGCGATCACTCTCTCTATAAATAAACGCCCGGGTCGGCCGGAGGATGGATCATTTCGCGAAACCACGCGCCGTCTCCGTGAAGCGCGCCTCTCCGCCTCCTCGCCTTCCTCAACGAACCGTGCCACTCCGAAAATTGAACCGCGCCACGGCTTCCTTCTGAATGCCGCGCAGCTCCAGCTTCAGCTCGTCCGGGCTGTCCGCGGCCGCCAAGGCGTCTTCCAGCGTGATCAAGTCGCGTTCCAGCAGGGACTTGAGCGACTGGTTGAACGTCATGCATCCGTAATATGCCCCTTCTTTCAACGCCTTGTACAGCTCCCGGGTTTTGCCTTGCTGGAGCAGCTCCCGGGTCGTCGGCGTCGCGGCCATGATTTCGATGGCCGGCATGCGCGACGTCCCGTCCTTGACGGGAATCAGCCGCTGGGAGATCACGCCCTCCAGGAGCTGCGACATCTGCATGCGCAGGAATTCGTGCTGGTGCGGAGGGAACAGGTTCATGATGCGGTCCACCGTCTGCATCGCGTTGGGCGAATGCAGCGTGGAAAAGACGAGGTGTCCCGTCTCCGCGGCGTTGACGGCCGCCTCCATGGTTTCCAAATCGCGCATCTCGCCCACAAAGATGACGTCGGGAGACTGGCGCACCGCGTGCTTGAGCGCGCTGGCGAAGTTCTCCGTGTCCTGCCCCACCTCGCGCTGTTCGAAGACGCACTTATCATCGGTGAAGGTGAACTCGACGGGATCCTCGATCGTGATGATGTGCTTCTCCTCGTTCTGGTTGATGTAATGGAGCATGGAGGCGATGGTCGTGGACTTGCCCGAACCCGCCGTTCCGGTCACGAGAATCAAGCCGCGGGGCAGGAGCGCCAGCCGTTTGAGCGTTTCGGCCGGCAGGTTCAATTCGTCCAGCGCCGGTATCTTGGAGTGGATGTGCCGGAACACCATGCCGATGTAGCCGCGCTGCCTGAAGATGTTGGCCCGAAAGCGGCCCACGCCGTAAATCTCGTAGGAGGCGTCGACTTCTCCCCGCTCGCTGAACCGCTTCTTGTTGTAATCGTCGGTGACCTGATTGAAAAACTCCAACATGATCTCTTCCGTGATCAAGGGTTCGCCAGTCGACACGACGCGCCCCATCACGCGCAAGGAGGGAGGAGATCCGACTTTCAGGAACAGGTCCGACGCGTCTTCCTTGACCACGGTCGCGAAAATGTTCGTGAGATCCATAACGATAGGTCCTCGATTGGGCCGTCCGCCTTCTTCCTCCACCTGCATGCTATTCTACATCATCCGGGGAGCCTCCAGTTCGCCTTTCATCCGCTCTAGCGCGTTGAACAAGCGGCGCGCCAGCTCCGGGACGCCCCGCCCGGTGACGGCCGACGTTTCCCATACCTCGCCTCCGGAGACCTCTCGAACGACTTTGGCGAGCGTTGTCAAGGGACGGCGCGAGGAGGTGGCGTCCATCTTGGTGGCGACCACGATCTCCGGCTTGGCCGCCAGCACCGGGCTGTAGCTCTCGATTTCGCGCCGGACCAGGCGATAGGCTTCTTCCGGCGGCTTCAGCGCCACGGGGGTCACGTCCACCAGATGCAGCAGCAGGCGCGTTCGCTCGATATGACGCAGGAACTGGTCCCCCAAGCCTTTTCCCGCATGAGCCCCCTCGATGAGTCCGGGAAGGTCCGCCAGAACGCAGGTGCGGGCATCATCCCCTTTGAGAATGCCCAGGTTGGGCGTGATCGTGGTGAACGGGTAGGCGGCCACGCGCGGCCGAGCCGCGGAGAGGCGGGACAGAAGCGTGGACTTGCCCGCGTTGGGCATGCCAATGAACCCGACGTCCGCGATCATTCGCAGTTCGAGTCGCAGTCGCCGCGCCTCGCCGGCTCGACCCGGCTCCGCGAACCGGGGAGTCTGACGTGTCGGAGTGGCGAAGCGCCGATTGCCGCGCCCTCCCTTCCCTCCCCGGCACACCACCACCCTCTGCCCCGCCGCCTCGAGATCTTTCAACAGAGCCCCGGTTCGGTGGTCCCAGATCCGCGTCCCCGGGGGAACAAGGAGGAGCAAATCGCGTCCACTGCGACCCGTGCCGCCCTTGCTGTCTCCCGGCCGGCCGCTCTCCGCTGCAAAACGGGGTTGATGCGTCAGGTGGTACAGAGTGTTGTAATTGCCGTCGGCGGCGAACACGACGTCTCCACCCTTCCCGCCGTCGCCGCCGATGGGTCCGCCGCGAGGAACGTATTTCTCCCGACGCAGCGCCACGCAGCCGGCCCCGCCATCGCCGGCCTTCACCCGGAGCGCAAGCTCATCGCGAAACATCGGTTTCTTTGTACCGCGGGAACGGGCGGAACACAATTATGAAGGCGCTATTCCCGTTCCATGCCTGATGGGACGCCGCGTTAACCCGCCACGATGTCCGTGATCTTGACCAAGGTGTGCTTTTGCCGGTGGCCGACGGTCCGATGATATCCCTCCCGCCGGCGGTACTTGAATACTCGGATCTTGCGATCGGTCGCTTCCTTGACGATCTCGCCGACGACCGTGGCCCCCGGTAGGGTCGGCGTGCCGACGCGCACCTTCTCGCCGTCGTGCAGGACGAGGACGTTCGTGAACTCGAGCGTGCCCGTGCGGCCGGCCTTGCGATCGAACTGAATGGTCGCGCCCTTTTCGACGCGGTATTGTTTCGAGCCATCCTGAATGATGGCGTACATGCACGAACTCCTTCAAAGGGGGGCGTTTTATACCAGAAGGAACCGCCGGAAGCAAGGAGGCAAAACCAGAAGGAAAAAGCCAGGAGTCAGAAAAGGGGGCCCCAATCCGAACGCTTCGCTATGAATTCGAATTGAGAGCGCCTCCTCGAACGTTTTCGCCGGCTTTCTCAAACTCGTGATTCTTCCTCCTTATTCTGTCTCCTGTCTTCTGGCTCCTGGCTTCTGACTCTTGTCATCGCACGAAATCGAACACCTTCTCGCCGAGAGCGTTGTAGCATCCGAATTCAACGCGGTTGTCGGGCTGATCGCGCACGCGAACATATCGAATCCGCTTCCCGTATTTGCGCTCCAATTCTTCGATCTCGGCCTTTTTCCTCTCCAGATGCGCGTGCACGTCCGGACCGACGCGCACTTCGACGACGACCACGTCCTCGCGGTCCATCGTGCTCTTCAACGCGCGCATGACCTCCAGGCCGATCGACTCGACGCTCTTCACGACGCCGGTCCCTCCGCACGCGGGACAGGCATCGTGGGACACGGCCGCGACGCTGGGGCGTATTTTCTGGCGTGCGATCTGTGTCAGGCAGAAAAGGCTCATGGGAAGAATCACCATCTGGGCCCGATCCCGGCGGGCCTCCTCCCGAAGCACGTGTTCCACCTGCGCGAGGTGGCGCTTCTGCTTCATGTCGATGAAATCGATGACGATGAGCCCTCCGATGTCCCGCAGGCGAATCTGCCGCATCGCCTCCCGGGCCGCCTCCAGATTCGTCTTGAGCGCGAGATCTTCGGGCGTCGACTCCCGGATCAGTCGGCCCGAGTTCACGTCGATGGCCGTCAGCGCCTCGCACGGCTCCATGACGACCGACCCCCCGGACGGGAGCGGCACCTGGCGCTGATGGAGCTGATCGATCTGCTCTTCGAGCCCGTATTCGTGAAAGACGGGCGTGGGGGACTCGTACAGTTTCAGCCGATCCAGATAGCGCGGCATCACGCTGCAGAAAAATTCCGTCAGCCGCTCGTGGACCCCCCGGTCATCCACGATGACTTCGGCGATGTCCTTGGTGAAGAAATCGCGCACCGTTCTCAAGACGATATCGCTCTCTTCGTAAAGCAGGGCCGGCGTCGGCGCCGCTTTCGCGCGAGCCTGAATGGCGGCCCACACCCGCGTCAGGTAGGCCAGATCCGCCTTGAGATCCTGCGGATCCGTGTCGCCTCCCGCGGTGCGCACGATGAACCCTTCCGGGCCCGGCTTCGAGGCCACCAACTCCCGAACCAGGCTTCGCAATTGCGCGCGCTGATGGGGATCGACGATCTTCTTGGAGATGCCCGTTTGGGGGCTGAGGGGCGTCAGCACCAGGAATCGGCCGGGAAGGCTGAGTTCCATCGTGACGGAAGGCCCCTTTTCGCCGAAAGGATCCCGAATGACCTGCGCCAGGACCTCGTCGCCGGGTCGAACGAGATTCTGGATCAAGCGGGGCGGACGGCGGCTCCGGGCGAGCCGCGTGCTGGGACGCCGCTCGTTCCGACCATGGACTTCCGACACGTGCAGAAACCCGTTGCGTTCCAGGCCGATGGCGACGAAGGCGGCCTGCAAGCTGGGGTGAACGTTTTCGATCCGACCTTTGTAGATGTGGCCGACGAGCGTCTCGCGGGAGGTGCGCTCGATGTGGAAATCTTCAAGCCGTCCCTCCGTCACGATCGCGATCCGCGTCTCCTCCTTTTCCAGGGCGTTGACGAGCATCTTGGAGCGCAGGCCGCCGGGCGGCGGGTGAGTCATCGGGTCCCGACCTCCGTATGAAGCTTGCGAATGCGGACCTGTGGTCCCAGGGGCACGTCCAAGGCGCGCAGAATCTCCTCCGGCCGGGCGGTTCCGGCGTCGGTGACGAGCACGCGCATCAGGATCTTGCCGGGCGCCGCCTCCAGCGCCTGGAGATACCGGCGGATTTCGACGGTCCGACTTCCCTTGTCGCTCCGGCGCTCGACCGTCACGTTGGGTTTCGCCATGAGCTCGGCGACCCGTTCCGCAAGTCCGGGCCTTTCCGGAACCGTCGCCTCGTATTCCACGAAACGGATCACCGAGCGATCCTGGCGGTGGAACGCTTCGACGCGCGTGAGCCGGATTCCCTCCGGTAGCTGTTCGCCTAGAATCTTCTCGATCCGCGCCGGAGCGGTCCACGACGAAAGTTCGAACTCCAGGATCTCGTCGAGCGATTCAATGCCGAGGCCCAGTGCGGTCGGAAACGACAGGAGGGGGTGGGGGTTGTACCCTTCGGTCATGCGCAAGGGCAGCCCCGAACGGCGGAGGGCCCGCTCGAACAGCCGCATGAGGTCGTGATGCGACAGAAATCGCATCCGGCCGGTCTTCTCGAAGCGGACCCGGTACGAAAAAATGTTCATAGGGACGTGGCTTTGCGTGTTCCCGACGCGGGAACCGAGCCGAAACAGGGCGTGGCCGAACGAAGCCGAAACCGACCCGGGACGAATCCCAAGCCCAGCGCGGCAAGTCCACTTCCGCTCGCCGGTCTCAAGCGCCCCGCCCGCCTGCGCCCCGCCGCTTTCAGGCTCCGCCAGATGAACGGCCGGGGCCGAAGCGAGGTCTCACCGAAGCCCGCAGGACGGAGGCGGGGCTCCGCCGGGTCCAATATTTCTACGGCGCCGCGCGCCCTGTGACGTTCTACTTCACGCCCTGCCGGATCCGATCAAACGTCTCCGCTTCGGCCTGCATGCGGTGCTCGTCCGCCCTCCTCAGCTCCTCGGCGGCCCGGCGCCGCTTGAGCTCTTCGTACGACTGGCGTTCGCGCTCCTCATGCTCGCGGACCTGGTTGGCCAGATCTTCCTGGATGACGTCCGAACGCGGAATGATCGTGGGCGTCAGGAAGATGATGAGGTTTTCCTTTCGAACCGTATCGTTTCGTTGCTTGAAGAGAAAATCCACCAGCGGAAGATCCCCCAGCAGCGGAATCTTCTTGTCCTCGTAACTCGTGCGTTCGCTCACCAAACCGCCCAGCACGACCGTCCGGCCGCTCTCGATCATGAGTTTCGTCACCAGCGTCGTGTTGGAGATGCGGGGAAGGTCGATCTGCACGTCCTGACCGCCGATGCCCGCGCCCGGCAGACTGAACCGCTCGAACCCCGGCACCACGCCCAGTTCCGTCGACGTGCCGGAAAGGAACTCGTTCTGGGGAATCACCGTCAGCAGGACCTGGTTCGTCTCGCGAATGATCTTCGGGACCACGAGGATCTGAAACCCGATCTTCACCGGGGAGCGCTGACCCTCGCCGATGTTGAAGACGACGCCGCCCGTCTGCGTCAGCGACGCCTGGGTCGCCGCGTAGGGGACCTCCTCGCCGACGAAGATGGTCGATTCCACATTGTCCACCACGTGAAGCGTGGGGCGCTGGACCAGTTTGGAATAGCGGTCCCGCTTGAAGGCGCGGAACGCGGCCAGCATGTCGAAGCGCGTCAGGAAATACTGGTCGGAAAGAAACGGCTCCCGCCCCAAGCCGAACGGAAGTCGGGTGAATTTCCCGATCCCTCCGCTGGTGAACGGCGAGTTGAATGCCGCTCCGGGCGTCGCCGCGGGCGCGTCCACGCGGGTCGGCGGGACGGGCTGCGTCGTGATCGTCAGCCCCTCTTCGGCGCCCAGCGAGTAATTCATGCCGAACGCCAGCAGGTCTTCGTTGATGGTGCTCACGTACTTGAGGTCGATCCGGACCTGCGGCGGCTCCACGTCCAATACTTTCAGGATTCGGCCGATTTCATCCAGCACGTTCTTGGTGTCCGTCACCATGATGGCGTTGGTCTGGAAGTCGTACCGGAGGGTTCCCAGGACCCGGCCGCCGCTGTCGCGCGTCAGAACGCCCCGCAGGAATTCCAGCAGCGTGAAATGCTTCTCGAGATCCGTGATGCTCGCCGGCGACGGAACCGGCTTGCCCTTGAGGTACTTGCCCTCCTCCATCTGCGCCTTGTAGACCGTGGGGGCGCTCAAGTACTTCAGCCGGAACACCTGCCGATCCATCTGCTTGTACAGCTCTTCCGGACGCACGATCCGGATGATGTCGTGCTTCTCCCGCACCGTGACGTATCCGAGCGTCCGCACGGCGGCCTGAAGGACCTCGAACCACGGCACGTTGTTCATGGTCATCGAGA
>JACQVR010000023.1 GCA_016209705.1 Planctomycetota bacterium
CCGCATGTGGCGGAAGAAGAAGGTGAGCAGAAGCGTCCGGATGTGCGAGCCGTCCACGTCCGCGTCGCACATGATGATCGTCTTCCCGTACCGGAGCTTGGCGAGGTCGAACTCCTCCTGGATGCCGGCGCCGATGGCGGCCATGAGCGTCCTCAACTCGTCGTGCCGCAACATCTTGTCCAGGCGGGCCTTCTCCACGTTGAGGATCTTTCCCTTCAGCGGAAGCACGGCCTGGAAACGGCGGTCGCGCCCTTGCTTGGCGGAGCCGCCGGCGGAATCCCCTTCGACGACGAAAAGCTCCGTCTCTTCGCGGCGGCGCGACTGGCAATCGGCCAGCTTGCCGGGCAGATCGCCGCTGGAAAGCGCGCTCTTGCGGCGGACCGCTTCCTTGGCGGCGCGGGCCGCCTCGCGCGCCTGCGCCTCCATCACCGCCTTGCCGATCACGGCCCGCGCGGAGGCGGGATTTTTTTCCAGGTAATCCCACAGCTCGTCCCCGACGACCGTGTTGACGATCCCTTCGATCTCCGTATTCGTCAGCTTCACCTTCGTCTGGCTTTCGAACTGCGGATTGGGCAGCCTCACGTTCACCACGACGGCCAGCCCGCTGCGGTAATCGTCGCCCGAAGGCAGAGGGTCCTTCTCCTTGAGAAGCTGCGCCTCCCGGGCGTACTTGTTGCACGTGCGGGTCAAGGCGTTGCGGAATCCCGACAGATGCGTGCCGCCGTCGTGCGTGTTGATCGAGTTGGCGAACGAGAACTCGATGGGTTCGAAATGGTCGTTCCACTGGAGCGCGACTTCCACCTGCACCTGCTCCACGTGGCGCTCGAAATAGATGATGTCCGGATGGACCTTGCCCTTTCCCTCGTTGATGAACGCGACGAATTCGCGGATGCCCCCGTCATACTTGTGCTCGACGACCTTGCCGCTGCGCTCGTCGGTGAGGGTGATCTGCACGCCCTTGTTCAGGAACGCCAGCTCGCGCAGGCGCCGCGCCACGGTCTCGAAGTGGAACGTGGTGTCCTGAAAGATCTCCGCATCCGGCTTGAAATGGATCTTCGTGCCGCGTCGCGCGGCAGGTCCCACGGCTTCCACCGGGGTGACCGGACGGCCGCGTTCGTATCGCTGCCGATACTCCCGCCCGTCGCCCCAACCGATGATCGCTTCCAGCCACATGGAAAGGGCGTTCACCGCGGTGACGCCGACGCCGTGGAGGCCGGCGGAAACGCTGTACACTTTGTTGTCGAACTTTCCACCGGCGTGGATGTTGCACAGCACCACTTCCAGGGCGCTCTTGCCCGTCTCCGCGTGCTGGTCGACGGGAATGCCGCGCCCGTCGTCGGTCACCGAGGCGGATCCGTCGGCGTGAAGCCGGACCGCGATGGATCTGCAAAAGCCCTCCATGGCCTCGTCGATCGAGTTGTCGACGACTTCGAAGATGAGGTGGTGAAGGCCGCGCGGTCCCGTATCGCCCACGTACATGCCGGGGCGCTTGCGGACCGCCTCGATCCCTTCGAGAACCTTGATGTGGTCCGCGCCGTAGGCGTTCAACTTTATCGAAGTATCGGTCATGGTCGTTCCGGATCCCCAGCCCCCTACGGACTCATGACTCGCGACTCGCGGCTACGTAGCCCGCAGCACGCAGCGGAGGTTCGCGATGTTCCTGCGCGGGAATTCCGCGCGCACGCGAGCCAGCAGCTCCGGCTTTCGGAAAGTCTCGAGTTCCTGCCTCAACGGGGCGGATTCCACCGCCACCGTCAAGGTGTCCCGGTTCATTCCGATCACCCTCGACCGCCGGGCCACGTCCGGGCCCGCCGCCCGCCCCCACGCCTCGCTCAGTTCATACAGCTCGTTTCGCACCTGCGGGCGCACCGCCCGCAGGACCGCGGGAATCAGTTCGCCGATCTTCCGCGGCGCGGTCGTTCCCTCTCTCATGTCCCCTGCTCTCCGACGTGGCGCGGCGCTTCCCGGACCGCCTACACGCTCACCGTCAACGGCATGAGCACGTAAACGTATTCCTTCCCCGCCTTGAAGACCGCGGCCGATGAACGATCTTTCAGGTGCAGTTCCACCGAGGGATCGGTCATGACCTTCAGATAATCCGCGATGTATTCGGGGTTGAACGTCAGCTCGATCTCTTCTCCCTCGTAGTCCGTGGGCGTTTCGACCGTCACTTCGCCCACGTCGGCCGTGCGCGTGAACAGCGTCAGCTTTCCCTTGGCGAACGTGAAGCGCACCGCGCGCGACTTGTCCGTGGTCATCAGCGCCGCCTTCCGCACGGCGGCGAAGAGCGCCTCACGATTCAACGTGATTTTCTTGTCCCGATCCGCGGGAATGACCGCTTCGTAGTCGGGGAAGTTCCCGTCGATCAATCGGGAAAAAATCATCGCCCGCGACGTCTTCAGCCGGACCTGCGTCTCCTCCAGGTGAATCCAGACCGTTTCGTCCCGGTCCGTGAGGACGCGATCCAGCAGATTCATGGTCTTCGTCGGAACGATGACGCGCAGGTTCCGGCTCTCCCCGCCGCGGCCGGCCGTCCGGCTCTTGATGAACGCCAGCCGCTTGCCGTCGCTGGCCACCATCCGCAGCTCCTTGCCATGAATCTCGAAGAGCTGTCCGGTCAGGGCGTAGCGAACCACTTCGCTGGAGACCGCGAACTGCGTCTTGCGGATCATCTCGCTCAGATCTTTCGTGTCGATCGGAATCGCGCCCTGCTCCTCGAAGCCCGGAACGGCCGGGAAATCGGCCGGGTCCAGGCCCACGATCTTGAACGAGGCATCGGAGGTATGCACATGGGTCAACGTGCCGTCGGAATCCAGCGACACGTCCTCTCCCTCGGACTCGCGCAGGATCGCCCCCATGCGGGCCGCCGGCAAAACGACCGTGCCCTCTTCCTTCACCTGCGCGCCGGAAACGGTGATCAGCAGCCCGAATTCCAGATCGGTGCAGGCCAACTCGAGGTGCCCTGGGGTCTTTCCGCTGCCGGCCGTCGCCGTCAGCTTGAGATGCGTGACGGCTGGAATCGTGCTGCGCGGAGGCACGACGTTCATGGCCAACTGGAACGCCTCATGCAAAGGGGCCCGGGCGGTAATGGCCTTCATTCCGAAGTCCTCACGTGGATGTGCAAAACGTATTTTATCGGGACGGCGGACAGGTGTAAAGGGCGCGAAACGCGCCGGCTCTTGAACGGCGTTCCAAAATAGATAGATTATCCCTGGACCGCCTTCACCACGAGGCCCGCCGCATGAAAGCTTTCTCCGATCGCCTGATCGATGCCATCAAGTCCAAGAACAGCCGCATCGCGGTCGGTCTCGACCCGCGGCTGGAAAATCTTCCGGAGGAATTCCGGCGCGGCACCAAGAACGACGTGGAGCGGGCCGCGCAGGCGATCCTCGACTGGGGCGGCGGCGTGATCGAAGCCGTGCGCGACCACGCGGTGGCCGTCAAGCCGCAGATCGCCTTTTATGAGCGCCTGGGCCCGTACGGCATCGTCACCTACTACGCCCTCTGCCGTCATGCGCGAAAGAAGGGCTTGCTCGTCATCGGCGATGTGAAGCGCGGCGACGTTCCCGAGACCGCCAAGGCGTACGCCGAAGCGCATCTCGATTCCTTCTCGTGCGACGCGATCACCGTCAATCCGTACTTCGGGTCGGACGGCATGGAGCCGTTTCTGGACATGGCGCGCGCCAAGGACGCCGGACTCTTCGTCTTGGTGAAGACGTCGAACCGAGGTTCCGGCGAGTTCCAGGATCTGGTCGCGGACGGGCGGCCGCTCTACCTGCATGTGGCGCGGCGCGTGGCGCAATGGGGCGAGGGGCTCGGCGGCAAGTACGGATGGAGCTCCGTCGGCGCGGTGGTGGGAGCCACGCATCCCCAGCAGGCGGCGGAGATCCGCCAGGCGCTTCCCCGCGCGTTCTTTCTGGTTCCCGGCTTCGGCGCCCAGGGAGCCGGAGCCGCCGAGGTCAAGGCGTGCTTCGACGCCGAAGGCCTGGGCGCCGTCGTCAGCGCGTCGCGCAGCGTCATCTTCGCGCACGAGAAATCGCCCGGGATGGAATGGCGGAAGGCGGTCGAGAACGCGGCGCGCGCGATGAAGGAAGCAATCAACGCCGCGTTGCGGATCTGACGCGATGTCCCTGCACTTGGCGGCGCTCTTCGCGATGTCGGCCCTCCTGACCTCCGTTCTGGTGCCGCTCGTCATCCGCATCGCCCGGCGAACCGCCTTTCTGGATCTGCCCGGCCCGCGCAAGATTCACGCCGCGGCCGTTCCCTACGGCGGCGGCCTCGCCGTGGCGGCCGGCTTCTTTCTGTCCGCCGGCGCCGGCGTCGCCGTGACGGGGGCCGGTTCCAAATTCCCGCAGCTTTTCGCGATGTCGGGAGGAGGTCTCGTCATCCTGCTCCTGGGCCTGATCGACGACAAACGCAAACTTGCGCCTTCGACCAAGCTCGCCGTCGAAGCGGTCGTCGCCGCCGGTTTCGTCCTGGGCGGCGAACGTCTGTCGCTCTTTTGGGAAGGATCGCTCGCGGGCGACGCCATCGGCAGCCTCGTGACCGTGCTCTGGATCGTCGGAATCACCAACGCCTTCAATCTGCTGGATCACATGGATGGGATGGCCTCCGGGATCGCTCTGCTGGCCTCCGTCGCGTTCGGCATCGTGGCCGTCGCCACGCGCCAGTGGTTCGTCGCCGCGGCCCTCGCGGCGCTGGGCGGAGCGTGCGCGGGATTTCTGAGGCACAACTGGCCTCCCGCCCGCGTTTTCCTCGGAGACGCCGGAAGCCTGTTCATCGGCTATATCCTCTCGACGCTCACCGTGGTGTTCACTTTTTATGAACGCGAGGAAGGCGCGCATCCTTTCGCGTACGCGATCCCGCTGGCGGTTCTCGCGGTTCCGATCTACGACACGCTTCACGTCCTCCTGATTCGGGCGCGCCGGCGACGGCCCCTCTTCGAAGGCGACCGCAATCACCTCGCGCACCGGCTCCTCGCCCTGGGAATGTCGCCTCGGATGGCCTTGTTCCTCGTCTATTCCATGACGGCGTTGACGGGGATGTCGGCCGTCCTGCTCTTGAACGCGAACCTTCTGGCCGCCGGGATCATTCTCTCGCAACTGGCCGTCACGTTTGTGATAATCAGCCTCCTCGATCACGCGGGACGACGTCATGCCGGACAATCCTCGAACGGGCCCGGTTCGCCTTCTTGACGCGGTCGCGGTCGCCGTTTTGGCCTTCCAGATCGTCTTCCGGCTTACGGTCCGTACGGAGTCGGACGGATGGGGCACCGGCCTTTTGGCTCATCTTTTGGTGTTCCTGGCGGCGGGAAGCTGGTTCGCGGCCCGAGCCCTGGAACGGCGGATGACCTGGCATCTGACGGGCTTCGAAATCCCCCTGGCAGGTTTGTGGATTTTGAGCCTGCTCTCCGTTCCGCGGGCCGCGTTTCCCCTGGCGGCGCTCGACGGCGCGGTGGAGATCGGCGCGCTGGCGCTGCTCCTTCCCCTGGCCGTTCATGTCTTCGGTTCGGAACGCCGGGGGACGCTGCCGGCCTTGATGCATTCCGCCGCCTTGACGCTCGCCGTGTACGGCGTGCTGCAATACTTCTGGCTGATTCCGGCGGCGCGCGAATCCGAGGAGGCCCGACGGCACCTCGCCGCGGCGGGAGATCTGGCCGCGGAGCTGGCGGGCCGGTTCCGCGCCAACGAACCTTCCGGAACCCTCTTTTATCCCAACACGTTCGCGGGCTTTCTGGTCCTCACGCTCCCCTTCGCTTTGGGAGCGGCGCTGGACGGAGGCCGGAGGCGGTGGCTTCAAGTCCTGACGGTCGGAATGGGAGGTTTCTGCCTCTGGGCGACCGGTTCGAAAGGCGGTTGGATCGCCGCGGCGGTCGCGGCCGGGGCCTTTTTGATTCTCGCCGGAGCCCGGCGCTTTCCGCGACGCCGCGCGCTTCTGATCGGGAGCGCCGCCGTGGTCGCCGTCGCGGGTCTCGTGGCGATCGCCGGCCCCTTGCAAAGGATCGAATCCATCGCGGTGCGGCACGTTTATTGGGACGCCGGAATCAAGATGACCGCGGAGCATCCGCTCCTGGGCGTCGGCATCAACCAGTTCGGGGACTATTACGGCCACTACAAGGATGATCGACAGGAAGAGACGACGCACGCGCACAACGACTATCTGGAGGTCCTGGCCGAACTTGGGATCGTGGGATTGCTGTCTTTCATCGGACTGTTCCTGGTCGCGGCGCGCAAGTCGTTCCAGGCGGAATCCCCGCCGCCTGGTGCCGCTTTTCCGAATCGAACGGGACGCCTGCTGATGATGTCGATTCCCTTGGGCCTTCTGGCGTCCTACGCGTTCCAAGGGATTTTCAACGACATCGGCGGCACGCCCCTCCTGGCGCTGTTCTTGTCGGCCGTGTGGATGGCCGCCTTCCGGATCATTCATCCGGAACCCGAGCCCCTTCGCCCGTTCGCTCGGATCGGGCTGGCGGCCGGAATCGCCGGCGCCGCCGCCCACGGTTTGGTCGACTTCGATTTCTACGATCCATCCTTCGCGATCATGTTCACGCTCGCGCTGGCCGCGCTCACGCTGTCCACGCGGCGCGGCGAGCCGTTCACGACTGGAGCCCTGGCCCCCTCCATCGCGGCGGGCGCCTGCTTCCTCGTCGCCATTCCTTTCTTCGCCGGCTTCGTTCCTTCCTACTTGTCTGCGGAAACGGCTCGGGCGGAAGCAACGTTTCTGACTCGGGAAGGGAACGTGACGGAGGCGGCGGCCCAATGGACGCAGGCGTCGCAAGCGAATGGAGTCGATCCCGCTCCCTACGTGGAGCTGGGCCTTTTGAAGTATCGACAATGGCGCGCGGCGATTTCCGCGGGGCTGCCGCCCGGAACGCGGGAGGAAGAGAGGCGGCTGGACCTGGCGATTCAGCCGCTCGAAAACGCGCGGAAGGTCCGGCCGCGATGGACGGCGACCCATTACTGGTTGGCGGCGGTGAAGGAGCATGCGGCCCGGACGCTCCGGAACTCGAGCGACTCCTCCCTGCTTGCGGAAGCGCGCGCGAAGGCGGAAGGTCTGCTGATCGAGGCCGAGCGGCACGCCCGCCGGGCGGTCGAGTTGTATCCGACCCGGGCGCACAACCAGTATCTCCTCGGGCGGGTGCTGGACTCCGCAGGCAAGGAACCGGAGGCGATTGCGGCGTATCGCGAAGCGCTCCGGCTGTCGGAGCTCGCCGTGCGGGTGCCGCGACTGGCTCTCAACGGTTTTCAAACGGCGCGCGCCCTGGTTCGGACGGGAGGAAGCGCGCGGGATGCGGCCGCCGCCCTGGCGGAGCACATCGACACGCAATGGCTGCGCCCCCTCGAAGCGTGGACTCCCGGGCGCCCGCTTCCAAGATGGCCCGAGGCTCTGGATCCCCCGGCGATTCCGGCGGACGCGCCGCCCGCCCGGCATGTGCTGCAACAGATCCTCGGCAAACCGGACGCCTTTTGGGATGATTACGACCGCCGCATGGACGCCGTGCTGAAAGAGGCCGCCGCGCTGTTACAATAAGTTTTGAAAATTATTTGTAACGTTACGAAAAGTTTTGAGAATTATTTGTAACATGGAACTGGTCGCGGGAATCGAGACGCACGTCCAGCTCAAGACGGCTTCCAAGATGTTCTGCGGGTGCGCGGTCCGGTTCGGCTCGCCGCCCAACTCACTGACCTGTCCGGTCTGCCTGGGACATCCCGGCGTCCTGCCGGTGCTCAACCGCAAAGCGCTCGAACTCGGAATGCGCGCGGCCCTCGCGCTCAACTGCCGGATCGCGCCCCTGACCAAGTTCGATCGGAAGAACTACTACTATCCGGACCTGCCGAAGAACTATCAGATTTCGCAGTTCGACGTGCCGCTGGCGCGCGACGGATGGGTGGAGGTCCGCTCGGAAGCACAGACGCGCCGCGTCCGCATCCACCGCGCGCACCTCGAGGAAGACGCGGGAAAGCTCCTCCACGAGGAACAAGGTTCCCGCTCGTTCGTCGACCTCAATCGCGCGGGCGTCCCGCTTCTGGAAATCGTCACGGAACCGGACCTGCGCTCGTCGGAGGAAGCCTATGCTTACCTTTCCACCCTGAAGTCGATTCTCCGCGCGGTGGGCGTGTCGGACTGCGACATGGAAAAAGGCGAGCTGCGCTGCGACGTGAACCTGTCCGTGCGCCCGCCTGGGTCGACCGCCTTGGGCGTCAAGACCGAGATCAAGAATCTCAACTCCTTCCGGTATGTCCAAAAGGCGCTCGAAGCCGAATTCCGCCGCCATGTCGCCGAGCTGGACGCGGGCCGGACCATCGTCCAGTCGACGTGGCTTTATGATCCGGACCAGGACCAGACGCGCCTCATGCGCGTCAAGGAATTCGCCACCGACTACCGCTACTTCCCCGAACCGGATCTCCCGCCGCTGGCCATCCGCGACGAGGAGATCGAGGCCACCCGCCGCTCCTTGCCGGAACTCCCCGCCGCGCGGTGCGACCGCTTCATGCGCGAGTACGGCCTCTCCGAGTACGACGCCCAGGCGCTCGTCTCCGAACGCGTCATGGCGGATTTTTTCGAAGATGTCTCGAAGGCGACGGGCAAACCCAAAACGGCGGCCAACTGGGTGGTCAACGAAGTGGCCCGCATCCTGAACGAAAAGAAAGCCGCTCTCGAGGAAACCCGCCTGGCGCCCTCCGCGCTCAGCGACATCCTGTCGCTCGTCGAAGCGGGCCGCGTCACCGCCGCGTCGGGCAAGGAGATCCTGGCCCATTGCGTGGACACGGGCCGACCGCCGGCGGAGCTGATGAAGGAACTGGGCCTGGAGATCGTCACCGACACGGACGAGATCGAAAGGACCCTCGACGGAATCATCGCCGCCAACCCGAAAGCGGTCGCGGACTTCAAGGGCGGAAAGGACGCCACGATGAAGTTCCTGGTCGGGCAGGTGATGAAAGCGACCAAAGGACGCGTCCAGGCGCCGAAGGCGGAAGAGCTGTTGAGGAAGAAGCTGCGTTGATACGAACGGCTACTTGTTTCGAACCTGCCGCGCCAGCCAGGTCGGATCCACGCTGACCGTCATCCGAACCTTCTCCACCGCCACTCCGGAATTCCACACGGCCAAGCCGACCTTGCCGGAATCGTAGGTCGCGTCGTCCTCGACGGACGTCAGCGCCGCTCCGTCCACCGACACCGTGATCGTCCGGCCTTTGCGCTCGATCATGACCGCATGCCGGCTCCCTTCCTGGAACGTCACGCCGTTCCCGAGATCCTTCCCGATTTGAACCTCCCCCGCGGCGTTGACGAGGCGTTCCATGGCGACGGGAAGCCGGAAAATGGGGTGCGGGGGCCCCCCCGGCAGCGGAAGAAGCTGCCCTTCCCGCACCACCTGGAAGGAGAGCCAGCACGAGTACCCTCTTCCCTTCTCGACGCTTCGATGGCCATGCACCAGAAATCCGACGTTACGAAACTCGCTATTCGGGACGCGGATCTCCCACTCTTGCGTCACGTCGCCCTGCACGATGGGCTTCCAGTACAGGATCCAGCAGCCGCTCAGATGGAGCGCGCCATCGCGGCCGTAGGGCGGCCGATCCACCGACCCTTCCCACCCCAGGCTTTCCTGAGTCCAGTCGTCGAGCAGAGGTCTGGGTTGCGTGAAATCGTAGGCGACCTCGTACCGATTGTCTCCCAGTTCCTTCACGGCGTCGCTGCGAAGAACGGACGCCAGGGCTCCCGCTTGAATCGGAGGCGCGGGCGGACCCGAAACGCCGTCCAGGTGGCGCTGAACGAGATCCCGCCGCGTGGCGCCTCCCGTCTGCTCCCGATCCTTGAGGAAATCGGTCTCCCAATACTTCTCTTTCAATTCCTGGAAGAGCTGGAGCGCTTCGCCGCGCGACCTTCCCTGGACGATCAACGCCATCGCGCGGCTGTATTTGGCCTTCGCTTGCAGCTCCTCTTCCACCGGACGCACTCCCTCGAGCGCCTTCAGATGCCTTCCCATTCGGATCTCACCGGGAACCTGGTCCAGCTCCTCTTTGGCGTAGGGGCGTCCTTCCGCTCCCACGTGCAGATAATGCAGTCCGACGCGCATCCGGAAATAGGGATCCCGGTTCCATTCCTCCGGCGTCCTGAAGGATCGCTTCGCGAACGCCACGAGGTCCGCGTGCTCCAGGAGCGGCGGCGTGCGGGGCGCGATGAAGCGAGGAGCCGGCGGATTGCCGGCTCGATGCAGCTCGATCACGCAGGGATCGGCATGCGAGCGCCGGGGCACCGCCCGGATCTGGTCCGCCCAGCGGCACGCCGCGCTGAACTCCTGAGCGGCCGCCGCCCCTTCGCCGGATGCCCGTTCGGCCCCAGCCCAGGCCATGCTCGCCAGCTCTTCCAGCAGCGCCAGATCCCTCAGATCGAGGTACATCTCCCGCGCGGTACTCAGATGCTCGGGATCGGCATCCGCGGCCCGCGCGCCGCGTTCGCACACGGAGACGATCCGTTTGAAATCGACGGGCTCTCCGGGCCGCGGCTCCATGAATCACCGGATTTCATCCGCGTCGCCCGCGTTCAGCAGAAGGGCCGGCCGGCGCGGCTCGGCCCGCAGGCCGAACAGAAGCGTGATGAAGGCCTGGCGCGCTTTAACGGGATCGCCGGTGTCGATGCACTTCGCCGCCCCTTCCCAATTCCCTCGACTCGCGGCTTGCTCGAACCAAAGCAAAACAGCCAGGCGATCCGTCAGGTCCGGCTGATCGCTCCGCAGCGCAAGTTGCGTACGCAGATATTGCTCCAGGCGGCTCAGGTGCCAAATCTGGACCAGCGGATCGTCCAGAGTCCGGGGACACCAAGCTTCGCCATCCCATGGGATGGATTTGATCTCCGTGACGTTCCGCGGGAATCGCGCCCCGCGCGCTTCTCTGACATACCTGGCCATCGCCTCCTCCAGAGTGACCGCCTGGGTACGAAGCTGGTCTTCAAGGAGGACGTTCACACGGTCCAGCGCAACCTGGCCGAGGCGTTCCAATTCCGCTTTGGATCGTTCAAGCTTCCGAAGGTCCCACTGGAGCGTCGCTTCCAGCATCGCGTAAATCAGTCCGTTGATTTCTTTGACCGGCGGCACTGCGTGTTGAGCGATCGCGGGCGTTTCGTGTGGCGCAGGAACCGGCTCATTCGCATCCCTCCACGGATTCATGATCAGCAGAAGCGACGCGGCTATGACGGCGGCGCCCACGGGAACAAGTCAGCGTTTCCAGGTCGTGGATCGATGCGGCGCGGCGCGGCGGATCTCGCGGGGCGCCGAAGCGCCTTTCTTTTCGTCGCGCGCCGCATGCGCTTGAACAATGACCTTGGCCAGCAGCGGCTCGTCGAGCGCCATCTCAAGCGCTCGTCGCGCCAAGCCGGGCTCGTCCAGGACGCGCTCCGAAAGCGCAATCCCCTCTTCCTTGGTCAGTAAGCCGTCCAGATACCGCAGGAGCAGCTCGTCGTCCAGGTGCGTCGTCGTCGTATTCATGGTCTCACGCCGTCATGTTCTTCATTTTGCGGTCGATGCACTCGCGAAGCGCCAGGCTCGCGCGCTTGAGGATCGCGTACGCCGCCTGCACCGTCTTGCCGATCGTCTTGGTCACGGCGGGCACGTCGAGCTGCTCCCGGTATCGAAGCTGAAGGACGCGATACGACACCCCGACAAGCGGCCCCAGGTAATCGCGCAATGCCTCCTCGCGCGGATTCAGGGGCCGCTCCTCCACCTCCGCCGCCACCAGCTCCAGCCTCTCCAGCGCCTTGGGCGAAAGGGCGATCGCGCCGTGCGAGACTTTGCGCGCGTGCCACAGGATGCGCCGTCGCGCGATCTCACGCACCCAAGCACGGAAGTTGGTGCCGTCCTTGTATTCTTTCGCGTCCTGGATGGCCGCCATGGAGACGTCCTGGAACAGATCCTCCGCATCGTGCGGGTGGCCCACCGCCGACAGCAGGTAGGCGTAGAGATAGGCGTAGTTCTTGATCAGAAGCGCGGCAACGTTCGCCGCGCGGGGATCGTTGTCCCCCGACGGCATCTTGGGGCGCCCTTCCTCGGGAAGTAACATGACCGCCTCCATGAACAGAGAGCAGATGAGAACGGAATTAGGCAAAAAATTGGAAAATCGCTCAGGCGCGGGAGAGCACCATCTCCCATGTTATTTCCAAGTTTAACCCGAAATGGAGGAGGCGGGGGGCCAAATCAAAATGATCCCACCAGCCACAAGAAAAGCCCTTTGAATCTCCGACGTGCAGCGGGGATAATACGGAAGCCGATTGGAAGCGTACCCGGCGGGCCGACCGCAAAGAACGCTCGCCAAAGCCGCTATGAAACCCACCTTGCCGCCCATTCTCGATGAGCCTCTGGCGCGCCTGAACGTCGCACGCCTGACCGTCGATCAATATGAAGCCATGATCGCCCAAGGCATTCTCAGAGAAGGCGAACCGATCGAGCTTATCGATGGCCTGCTTGTCTTCAAGGACCGCACCGCTTCCGGGGGGGAACCGATGACCATAAGTCCGAGCCACCAGCTTGTGGTCAACAAACTCGCGCAGCTGGCGACGGAATTCGGCCGTCACGGCTGTTTTCTGGCGATTCAGGCGCCGATTCGCCTCCCGCCCACGAGCGAGCCTGAGCCTGATGCCTCGGTCGTGTCGGGCCGGCCCGAAGACTATGCGCACCGGCATCCCGGCCCATCCGATCTCTACTCCGTCATCGAGGTAGCGGACCGGTCGCTTGTGCGCGATCGCACAACGAAACTTCGCCTCTATGCGGCGGCCGGCATCCGCCAGTACGTGCTCGTCAACCTGGCCGACAAAAAGGTCGAGGTGTACTACAGCCCCGTACCAAAAAGTGGTCAATTCCAGAAAAGCGCGATCCGGACGGGGAATCAAGAGGTGGGCATCGCTGCGGGCCGTTCCAAGGAATACGTCAAGATTCGCGCCAAAGATCTCCTTCCATAGCATGACGCCCCGGGCCCATCACCCCAACACCGCATGAACCGACTTCGCCACGATGCCCGTCAGTCTGCGAATCTCGTCCCTCGTTGACGTCAGAGGCGGCATCACGACCAAGACATCCGCCAGGGGACGCAGAATCGCGCCGCGCTTGCGCGCTTCCAGAATGATCCTGTGGCCGGTCCGCTCCTCGACCGGAAACGACTCCTTCGTCGCCCGATCCTTGACGATCTCGATCCCCGCCAGCAGGCCGCGCTGGCGGATCTCTCCCACGTTGGGATGATCCACCAGCGGCATCAAACCTTTTCGGAGCACTTCGATCTTCGCCGGCAATGGCTCCAGGACTCGGTCCTTCTTGAACGACTCGAGAACCCCCAGCGCCGCCGCGCAGCCGAGCGGGTTGCCCGTATAGGTGTGCCCGTGATAGAGCGCTTTGCGATCCTTGAACTCGCCCAGAAATCCTTTGAATATCCGCTCGGTTGCCAGCGTGGCGGCCAGCGGCAGAAATCCGCCCGTCACTCCTTTCGAGATCACCATCAGATCCGGCCGGACATCCTCGTGCTCGCACGCGAACATCCGTCCCGTCCGGCCGAAGCCGGTCATCACTTCATCGACGACGAGAAACACATCGTGCTTTCGACATAGATTCTCGACCGCCTTGGCGAAACCGGGCGGCTGCACGATCATCCCGCCCGCGCCCTGCACGAGCGGTTCCAGGATGACTCCGCACACCTCGTCCACATGGATCGAGAGGATCTCGTCGAGCTCCGCCAGGCAATGCTTCCCGCATTCCTCCAACGTCGAGGCCTTGGCGCACCGATAACTGTAGGTCGCCGGCGCCTGAAACACGGGGAAAAGCAAGGGACGGTAGCGTTCAAGAAACAGGTCCACGCCCCCCACGCTCATCGCGCCCGTCGTGTCCCCGTGATACGCCTGCGTCAGCGCGACGAACTTCGCGCGCGACGGCCGGCCGTTCTGGCCCCAATACTGGAGCGCCATCTTGAGCGCGATCTCCACCGCCGTCGAGCCGTTGTCGGAATAAAACACGCGGCTCAAACCGGGCGGCACCAGCGCCAGGAGCCGCTCCGCCAGCTCGATCGCGGGCGGATTCGTGAGCCCCAGGAACGTGGCGTGCTCCAACTTGTCCACCTGGCGCTTGATCGCGCGCCGAACCCACGGGTTGCCGTGACCGAGCGAGCAACACCACATCGAGGAGCCGCCGTCCAGGTACCGCCGCCCATCGACGTCGACCAGCCACGACCCTTCAGCGCCATCGATGACGGGAAAGGATTCCTCTTCCCACGTCGTGTGCTGCGTGAAGGGATGCCACAGCACGTTTCGATCTCTTTGTCTCCATGAGGATGAGCGCTCTTGGACGGCCGCCTTCGCGGGCTTCTTCTTCCGCTTCGGACCCGCACGCCGCGTTTTCCTTTTCTTCATAGCTTCGTGAGTTCCCCCACCAAGGCGTCCACATGTTCCGGTTCGTGCAAGGCCGTCACCGAAATCCGCAGCCGGGACGTGCCCACCGGGACCGCCGGAGGCCGGATCGCGGGCACGAAGAATCCCGCCTCCCAAAGTCTCCGGGCGGCCGCGCGCGCCCGCCCCGGCTCTCCCAGGATCACCGACAGGAACGGAACCCGCGCCTCGCGCACGCCGTACCCCAACCGGTTCACGCCCTGCGCCAGCCGCGCGGCCAACGCCATCACCTTGCACCGCGCGTCATGGGCGGATTCCAGAATCTCGAGCGCTTTGACGCCGGCCGCCGCGACCGCGGGAGGATGCGCCGTGGTAAACATGAGCGATCGCGCCCGCGTGGTCAGCAGGCGAATCAGCGCCGCGGAGCCGAACACCAGGCCCCCCACGCTCCCGCCCGCCTTCGCCAGATTCGCCGTGTGCGCGGCGATCTCGACGCCGAAATGCTCCGGCGTGCCCCGGCCCCGCGCCCCCAGGACTCCGAACCCGTGCGCATCATCGACGACAAGTTCGGCGCCGTGGCGCTCCGCCGTCTTCTTCAGCTCCGGCAGCGGAGCCAGATCCCCGTCCATGCTGAACACGGCATCCGTGACCACGACCTTCCGCTCCGCGCGCTTCAACCGAAGGAGGCGATTCACCGCGTCAACGTCGCCATGCGGATAAACCCGTACCATCGCCCGCGAAAGCCGGCAGGCGTCGATCACGCTCGCGTGGTTCAACTCGTCCGACAGCAGCAAGGTGTCTTCGTCCACGATGCCGGTGATCAATCCCATGTTCGCGGCCGATCCCGAAGCGAAAAGAAGCGCCGCGGGGCGTCCCGCGAAGCTCGCCGCCCGGCGTTCGAGATCCCGGTGCCATGTCGTCGTGCCCGCCACGAGACGTGACGAGCCGGCGCCCCACCCGAATTCCTCCACGGCGGCGCGCGCGGCCTCGGCGAGTCGGCGATCCTGCGAAAGCCCGAGGTAATCGTTCGAGCAGAAGGCGAGCCGCTCCCGCCCCTCGATCGTGACAAAGGGCCCGCGGATCCGCTCGATGACCGGCGGTTCCCGCAGCAGGTGGGCGCCGGCCAGCTCCGCCGTCGCGCGCTCGACCATGACATCGAACGGGTTCATCGGCGGGAAGTCTAACAAAGGCGACCGGGGGGCAGCCAGGGGATGAAGAGATGCGGGGCCAGGGAACGTCGAGAATATGCGGTTTCTTATCTCCCTATCGCCACGGATCTCCCTATCTCCCCAGCGGCGGAAGCAGGCTCGAACGCTTCAGCAACTCGGGCAGGAACTGATGGTGCGTCAGGTCGCGGTGCAGCGGCGTCACGGAGACGTATCCCCGCTTGACGGCCTGGCTGTCGGTCGGCACATGGCCGTTGAGCGCGGGCGCCCGCATCCGCCGGACCAGCGACGAAGAATCTTTCAGCCAGTAGTACACGCGGCCGCGCGGGTCCTTGCGGCGGTCGAACATGTCCTCCCATGAAGAATTTTCCTGCCGCGTCACCAGCACCCCTTTGAGCGCCGATTCCCGCCGGGCGGGGATGTTGATGTTGATGACCAGTCCACCGCCTTGGTGGTACGGCAGGAGCGATCGAATCAGGCGTCGGGCGGTCCGGGCCGCGAACGGCCAGCGCGGGCGGGACCCGACCTCCAGCGAGATCGCGAAGGCGGGCACCCCGTACATCGCCGCCTCCAACGCGCCGGCCAGCGTCCCGGAATAGAGCACGTTGCTGCCGGTATTGAGCCCCCAATTGATGCCGCTGACCACGACATCCGGAGCCGGCCGGATCAGCTCTTTCAGCGCCAGCTTGACGCAATCGGCGGGCGTCCCATCGACCGCGAAGGCACGTGGCCCCAGCGGGCGCACCACCAAAGGCCGGTAGAGCGTCAACGAATGACTGACGCCGCTCTGCTGCACTTCGGGCGCCACGATGAAGACTTCGCCCAGCCGCCGCAGCTCCCGTGCCAGCTCACGGAGGCCGCGGGCTTGAACGCCGTCGTCATTGGTGAGCAGGAGACGCATGATGAACGTGATTGTAAATCGAAACCGAGATGAAGGGGAAACCTTAAGAAGCTGGGAGCTGGGAGCTCGGAGCCAGGAGTCAGAAGCCAGAAACCGGAAACCAGGAGTCAAGAAGAGGCGAGAAGTACCGTGCGATGTTCAGCGTCACGCGTCGGCTCCAAGCTCCAAGCTCCGAGCTTCTAGCTCCTGGCTACTGGACTACGTCTCCGATTCCCCCGCCCGCCGCAGATATCCGCGCAACCGCGCGACGAGTTTCGCGTGAAGCTGGCACACCCGCGACTCCGACAGGCCCAGGACCCGCCCGATCTCCTTGAGCGTCAGTTCGTCGTAGTAGTACATCGTCAGGATGTACTTCTCCTTGGTGGACAGCTTCGTCTTGCAGAACTCCAGAAAATCCTTGCGGGCGCTGTCGTCGACGGGGCCTTCGATCCGCGTGTCCTCCATGACATCCACACCCTGGACCTCCGGCTCCTTCTCGAGCGCGCGATGATGCAGCGGCAGCACCGTCGCGCCGCTCAGTTCCTGATGCAGCTCATCCAGCTCCTCCAGCGAGATCTTGAGCTCGCGCGCCACCTCGATGTCCGTCGGCGCGCGGCCCAGCTCCCGCTCCAACTTGGCGTAGGCCGCTTCGAGCTTGTTCGACCGGGCCCGCGTCAGCCGCGGCACCCAATCCATCGCGCGCAGATCGTCCAGGATCGCCCCGCGGATCCTCCCCACGCAGTACGTTTCGAACTTCACGCCGCGCGCCGGATCGAATTTGTCGATCGCGTCCAGCAAGCCGAAGACTCCGGCTCCGCACAGATCTTCCACCTGCACATTGTGCGGCAGCCGCTCGATCATGCGATCCGAGACGTAGCGAACGACCGGAAGGTACTCCTCGGCGAGGATGTTCTTGATGTTCCGATCGCCGGTGCGCTTGAATTCGTCCCAGAGCCGCGCCAACTCTTCCTTCGACCGTTTGGTGACCAGTACCATAGACCCGTTTCCCCCTCTCTCGCAGGTGCTCGCAAGCTCCGACTCCTACGGCCGCCCGCGCCGCAGTAAGGATCCGTCAGGAAATCCTTGCTCTATCTCTTGGATGAACCGCCAAAACGCGAAAACGCCATCGGAAGTTCTTGCCCAACTCTCTTGGCGATTTCGCACCTTCCCGTCTTCGCGCTTAAGAATGCGGTTTTCACAGCCCGAACGCGGCGGAGATCCGCCGCCACAGCTTCCCCTCGGACGGCCCGTCCCGGCGCGGCACGCGCTCCAGAAAGCGATCCGTGATCGCGAACAATCCCCGGCTCGCCTCGCACGAGGGATCCTCCAGAACGATCCAGCGAACGCCGCCGGCCAGCCGTGTGTCTTCCGGAACTTCACCCAGCAGCTCCAAGCGCAGACCCAGGAACCGCCGCGCCGTGGCCGCCATGGCGCGGCCGACCACCTCCGCTTCGGAGCGGCCGCCGGCCCCCGTCACCACCAGACTCCACGCTCCGGCCGATCCCGCCGCGACGACGCTCTTGATGCCGGCGTACGCGTCCGTCACCGACTCCGGTTGCGGCGTGGTGACGACCGCCGCCTCGTCCAGGGCGACCGCCGGCAACGATTCCCACCTCAACGAGTAGAGGATCGCGTCGGCGGCGCCGAGCTCCGCCGCGATTCCCGCGTCCACCTGTAGCCGCTCCACGCCGGCGCCCCCGGTGACGACGCGCACGCCGGGAACGACGGGAACGGAGGGATCGCGGTCAGCGCCGTCCGGCGCGGGTCCGGTCCGGCCCCAGGGAAGGCCGAGCGCCAAGCTGATCCCGTCCGGGATCGATTCGCCGTCGACCAGAACGACCCGCCGCCCTCTCGCTCCCATGGCGGCCGCCACGTTGATCGCGATCCGGGTCCGCTCGGCGCCGTCGCGGCCTCCCGTGATCGCGATGCGGCGCGGCGCGGCGAGCCGGCGCTCCGCCAAGAGGCGCAACCCTTCCGCTTGATCCCGCACCGGAGCCGGCCCGCGGCGCTCCGGAACGATCCGGCCGAAATTCCGCCGAACATCGGCGACTTCTTGAGACATCACACGCCCTCCTCTCCGAGAATCAGCGACGTGAGCCGCTCGCTGTCGGCGACTTCGATGTCCCGCGGGATCTCCTGACCGGTCGTGATGAAGGAGAGCCGCGTATCGACTTTCGACAGCACGTCCAGAACGATTCCGACCTTGACCGCCTCATCCAGCTTGGTGAAGACGACCTTCGTGAAGCCGCACGGGGAGAACCGCTTGACGGCGTCCACCAGCGTGCCGGAATCGGTCACCGAACTCAGCACCAGATGCGTCTCATCGGGCTGGACCGCGCGCAGAAGCGCACACAGGTCTTCGATCTTGTCGCCGTCTTTCTGGCTCCGCCCCGCGGTGTCCAGAAGCACCAGATCCCGATCCTTGAACTCCTCCAGCGCGGCGTGCAATTCGGGAACCGTTCCGCACACGCGCACCGGGACGCCCGCCAGGTGCGCCACGCGCCGGACCTGCTCGGCCGCGGCGATCCGGTACGTGTCCGTGGTGATGACCGCGACGCTCCGCCCGCGGTAGGCGTAGATCGACAGCAGCTTCGCGATGGTCGTCGTCTTGCCGACCCCGGTGGGGCCGATGAACGCCACGCGGACGCAGCGGCCGGGCTCGAGCTGGATCCCGTCCGCGCATTGGATCGCGGACTTGATCGCGGCGCGCATCGCCTCGTGGACGGCGACGCGATCCCTCATGGCCGCCGCGGGCAGCTTTTCGGCGATCCGTTCGAAGAACGTCCGCGCCAGAGAATCGGAGATGCTCGCCGAGGCGAGGGCCGCGTATTCTTCGCGCAGCTCGGGCGTCTGGCCGGGCAGCCCGGCCGCCCGCGTGCGGCGCGCGATCATCTCCTTGATCTCCGCGATCTCGCGTTTCAAGTCGTCCGTGGAAATGGCCGGCGCGGGCGCGGGCCGCACGATCGTGGTGGGAGAGACGGGCATCGATCCGTGGGGATAATCCCGGATGATCCGGAAACCGCCGCCGGCGACGATCTCGACGCAGGGCCGCTGGAACCATCTCGCCAGGCCCCGCGGCCGCACGAAGACGGTGTGCAGGATCACCGCCTCCTCGCCCAGTTCGGTCCGGATGCGCTCCAGGACCGCCTTCTCGTTCGGACCCTTGAACTTTTTGATGATCATCCTTCGGCCTCCGAAGTAACGGTGGCGACGGCCTCGACGCGAACCTCGCGACGCAGTTCATTCGTGGAAAGAACCCGGATGTTCGGGGACACGAGCTCCGCCAATCTCCTCGCCTGGGGTCGCGCCGCGGGCGAGCACAGAAGGATCGGAGGCCATCCCGCGGCCACCGCGCGTTCCGCCTCCCGTCCGATCCGCGCCGCGATCCGTTCCGCGGCGGACGGAGAGAGCGCCGTTTCCGCGTCGGCGCGGAGCCGCGCTTCCAGCGCGGGATCCAGCGCGATCACCGCGAGCCGGCCCCCTCCCTCCAGCGCCTCCGCACACAATGTTCCCGCCAGCGCTTGGCGCACGTGTTCGGTCATGGTTTCGGGATCCCGGGACCGCGACGCCGCGTCGCCCGTCGCCTCGAGAATCGTTCCAAGATCGCGAATCGACACGCCCTCGCGCAGCAGGTTCCGGAGCACTTTCTGGAGCTCTCCGGGCTTCACGATCGCCGGCACGACCTCTTCCACGACGGCGGGACGCGTTTCGCGCAGATGCTTCAAGAGCGCGTCGACGTCGTCGCGGGTCAGGAGCTCCGCGGCGTGGTGGCGGATCGCGTCCTTGAGCGACGCCAAGAGCGCCGGACCCGGCGCCTGAAGGGGAACCGGGCCCCGCGCCACCGGAACGCCCCGAATCCGCAGCGAGTACTCGTGAGCGCCCAGGGACATCCGATCCCGCACCCGGACGGGCGGCACGACCAATCCGAGTTCCGACGCGAGCTCTCGTCGCACCTGCGCGATTCCTTCCAGCAGCGTTCCGCCCGGCGAAGGATTCGTCAGCTTCAACAAGCCGCGCCCCAGCTCCAGTTCCAAAGATTCCAAGTGAAGCAGCGATTCGATCTTTTCGGGCGGGCGCTCCGGCGTTGGAACGGGCGCGGGCGCCGCCGGGGCGCGCCGACCTCCCGCCCAGGCGGCGAGGCCGAGCACCGACGCCGCGATCGCCAGCGGCACGGCAGGCAAACCGGCCGGCACCAAAAGGAGCAGGCAGCCCGCGGCGGTGAGAAGCGCCCGGCGTTCGGAAAAGATCTGCGTCCAGAACTGCCGCCCCAGACCGGCCTCGGACGACGCGCGCGTGACCAGAAGGCCGGCCCCCAACGACACGAGGACGGCCGGAACCTGCGCGGCCAAGCCGTCCCCGATGGTCAGCACCGTGAAGGTGCGCCACGCCGCTCCCGCCGACATGCCGTGTTGAAGCGTTCCGACGAGAAACCCGCCGATCAGATTCAGGGCGGTGATCAGGAGGGACGCGATGGCGTCGCCGCGAAGAAAGCGTGTGGCGCCGTCCATGGCGCCGTAGAAATCGGCTTCCTTCCCCACGGCCTCCCGGCGCCGGCGGACGTCTTCTTCCCGCAGCAAGCCGGCCTTCACCTCCGCGTCGATGGCCATCTGCTTCCCCGGCAGCGCGTCGAGCATGAATCGGGCCGTGACCTCGGACACGCGATTGGCGCCCTTCGTGATGACCAGAAAATTCACGATCACCAGGATGAGGAAGAGGGCGAACCCGACCGCCGGTTCGCTCCCCGCCACGAAGTCGCCGAAGGAGCGGATGACTTCGCCCGCCGAAGCAGTTCCGCCGCGCGGCCCGGCTCCGAGGATCAACCGCGTCGTCGCCACGTTGAGCGCCAGCCGATACGCGGTCGCCAGGAGCAATACCGACGGGAAGACGGAGAAGCGGAGCGGCTCGCGCACCATCACGACGGTCAACAAGACCACCACCGACAGGGCCATCGACATGGCCAGAAGAATGTCGATCACCGGCGTCGGAAGCGGGACCAGGATCACGAACAGGATCGCGACGATCCCGGCGGCGAATAGAACGTCCGGGGCTTTCGACACGCCTTCCACGTTTCGCGACGTCATGGGTCAAGCACCTGCGAATGCACGGAGGATTCCGCCTCATACCGCCGGGCAGGAACGCTTTTCTTCAACGCGAAGACGCCGAGACGTGCCTGCGCCGCCGAAGCGGCGGCTACGGCGTCACGGAGGCGCGAAGAAGAACGCGAAGAGACCCGGCAGGCGAAGGCATCGACCTGGCGGCGCGCCGCCTTTCGATCGTCCGGCCTGGTCACGGTTCGTGACTCCCCCATGGCAACCCTTCGCGTCTTCGCGTCTTCGCGTTTCATTCCGATTCCGCCGGATATGATGCTCACACTTTGAATCGCGGCTCCGCCCGCCCCGCGTCTCCGTGGCGGGAATTCTTCACCGTGTACTTCGATTCCTCCGCGACATCCTTACCTTCGCTTCGCGCGGCCTTCGTCCTGCCGCTTCTCTTCGCGCGCCTCCGTCTTGCTCATCTTCAAGTCCGCCTCATACCGCCAGCGCTGATAAGCCCAATCCAGAAGGCCCAACGCCAGCAACGCCAGCGCCATCCGCCACGCCAACGCTCCGGCCATGCCCGCGCTCCATGCCGCGAGGTCCGCCGTCCCGCCGTGGGGAAGGGCGAGCAGCCGGAGGCGCTCCTCCCACAGCGTGAGGGCGAGCACCCCGATCACCGCCAGGCCCTTGAGCAAAGCGGCGACGACGCGCAGGAGCGCCTGAATCGAACACAGGCGCCTCAGGCCCGCCGCCGGATCCAGTCGCTCGAAGCGCGGCGCGACCGGCTCCGCCGTGAAAAGAAAGCCCGCCTGAAGCCAGCCGGCGGCCAGCGCCGCGGCGACCACGGCCGCGCACCACGGGAGCGCCGCCCACCCCATGCCGAGCGCCCGCCGGCCGATTTCGCCGACCGGATCCGCGTTTCCTTCGCACCACCGGTGGAGGTTCCCCCACGTTTCCCCAACGCCTTCGCCAGCGGCCGTCGCGAGCGAACGGCCCCACAACCACGCCGCCCCCGCGGCCGAGGTCGCGACGACGGCGAACGTCAGATCCGCGCTGCGGGCCACCTGGCCCCGCTCCCGCGCCTCCCGCCGGCGGCGCGGACTGGCCGGCTCGGTCCGCTCTTCGAAACGAAAGTCGGTCATCGGCCAAGCTCCAAGATCGACGGCAACGCCCGCTCGTGATCGCCCCAGGCCCGGGCGAATCCGAACGCGATCGCGCTCAGGGCCAAGGCGACCGCCGCCACGCCGGTGACGACGCGGACCGGAGCGCCCAGCACCAGCACGTTGAGATCCGGCACCGCGCGCGCCAGCGCGGCCGCGGCGATCGTGACCAGCAGCAACGCGACGAGCGCCGGGGCGGCGAGCTGGACGGCGAGCGCGAACATCCGCGAAACCACGCCGACCGCCACCGCGTGAATCGCCGCGTTCGCCGGCATCGCGCCGCCCAGCGGCACGACGCGGAAACTGTCCATCACGGCGGCGATCAGCGCGTGATGCCCTTGGATCGCCAGCCACACGACCGCCCCCAGAAGCGCGTGAAAAGGCTCCAGCCCCGAAGCGGCCTCGCCGCTCATCGGATCCACTACGCGGGCGAGGGCGAGCCCCGCATCCTGATCCACCAGGCGGCCGGCCATCGGAACCGCCGCCAGGATCAGGGACGCGGCGAACCCCCACAGAAGCCCCAGCGCCAGTTCGCCCGCCGCGGCGAGCGCGACGGCGCCCACGGCCGCGGGAGCGCCGGCCCATGGGGCGACCCCCGGCGTCACGAGCGCCGCCAGCGCCAAGGCGGCGCCGATCTTCACCGCCGACGGCACCGCGCGGCTCCCGAGCACGGGCGCGGCCAGGACCAGCCCGCCGACGCGGGCGAAGACCAGCGCGAACGACGCCGCGTTTTCCATGCCGATCGGATTCACAGGCCCCACCGCGCCATGTCGATGAAGAGGTTCCGCGCGTATTCGGCCAGCGCGGACAGCATCCACGGAACCAGCGCGAACAGCGCCGCTGCCGCCGCGAGCAGCTTGGGAACGAACGACAGCGACGATTCCTGCACCTGCGTCGCGGCCTGAAGCACGGAGACGATCGTTCCGATCACGAGGACGACCGCCAGCACCGGCAGCGACAGCTTCACCGCCATCCACAGCGCCTCGCGCGCCACATCCACGACCACGTCCACCGATCCCATGTCCGCCCTTTCCAACTTCGGACTTTGGACTTCGGACTTAAAAGAAACTCTGGATCAACGAACCGACCACGAGCCGCCAGCCGTCCACCAGCACGAAGAGCAGGATCTTGAACGGCAGCGAGACGAGCGTCGGCGGCATCATGAACATGCCCAGCGACGCCAGCAGCGCCGCCACGATGACGTCGATGATGAGAAACGGAAGAAACAGGGCGAACCCCATGAGGAACGCCCGGCGAAGCTCGCCGATCACGAACGACGGCACGAGCACCTCCGACGGCACGTCGTTCTCCGTCCAGCCCTCGGGCTTCGAAGGTTGGCTCGTCGCGTCCATGAAGAGCGTCAGATCGTCCGGACGCGCGTACTTGAACATGAATGTGCGCAGATGCCCTTCGGCGCGCCGGTACGCCTCCTCGCGGCTGATGCGCCGTTCGGGCTCGGCGCTCAAGTAGGGATCCACCGCGTCCCGCTTGATCGCCGCGAACGTCGGCGTCATGACGAGAACCGTCAGCAGCACCGACAGCCCGAGGAGAATCGAATTCGGAGGAAGATCGGGCGCGGCCAGCGCCCGGCGCACGAACGAGAGCACGATCGCAATGCGCGTGAAGGAGGTCATCAGCGCGAGCGCGGCGGGGGCGAGGGCGAGGGCCGTCAGGAGCAAAAGCGCCTCCGCCAGGGCGACGTCTTTTTTCGGATCCCCTTCCTGAAGCACCGATTCGAGCCCGAACCGAGAGTCCCCCGCTTCCGCCTTCGGCGGGGGTTTTTCTTCCTGCGCCGCCGCGGCGGCGGTTCCGAAGCTCGTCACGGCCGCGGCCAGGAGCGCGGCGAGCGCGATCGTCCTCGCGCGGCCGGGGCGGATCATCCTTGTGGGCATCAGGTTTCGCTCCATTCGCGAACGGCGCGGCGCACATCCCGCAGTTCTTCCGCCACCTCGTCGTACGATGTCGCCGGCGGCGGAGCCTCAGAACGGCCCCGCTCCTCCGAGCGGTGAAACGCGCCGAGCGTGCTGAAGCGTTCGCGGGTGGCGCCGATGAGAAAGATGCGGCTTTCGACCTCGACGAGCAGAAGCTCCTGGCGCGGAGCGATCGGACGGCGTTCGAGAATGCGCAGGGCGGCGCCGTCCCCCGAGCGGCGCGCCCGTCGCGTCCAGCGCCGAAGCGCCGCGTAGGCGAGCGCGATCAGCGCCAGGACGGCGAGCGTCCAGACATAGACGCCGGAGAGATTCGGCTCGCGCGCGACCCGCGCAGCCCCCTCCGGCGCGGACGCGATGAACCGCGACGCTTGTCCCGGAAATCCCTCTCTCGGAAACGGCGCACCCATGCCCGGCCTCCCCTCTCCGACCCCATCATAGTTTATAACTTATAAACTATGATATATAAATTATAATTTAGGCGGGCGGGAAAGAAAAGAGGAATCTGGATTTTTGATGTTCGCTTCTCGGGCGGAAAAGTGCTACGGGCGTCCGGCGCGGCGCGCCGCCGCTTCGTCGAGCGCGCGCCGCTCGCGCCGTTCCGTTTCGACGCGCCACTCGTTCCGGCGGCGCTCCCGCAGCCGCTCCAACACGCGCACCCGCGCCGCCGCTTCCGTCCGGTGAATCCGCCAACGCTCCGCGAGCGCTTCCAGATCGCGGTGCCCCGTCCGAGCGGACGAGATCCGCCGGCGCAGCGAATCCAGGTAGCGCTCCGCCAGCCGCAGCCGGGCGGCCTCCACCGCGCCGCCCAGCCATCGCCGGCATTGGTCCACTTCGCGCCGTTCCTGAAGGATCAGAGCATCCAGTCGCTCTCGAGATTCCATCATCTCGCGCCGCGCCCGATCCAGCTCCCGCACGGCGACCCGCTCCTGAGCCCGCCGCACATCCAGCAACCGCTCCAGGCGGAATCGAAATCTCTCCTTCATGGCCGGGACTCCCATCGCTCGCCGAGACGGACGAGATCCCGCACCGTCTCCTCGAAGGGCGCGGGCCGGTCCATCTCCTGCTTCAGGAAGGCTTCGATCTCGGCGCGCGCCTGAAGGGCCGCATCCACCTCCGGATCCGAACCCCGGACATACGCTCCGACCAGCACCAGGTCTTCCACGTCGCGGCACCGGGCCAGAAGCGACATCACGCGCGCCGCGGCGCGGCGGTGCGACTCGCTCGCGACCTGGGGCATCACGCGCGAGACGCTCGCCAGGGGGTCGACGGCCGGATACCGGCCTCGCGCCGCCAGATCGCGAGACAGCCACAGATGGCCGTCGAGCACGCTGCGCGCCGCGTCCGCCACCGGGTCGAGCGCGTCGTCGCCTTCGACGAGCACCGTATAGATCCCCGTCACGCTTCCTCCGCCCGCGCATCCCGCGCGCTCCACGAGGCGCGGGAGCAGCGAAAATACCGAGGGCGGATACCCGCGCGTCGCGGGCGGCTCTCCGATCGAAAGCCCGATTTCACGCTGCGCCATCGCCATGCGCGTCAAAGAATCCATCAGGAACAGGACGTGGCGCCCCCTATCCCGGAAGTGCTCCGCGACCGCGGTCGCCACGAACGCGGCCCGACAGCGCAGGACGGCCGGGCGCTCCGCCGTCTCCACGACCACCACCGCCCGCCGCAGGCCTTCCGGCCCCAGATTCGTCTCGACGAATTCACGCACCTCCCGCCCGCGCTCCCCCACCAAGGCGATGACGACGACATCGGCCGCGGCATGTCGCGCGATCAGGCCCAGCAGCACGCTCTTGCCCACGCCGGAACCCGACAGGAGTCCCAGCCTCTGCCCGCGGGCGCAGGTGGTCAGCGCATCCACGACGCGAATTCCCGTCGGAAAAGGTTGCAGGAGTCGATCCCGATCGAGCGGCGAGGGCGCGCGGCGGAATACCGGGGCCCGCCCTTCCGGATCCGGCTCCGGCCCTCCATCGAGCGGCCGGCCATCCGCATCGATGATGCGGCCGAGCAGCCCCTCCCCGACCGCCACGTCGGCCGCCGGTCGCACGCAGACAACGGGATCGCCGCGGCACACGCCCATCGGATCGCCCAGCGGCATCATCAGCGCCGCGTCTTCCTGAAAACCCACCACTTCCGCCGGCAACGCGACGCCGCGCCCGGTTCGGATCTCGCATTGCGCGCCGACCGGCGCGCCCAGTCCCTCCACTTCGGCCGCCAACCCCACCAGGCGCCGCACCCTTCCAATTTGGCGCAGGGGTTCCAGGCGCGGTATACGCTCCAGATATTTGTCGAATGTCCTAGAGGCGGGCGTGTCCATAGTGGCGAAGTACGAAGTACGAATCACGAAGTACGAATCTCGCGCTCCGTAATTCCTGATTCGAAATTCGTAATTCGTGTTTCGTTATTCGGGAGTCTCCCCCCAACCCAACAGCTCGCGTTCGATCTGGGCGAGCTGCGAATCGAGGCGCGCATCGACGTCTCCTTCCGCCGTGCGCAGCAGGCAGCCTCCCGGCGCCAGCGTCTCATCTCCGACAAGACGCACGCCGGCGGCGATGCCCCGTTCGGCCGTTCCCGCTTCGATGCGGCGCAGATCGTCCGGATGAAGGCGCACCTCGAGAAGATGACGCCGCGACGCCAGCGCGATCGCCGCCCGCACATTGGCCTCCGCGACGGGATGCCCCAACGCCACGCGCGCTTTCACGATCTTCCCGGCCAAGGCAACGGCCAGGCGAACCAGGTCCCGCTCCGCTTCCGCTTCCAATCGCTTCCGCCCGCGGTCCAACGCGTCCAGAACCCGCTCCAGCGCGCCGGTCTCCAGGCGCGCCGCCTCGGCGCGTCCCTCTTCGTATCCGCGCCGGCGCGCTTCTTCGCGCACGCGCTCCGCTTCCGCCAGCCCCCCCATCAACGCCTCGCGGGCCGTCTCGCGCGCCCGAGCGACGATCGCCTTCGCCTCCGCTTCGAAGTCCGTCCACTCGATCGGCTGGAATTCGTCCTGCATCAGCCCCTTTCTCCGCGACGAGCGCCCCGGAGCCGGTCCGCCATGGCGGGATCCTCGCGTTCCAGCGCCTGGACGATGCCATGCTCCGTGTCGGGATCGACCCGTCCCAAAAGCTCCACGACCGCTTCCCACCGGCGCGCCTCGGGCCGGACCTCCGCCCGCGCGTGCGCCAGCTTCTGTTCAAGGCCCCGCTCGACCTCTCGTAACGCGTCCCCGGTCACGCCGTCCAGGGTGACCAGACGTTTCAGCGCCTCCACCTGAAGCTTCAGCGGAAGCTGTTGAAGAACCTCCGCCGCCCGAGCCAGCGGCAGGAAGGCGAGCACCAGCGCCGCGGCTTGAGGATGTTCGCCGCCGAGCGCCGCCGCGATCCGGTCGGCGGCCGTCCGCGACAGGAATCCGAAGGGAGACGCATTCAGCGCGGATTCCACCTCGTGCATCGCCTGTCGCCGCTCTTCAGGATCCAGAACGGCTTCCGCCAGCGCGCGGGCGTACTCCAGGCCGCCGGCCGCGGCGAGCTCGCCGTTCTTCCATGAACGCTCGAATTCGCGCAGCGCCGATTCGACTTCCTCGCGGGAGGGCGGGTCGTGATCCAGCCGCGCGATCTCGACCAGCACGTCCCGCCGCTCGTCCGGATTCAGATGCCTCAAGAGGGCGCGGACGGTTTCCGGCTCGACCGCCGACAATACGACGGCGATGCGGCGCGCGCCGGGCACGCCCATCGGAACCGGCACCGGATCCCGTTCGCCCGCCGGATTCATGCGCGCAGCCACTTTCGCAACGCCGCGGCCGCCGCGCGGGGATCGCTCGCGATGGACGTTCCCACGCTGCGGCGCAGATCTTCCAGGGTCGCGTCCGGCGCGGCGGGCGCCGCTTGGGAGGAAACGGGACTTCCGTCTTCGACGGTCACGCCGGAGGCCGCCGCCAGGGCGCGCCGGACCGTGATGAACGACACCGCCGCGAGCGCCACCAGAGGGACGGCGACCAGATAGATCCACGGCCACGCCCGCGGCGCCTCGCGCGCCGCCGACATCCGGCCGAGGGGCCAGAGGAGGATCGAAACGGCGCGCTCGTCGGAAATCCCCGTCGCCCGGCGAACGGTTTCGGCGCATTGACGAACGAATTCCGCGCGCTCGGCTTCCTCCTCCGGAGCGCCCGAAGCCCCGTGGGAAAACGGAACGAGGGCGGCGATGGAAATGAACTCCACGCCCTCCGGGTCCCCTTCTTCGTGGCCGTCAAGAATCGCGGCGTCGCACACGACGTCGCTCTCCTGCGCGGTTTTCTGTTCCGGAGCCAAGCGTACGACCGCGGAGACCCGCGATCCTTCCGGCAGGACCCGCAGCGCCTTGCGTTCGATCTCTTCCGCGCAGGCGCGCTCGCGCTCGCGAAGGCCGGGAATTCCGGGAGCGGCCTCTCCGGAAATTCGATGGAGCACGCCGGAACGGTCCGTCAGGGTCACGGCTTCCGGCTTCAGGCCGGAAACCGCCGCGGTGAGCAGCCCCCGAATGGCGTCCGCGTTGGCGCGCAACAGCGTGGCGCCGGGCTTGAGTTCCACCATGACCGCCGCGGAGGCTTCGGCCCCTCGATTCCATCCCAGCTTGCGCGCCTCCGCCTGCTCCGTGATGTGCACGCGGGCCCTCCGGACCGGCTCCATGCTTTCGATCCAATCGGACAACCGGTTCTGAAGCTCCACCAGCCATCGCCGATCGAACTGCCATCGCGTTCCGAAGAAATTCGACTCCTCCACGAAGCGGAAGCGGGAGTCCTTCTCCAAAGCGCCGTCGTCGCGCCAACTCCGCAGCGCCTCGGACGCTCGGTCCGCGGGAACGTAGACGGCGCCGGCTTCGACGTCCCGGGGAATACCGCACGCTTCGAGCCGCTCCAGAAGGCGCGCGCGCTCGCCGGCGGTCCACGAGGCGTCGGCGATCTTCACCTGGCCCGAAGGCTCGATCGGCCGGGATCCCCACGACAGCGCCAGGGCGAGCAACACCGCCAGGATGACCAGGCAGGCGCGGATTCCCCAAGGCAGCGCAGACCACGTGGAACGGAACGAAACGGCGAAGTGCTTTACCCTCTCCATCGGTCTCGCCGGAAACGCGTGCCCGCGTTCCCGGCCCCCTCTGCTCCGGGCCCCGGATCGCCGCCCTACCCCCGTTGGCGGGGCGCCGACATGGACCCCTAATCCTTATCGGCCGGACGCGGGGAAAAATTGAGTCGGCGTGAAAAGTTCAGTTCCACTCGCCGGATGGGACTCGCCGTCCTTCAACGCGCGGGGCGGACACCCTCGTCCCCGAGAAGCTGGATGACCTCGCGCAGGGGACGATGGCGTTTCAGCAGCTCGATCTTGCGCAAGCGCTCAAATACGTCCTCGCCGTAGAGGCGGTGCCCGGACTCGGTCCATTCCGCCTCTTTGATCAGCCCCATCATGGTGTAATTGTGGATCGTCTGCCGGGACAAATTCGTGTACTTCATCACTTCGCCGATCTTGTACAGCTTCTTCGGCGCCATAGTTCCTCCCAGGTCGGCGCGCCACCGCAGTGTAAATTATAACATGTAAAATACGCCGCGGCTACGGTCCGTCCCCGAACGAGGTTCCCACGGCTCGCGCCGCGCGCACCAATTCATGATCGCGGGGCACGCGCTTGACGCGGCCCGAAACGCGACGAAGCGGAACATGAACCAGGCGGCCCTTCCGGATGGCCACCATGTGGCCGAAGGTCCCGCGGGCGGCCAGATCCAACGCGGCCGCGCCGAGCCGCGTCGCCAAGACCCGATCCGCCGGGGTCGGCGGCGCGCTCCGCTGCAAGTGTCCCAGCACGGTCACGCGGGAGTCGAACCCGGCTTCCTCCAGACGGTCCGCGACCGCCGTGCCGACGATGCCGGGGTGCAGCGACCGGCGCTGGATCCCTTCGGGGCCCGCCCCTTCGGCCACGACCACGATGCTGAAGCGGCGATCCCGAACGCGGGAGCGAATGTGATCGACGACCCGGGCGATCGAGCCGGGGATTTCGGGAAGGAGGATGACGTCCGCGCCGCCGGCGATGCCCGCGTGCAACCCGATCCAGCCGGCCGTCCGCCCCATCACTTCCACGACCATGATCCGGCGGTGCGCGTCCGCCGTCGCGTGCAGGATGGACACCGCCTCCGCCGCCACGGTGGCGGCGGTGTCGAACCCGAACGTAATGTCCGTCTCCGCGACGTCGTTGTCGATGGTCTTGGGAATCCCGATCACGGGCGCGCCGCGCCGCGCCAATCCGTCCGCGATGGCCATGGTGCCGTCCCCGCCCAAGCACATCAGGGCGTCCAGCTTGAGGTGCCGGAGGTGGCGCAGCGCCACGGCGGAAACGTCCCCCCGTTCGCCGAAATGAAATGGATTGCCCTTGTTGCTCGTTCCCAAGATCGTGCCCGCGCGACACAAAATTCCGGACACGTCTTCGTACATCAGCGGCCGCCAGCGACGCTCGATGAGTCCCGAGAAGCCGTCCAGGATGCCCACGCATTGCGCCCGGTGCTGGAGAATTCCTTTCTTGACCACCGCCCGGATGGCGGCGTTCAGGCCCGGACTGTCTCCTCCGCCGGTCAGGACACCCAGCCGAAGGCCGCCCCGTTTCATGAACGCCTTTCCGTCCGTTCGTAGTTCGAAGTATGAAGTTCGAAGTCGGCTTCAAACTTCAAACCACCTGCTCCCAACTATAAGAACGGCGCCGGGGGCCGAGCCATCTTTATCATGGCCGGCGGGCCAAAGCCCGGAGCGGGTTTTAGCCGATGATCATCATGCGGAGCGCAGCGCATGAACATGGCGGATGTGGTGGCGTTCGTGGAGCGGATGAATCTGGCGCACCACCAGAGCGTCATCGGTCCCTATTTCCCCGACATCCTGGCGCTGCTGTCCATCGTATTCGGAGGGTCCTTCCTGCTTTTCGGATGGAAGCATCACGAATACTATCTCGGCGTGACGGGACTTCTGGTGGGCGCCTGGGCGGGCTTGCTCCTGAAGAACCATGCGGCGCAATCCGGCACGCTGGCTCCCTTCATTTATGTCGCCGTGTGCGCCACGGCCGGCGCGTTCATCGGCGCGTGTTGTCCCCGCTTCGTGGGCATTCTGCTGGGGGGATTCACGGTGGCGCTCTTCGCCTATCTTTTCCGACCCTCCCTCTTCCGGCCGGGACAGCAGACGCTGCTGGATCTGTGCCTCCTCTTTCTCCTGGGAGGTGGTTTGGGAGGGTTGTTTCCCAAGTTCTTCTATATCCTGAACTCTTCCCTGATCGGGAGCGTGTTCATCACCTACGGGCTTTCGCTGGGAATTCTGGCCCGGCTTCCCCTGACCTCTCCTCAGGGGAAGGTGTTCCTGCACCTCTTGGTGTTTCTTCCTCTCTTCCTCTTCGGTCTCATCTATCAAGCGTTTTCCGGGCGCGGCGCGGAACTGGCCTTCGTGCGGGAGGCGCCTGCGCCTGCGCGGCGAACCCGCCCCGTGCGCGCCACCGTCGAAGTGGCGGAATGAAAAAAGTCCGCGTCCGGCATCCCGATTTGTCCGTCCGTTCCACGCGCGCGTATAATTATTGAGCCAGCCGTGAAAGGATGACCCCATGGCGCCGTGGGATGAGACGACGCCCGCCACCGAGCGCTTCACGTTTTCGTACCACGTGACGTGCACGAACATCCTGATCGGCATCAGCCTCCTCTCTCTGGGAGCGGCGGTCCTGGCTCGTCCTTTGGGTTATCCGGATCCCACGGGCGCGCTGGCGTTCACCTCCGAAGCCGCCCTTCACCGTTTCCAGGTGTGGAGATTCCTCACCTATTCCTTCGCGCACGCGCTGGAACCCGGGCCGCTGATCGGTTTCGCCCTGTGCAGCTTCATTTTGTACCGTTGGGGCCACGAACTGGAATGGGACTGGGGCTGGCCGCGGTTCCTGGCTTTCTACCTGGGCGCGGCGGCTTATGGAGCGCTGGCCCACGCGACCTTTCAAGCGCTGACCGCCCAGCCCGTCCTGCCGGCCCTGGACGGCTACGGTCCGGCGCTGGCGGTGATGCTCGCGCATGCGTTCCAACCTTCCAAGCGGCCGGTGCTATTTCTGATGCTCCTGCCCATACCGCCCCTCCTGGCGTTCGCGTTGAGCCTGGGCGCCGCGGTGCTGGTCAGCGCCGGATTCATTCAGGTAGGCACGTCGCCGTTCACCGTGGCGGGCGCATCGCTCGCCGGATGGGGGTATTTGGTCTTGGATCCCCGCATGGATCGCTTGTTGGACGCCTGGGAAATCCGGCGCACGCGCTCGCGCACCGTGCGGGAAGCCGAGGCGCACCGCGACGTAGATCGGCTGCTGGACAAGATTCAAAGGACGGGCATGGCGTCGCTCAGCGCCCGGGAACGCCGGATTCTCAAGCGGGCCAGCCGCTATTACGGCCGGCGCCAACATGGGTAAGGGCGCCCGGGGAGCGATCAAGGGGATCGCGTTTCTTCTTCCCCTCGCCCTGCTCGCCGCCGCCGTGGGAGGATTCGGCTCTGACCTGCGACGTCTCCTGGAGCGCCGCAAACTTGCCGTGGAGGTAGGTTCTCACCTGTACATCGTCCCGAACGGCGACTGGAAAGAACACCTCTCCTTGTGGACGGAGGACGTGCTGGCGCACCTCTCCCGGGCCGACTCCTCATCCGACCGCGCGCGCCCCCGTTTCGGATTCCGGCCGTTCACCCGCAAGCTGACCCTTCTCGTCGTCGATCCGGCGGAATTCGACGAGCTCCCGTCCGAAGGCTCTCTCTACCCCAAGCACGCGCACAGCGCCTACGATCCCTCGAACGATCGGATCACGCTCCGCCGGGCGCCGGAGCCGCGGCTGTTGCGGCGGTCCCTCGCCATGGAGCTGGCGCTGGCGATGCTCCACCACGCCGCGGAGGATCCCCAGGTCGGCTGGAGCCCCTGGCTCTGCGAAGGAATCGCCCGCTACTTCGAAGTCGACCCCCTCGGGACCGAAGGCCGGCGGCGGGAGGATCTTCTCCGGCGGGCCCAGGACGATTGCGGCGCCGGCGATCTGGCCCGATTGCGACGGGCTCCGGCACGCGCGTTCTCCGAACCCGGCGATGCGCAGGCATCCGCCCGGGCTTACGCGCTCCTCCACTTTCTGGTCCATACCCCTGACTACGGTGCGCACTTCGAGGAGTATGTCCGCGAAGAGCGCAAGCCGGGGCCCGTCGATCCGGCGGCGTTCGGCCGCATCTTCGGCCCCGCGGTGGAAGAGGACTGGCTCGCCTTCCTGAACCGATAGGGATTCGACAGATAGGCTCCCAGGTAACAATTGACAGCGGCGCGAGGGATCTTGAGAATACCGGCCTTTCGGCGGGAGCCTTTCATGGGAATCGAGAAATACGACGAAATGAGTCGGTTGGTCAACGAGGCGCGGATCCAGTTCGAGGAATTCCAGAGCGGAAAGAAGATCGCCGCGATGCGCGGCCGCAAGTTGCTCCAGGAGATCAAGAAACTCGCCCAGGATTGCCGCATCGAGATCCTGGATCTCAAGAAGCCGAAGCCGGAGGGAGGCCCCACCCCCGAGGAACCGAAGGCCCTCTAGGAGCGCGTCGAGATATTCAAGGGGATGTCGAGATATAGGAGATGCAGGTGATAAGACCCCCATGTGGGGTACGGCACTTCTTCATATCTCCAATATCCCGACAATCTCCTAGCGACGGCTGATCCATCCGCCGCCGAGCACTTCGTCTCCGCGGTAGAAGACCGCCGCCTGTCCGGGAGTGATGGCGCGTTGCGGCTCGACAAACTTCACCCGAGCCCGGTCTTCGGCCACCGGCGCCACGACGGCGGCGGCCGGCGCCCCGTTGTACCGGATCTTCACGTCCGCCCGCGCGGCGCACGCGGGCACGCCGGCGATCCAGTTCACCTCCTCGACTTCAAACGCGGAGCTTCTCAACTCCTCCTCCTCGCCCAGCACCACGCGATTCCGCTCCGCATCGATGTCCACGACATAGGCGGGGCGTCCCAAAGCGACCCCCAATCCGCGGCGCTGGCCGATCGTGAAGAACTGATATCCCGGATGTCTTCCGACCACGGCGCCCGCCGCCGTGACGAACTCGCCTTCGCTCACCCGCTCGCCCAGCCGCTCCCGCAACAATCTCCGGTGATCGCGATCCGGGACAAAGCAGATTTCCTGGCTTTCGGGCTTCTCCGCAATCCGCAATTCCGCGCGGCGGGCGATCTCCCGAACGGCCGGCTTCTCGAGGGCCCCCACCGGCCACAGGCACCGTGAAAGTCGCTCCTGCTTCAGCGGGAACAACACGTACGATTGATCCTTCCGCGCATCGACGCCGCGCCGCAATGTCCAGCGGCCGTCCCGGAAGTCCACGCGAGCGTAGTGTCCGGTCGCCACTTTCGACGCTCCCAGGGAATCCGCGATCTCGAACAGCTTGCCGAACTTGAGGTCGCGATTGCACCGGATGCACGGATTCGGCGTCGCCCCGCGGTCGTACTCGCGCACGAAGTAATCCACGATCCCGCCGAACTCCCTCTCGAAATTCATCACGTAAAAGGGTATTCCGAGATGATCCGCCACCCGCCGGGCGTCGTAGGCATCCTGGAGCGAGCAACAACCCTGCTTGCGCGCGGCCCCTCGATCGCGATCCGAGACAGGCGGCCCCGCCACCCCGTGACGCATGAACACGCCCGCGACGTCATAGCCCGCTTCCTTGAGGAGAACGGCGGACACGCTCGAATCGATGCCTCCCGACATCGCCAGCAGGACCCGCTCTTTGCCGGCCGCCGCACGCCCGTCCCGCGTCTCCGGGGGGAGAAGACGGGGAGAGCCCGACTCGGGACTCCGCGGCGCGGCACTCACGGCACCTCCACGGTCAAGAACTGGAGCACGACCCGCCGGCCCGTTTCGGTGCGGCGCGAGAAGAGCAACGAACCGACGGTCTCGGTGTCGCCCTTGACTCCGCGGATGGCGAACGGTCGCCCCGGCTCGACTTCTATTCGCGTGGACAATTCGTCCAGTCGAACGTCCTTTCCGCCGGCGGAGACCATCCACGGCGTAAGGCGCAGATCCACCAAGCCGCCGTCAACGAGCCTCGCGCGCGCCACGAAACCGCTTCCCGACGGCGCCACGTCCAGGGATCCCGTCTGAATCCGGCCCTGGTACACGGGAATCGAGACGACTCGGGGGACCTGTCCTTCCACCATCGCCACCTTTGTTTCCTGATCGGACGCCATCAAAAGAAAGACCGAGCGGTACGTGCGGGTCTGGTACGCTTGCGTCTCGGCCCGAAATCGGGCCACGAAATCCACGTCGCCGACGAAGCCTCGAAAACCGTTCTCACCCCAGGGGGCGGAGTCGGCCGAAATGACCTGGCGCCCCGCCAGCCGCGCGACGACGTCGAGCGCCGCGGCGTCCCGCGCGTCGAACTCGAACGTGTCCAGCACGACCCGGAAGGTGCGGGCGGGAAGGCGAGGCTTCGGATGCGGATCGCCCATCAGCTCTTCCGGAGTGGCCGTTTCCACGCCCCCGCAGCCAAGCCAGACTGGAAGGAACCACAGCGCCCATGTCGTTCTGATCAAGCGGCCGGATTATAGCTGGAGTTCCGGGAGAGAAGCAGGTAAAAATCCTCCAGTCATGAAGACGTGCGCGATCCTCACGTTCGGCTGCAAAGTCAATCAATACGAATCGCAGGCGCTGCGGGAGCAGTTCCAGCGGCGAGGCTACGAAATCGTCGGCGTGGACGACGCTCCGCACGTGGTCGTCCTGAACACCTGCACCGTCACCGAGACGGCCACGGCGGAGGCCGCGCGCTGGGCGCGGCGGGTTCATCGCCGGAACCCGTCCGCCCGGATCGCCGTCACCGGCTGCGCCGCGGACTCCCATCAGGCGGAGTTCGAAGGCATGCCGGGCGTCCGCCGCGTCGTCCTGCACGACGAGAAGTCGGCCCTGCCCCTGCTGATCGAGGATCCTCGACTGACCCCGGCGGAACTCAAACCGTCCATTTTTGACATGACGGTGTCGGGCTTCGAAGGCCACACGCGCGCCTTCCTCAAGATCCAGGACGGCTGCGACCTGAACTGCTCGTTCTGCATCATCCCCCAGGTCCGCGGCCGAAACGTCTCCCGCCCCCTGGAGGAAGCGCTGGGGGAAACCCGGCGCCTGGCGGAGGCGGGATACAAGGAACTCGTCCTGACCGGCGTTCACGTCGGTTCCTTCGGCAAGGAGGCCGCCGGCCGCAGCTTGATCCCCGATCTCGTGCAGCGCATGCTCGAACTCCCCGGCGTCTCCCGCGTGCGGCTGTCCTCGGTGGAGGCCAATGAAATCGACGATCGTCTCATCGACGTCATGCGCGACAGCGGCGGCCGATTCTGCCCGCATCTGCACGTGCCGTTGCAGTCGGGCGACGACGGAGTCCTGCGCGCGATGCGGCGCCGCTACAACACGGCGCAGTTTCGCCGGACGGTGGACCGCCTCCGCGCCGAGATCGACCGGCCCGGCGTGACGACCGACATCATCGTGGGATTCCCGACGGAAACGGAGCAGGCGTTCGCCCGCACGCTGGCGCTGTGCCGGGAGATCGGATTCAGCCGAATCCACGTTTTCCCCTATAGCCACCGCCGCGGCACGGCGGCGTCCGCCCTTGCGGATCTTTCTTTCCAGGTGAAAAAAGAACGGCTCCACGCCGTGCAGGAGCTGGCGGAGGACTTGTCGCGGCGGTTCGCTCGATCCTTCATCGGCGACGAGGTGGACGTCCTCGTGGAGGAGACGGACGTCGCTCCGACAGGCTATACCGAACGCTACGTGAAAGCGCGCCTGACCGCGGGCGACCGCAACGAGCTGATCCGGACGAGAGGAATCGGGGTCCACGACGGGGTGCTTCAGTGCGCGTGACCCCGCCCACGCACCGGATCGCGCCCGCCTCCCGCCGCATGGTCCGGCGGATCCTCGCGTACGTCCGGCGGCACACGAACTTCCTCATCTCGGGGCACGTCCGCAGCGACGGCGACGCGCTGGGCTCCCAGCTCGCCTTTCATCATTTGCTCCGCCGTCTGGGCAAGAAGTCGCACGTCGTCTGTGACCGCGGCGTGGCGCCCGAATACCGCTTCCTTCCGGGATCGGAAGCGGTCGGATCGGGCCCGGAGGATCTCCATCCGCCCTACACGGCGGTCTTCACCTTCGACTCGGGCTCCTGGGCGCGACTGGAGCGCGTCTCCGCCGCGCTCGACCGATCCTCGATGACGGTCGTGAACATCGATCATCATGCCTCCAACGAACGCTTCGGCGACATCAACTGGGTCGACCCGACGTTTTCGTCGAGCGGGGAGATGGTATGGGAGCTGGTCAAGGCCAGCGGCGTCAAGGCGAGCCCCTCCATGGCGCTGAACATCTACACGGCCATGGTCACGGACACGGGCGGCTTCGCCTTTTCCAACACGACGACCGAAACGTTGCTCAACGCCGCGGAGCTGGTGGCTTTGGGAGTTCGCCCCGCCGACGTGACGCGTTCCCTGTACCGGCAAAAGTCGATCGACCAACTGCGCTTCCTGGCGGCCGTCATCGAGCGGATTCAGCGCTCCGAAGACGGACGCGTCGCGTGGGTGACGCTGCCGATCGAGCTGGAGCGGAAGACGAGATTCCGTCCCGGCGACACGCAGGAATACATCAACACGCTGATGCAGCTTCAAGGAACGGAGATCGCCATCCTGTTGAGGGAGCTGGAAGATCCGCCGGTGGTGAAGGTGAGCTGGCGCACGGGTCAAGGCGTCGATGGAATCGAACTGGCGCGACAGCACGGCGGCGGCGGGCATCCGCGGGCCAGCGGGGCGACGCTGCGGATTCCTCTGGAAGAAGCCGCCCGCCACGTCGTGCAACAGGCCGTGGATTACCTTCGCGAGCGAGCTACAGGGGTCGCGAAGAAATGACGGTTGCGATTTCTTATGAAGAACCGCCCAAGCGCAAAACCGCCAAATAGGCTCAATAAGCGGCAGCCGGTGGCGTTTTGGCGGTTCATATCAACCTCAAGGCCTATCATGAAAAGCAAATCCCCGCTGGATCGATGGATCGAGCTCGAACGGCTGTTCGGAGCGGAGTTCCTTCCGGCGGGCCGCGGGCCGCAGGCGCCTGCGGGACCCGCAAGAGCATCACCGGCGAAACCGCCGCCAAGAACGGAATCCGCGAAGCCGCTCCAGCGCCCGGCCGTGCCGGCGGCCGAGGAACTCCCGGCGGAATTCGTCGCCTTTCGCGATCAGGTCCTGCAATGCCGGAAGTGCGACCTGTGCAACACGCGAACGCAGGTCGTCTTCGGGGTGGGATCCCTCAAGGCACCGCTGATGTTCATCGGAGAGGCCCCGGGAGCGGATGAAGACGCGGCCGGGGAACCCTTCGTCGGCCGGGCGGGTCAACTCCTGACGCGCTCGCTCTTGAAGCTGGGCGTCCGGCGCGAGCAGGTCTACATCGCCAACGTGCTGAAATGCCGGCCTCCGGGAAACCGCACTCCCCAGCCGAACGAGATCGTCAGTTGCATGCCGTACTTGCTCCTCCAGATCAAGTGGATCCAACCCCGGCTTCTCTGCGGGCTGGGCAACATCGCCGTTCAGGCTCTGCTTCATACGTCGGAGGGCATCTCTCGGCTGCGCGGGAAATACCACGACTTCTTCGGGCGGAAGCTCTTCGCCACGTTCCATCCCGCCTACGTATTGCGAAACATGAATCAACTGGCGCTCTTCGAAGCGGACCTCCGCAAGGTGGCCGCCGACGCGGGCCTGATCGGCATCCCCTGAGTTTCTTCGGCCCGCCTCTGAAACCCTTGAAGAATGCGTAGGGATTCTTATAGTTTTGCAAGTTCAAAAGCGCTTTCGGCGTCACATAGAAAGAAGTGGAGGTGCGAACCCGGCAGGACCGGGCGGCCAGAGACTCGGCATCCGCGGATGTCAAGATCCCGGAGTGGACGCGGTCGGGGCTCCTGAAAGCGGTAGGATCTGGAGACCGACTCGTCGGGAAATTTTTTTGGCGGTTTCTTTCCCTCCGCGACTTCGCGCCGGAGATGCCCGCGTCCGGATAGCCCGCCCTTTTCCCTCCCGATTTCGCCTCCCGAGACCGCCCGCGATGAGGGTGTTTCTGTCACCCTATCCGGCGAGAAAGGACAAATCATGGGCAAAGGCGTCTGGGGCATCGACATCTCCAAGTTCTCCGCCAAGGCCGTGCGCCTGGAGCGAGGCGCCAACGGCGTCATGCTGACCCACACGGGCGTGATTCCGTACGCCGGCACCGATACCGGGGAGCCGGTCAATCTGGACGACCAGATCCGCCTGGCGCTGGCCACGATGAAATCGAAGTACAAGATCGGCGGCGAACGCGTCGCGCTTTCCCTGCCGGGCCATTCGACGTTCAACCGCCTGATCAAGCTGCCGCCCGTCGAGGAGAGCAAGCTCCACGAAGTGGTGAAGTACGAAGCTCAGTCCCAAATCCCCTTTCCCATCGACGAAGTCATCTGGGACTTCCAATTCGTGGAACGCCATTATGGTCCGGGAGAAGAGAAAGAGGTCATCCTCTTCGCCATCAAGAAGGAGATCGTTGAGCAGCTCCTGGCGAACATCCAGGACATCGGCTTGAACGTGGAGGCCATCCAGTTCGGGCCCGTCGCCCTGTACAACTTCCTCAGCTACGACCAGGAAATCTCGCACTCCTGCATCGCCGTGGACATGGGGGCCGACAACGCGGATCTGTTGATCATCGACGGCCCCAAGTTCTGGATCCGGAACCTGCCCATCACCGGCAACGACATCACCAAGGCGCTTCAGAAGGCGTTCAACATCCCCTTCGCGGAAGCCGAGAAGCTGAAGCTGCGGGCCGGCCAGTCGCCCCAAGCCCAGAAGGTGTTCAACGCCATGCAACCGGTCCTGCGCGACCTCATCGGCGAGGTCCACCGCTCGATCGGCTATTACAAATCCATTTCCAGACAGGTTCGCTTCGAGAAAGTCCTCCTTCTGGGCAACGCGACGAGAGTCCTGAACTTCCAGAAATTCGTGTCCCAGACCCTCCAGCTTCCCGCGGCCAGAATCTCCGCCCTCCATCGGATCCAGATCGGCGGGAATCTCGACGCCGCCCAGGTCGCCGAGAGCCTCACCACGATCGGCACGGCTCTCGGGCTGGCGCTCCAGGGCCTGGGAGACACGAAGAACCAGGTCAATCTGCTCCCTACCACGTTCATCAAACGCCGGGAGCTGAGGAGAAAGCAGCCGTTCACGGTCGGCGTCGTGGCCCTCCTCTACCTGCTGGTAGGGCTCATGTGGTTCAATGCCAACGCGTCCGTCTCCGAACTGTCCAAGGAAGTGAACGACGGATCGAAAATGCAGAACGAATTGAAAGGTCTCGCGGGAGAGCTGGAAGCCGTCAGGGCCTCCGCGGCCAACTTCGAAATCCCGCTCCAGCGCCTGGAGGCGCTCCGGCAGGACAAGGACCTCATCCTGCTGGTCATGAATCTGCTCCATCCGAACATCCCCAACAACAGCGCCCCCAACATCCAGCAGGTGGACCAGACGTGGATCTTGGAATGGAAATTCGAGGACATGCCCCTTCAGCCCCCCGCCGTCGCGCCCAGCCGCGCGGGAACCGCTCCGGTGTCCGGAAGCGTGACCTGGGACCCGAAGCGCAAGCTGGTCATCCGGATCGAAGTGGCCTTGTTGGCGGCCAACCGCAGCGACAGCCGGCTGGAGGAACACCTGCTGCAAAACTTTCTCGGCACGATGCAGGCCGGAACGACGTGGAGGAAAAACCCCAACCGATCCTCGGTGGTGGACGCGTTCCAACTGACTCGCGCCATGGAAGGACCCCGCCGTTTCGAGGTCAAGCCTTTGGGGCGCGCCAACGAACTGAAACCCTGGAGCCTTCAGGAGCGCACCGAGTCCGACGGCAAATATGCCATTTTCCAGGTCATCCTCGAAATACCGTATCAGCAGGAGCAACCGGAGCAGGGCGCCTCCTAGGAGGCGATCGGGTCAGGAGGTGGGGTGAATTCGTTATTTTTCTCGGAGCGCCACGGTGGGACGGCGCTCCGACAAGAATAGAGGGAAGGCATGAATAAGCTGAAGCAGAATCTCTTCTGGGTCGGATCGCTCGCGGCCGCCGGGGTCGCCGTCGTGGCCCTGGCGGTTCTGGTGGTCCCGATGTGGAGCGAGGCCGACGCAAAACTCGGACGCATCGACAAGATCGCCGCCTCCCTGAGCTCGGAAGTGCCGAAGATGCCCGGCCAACAGAACGTGGCAGCCTGGAAGGAACGTCTGGAGAAGCTCGAGACCGAATTCCGTTCCTCGGCCCAGAGTCTGATCGAACGCGACAAGCCCCTGGAGGAGTGGTTCGCGGGATTCAACAAGGCGGTGACGTACAACGCCTTCATGACGCGTTACAACGACGAGACGAGCAAGCTGGATGAGGAGTTACGCAAGAAGGGGATCCTGATCGGCGTCCCCCGGCGCGGAGGGGAACGCCAGGAAATCCTTCAAGAGGACGGAGAACTGGGTTTCAATTGGGTGACCTCGCAGCAACTCGAAAACCTGACGATCGACCAGCAAAACGAAGTCAAGGTGAAGCTCCAGAAGCGCTTCTGGATCTGCCGCACCGTGGCGGACCTTCTCTTGATCGAGGACAACAAACCCGTCCGCCTTCTGGACGTGTATTTCCCGGAACCGCTGACGGCCAGCAAGATCCCGGGTATTTCCGATTCGGGCACCGCCAGCACGACCCCGGAGGAGGATCCGAACCGCCTGGACAAATACCGCGTGCTCCAGGATCGGGTGCGCCTCTTCGTGCGGGAATCCGCTACGCATCCTCCCATCACGCAGATGCCCCGCGGCTTTTTCGAGCAGAATCTGCCGGGAAACGGCGAAACCGTGGAGGGTCAATCCGAAAAGCCTCTGGGGAGGACGATCACGTTCGGATTCGCCGTCGACATGGAGTACGACCGGGTCCCCAAGCTGGTGCGGAACTTCCTGGCGCCTCCGAAGGAACCGGCCCTCCTGTGGCAGATGGTGGGCCTCAACGTCTTCGTACCGCGGCAGAACGAGCCGGAAAAGACCCAACCCTTCGAGTATACCGACGATACCCGCCGCGAAAAGGAGCTGGAGCTGAAGGCGTTCGAGGAGCAAACGAAGAATTCGAAGCCCGCTCCCGTGCGCGTGTACATGACGTGCCAGGTGTTCGATTTCGAACCGGAGAACTTGCCTTCATTTTTCCATAAATCGCCCTGAGATTCGATCCCCCGTTCTCCTCCGGATCCTCCATCCGGAGGAAACGGCCCGAAGGCGAACGGCCGGAACCGGGAGCGATCGAGTACGAGGTCCTTTCCAAAAGGGGTGCGACATGCAGGAAACTTCGGCGCAGGGGCTCAAAGGCGCCCTTCTTCGACACGGCGAAAAGTACGCCTGCGGAATCCTCCTTCTGATCTTCGTCGGGTACGCGGTCATGGGACTGGGCGCGTCCGACGAACCGGAAGTCCAGAAGCTGAAACAAGTCACCGCGCAGTTCCAGCAGAAGGCGCAGGTGGGGACTCCCGAGCTGAACCCGCCGCCGATCGAAAGGAAAGCCCACCACGAGAGCGTGGAGCAGGTCTACGCGGTCACTCCATGGGCCGCGTCGATTCCGACCGTCTACAAAGGGGAACTGGTGAAGAAGGCGGAACCGCCGCCGAAAACCGTCGCCATGCCCTCCGTGAGACTCTTGGAACCCGTCGTCTCCATCGACCGCATCGACCTGACGTGGACGCTGGAGGAGCCCAAGGACAAGGCCGCCACCCTCGCCGACCCCGCCACTTACTATTATTACCTCGAACGCAAGAAGGAAGACGAGGAGTGGCAGCGTCTGGGTCGGGAACCTCTGACGTTCCCTGAAAACAAGAACATGAAGTATCAGGACCAGGACATCCAGCCGAAGACGTCATATGCCTACCGGATCCTCCCCGGAACCAAAGACCCGAAATACATCACGAGGGACAACAAGTCGGAACTGGGCCGGATGTCCAACGAGGTGACCGCCAGGACGGAGACGATCTGGAAGATCTCGTTCGCCAATCCCATAAAGACCGAATCCCTCGAGGAGGACACCATCGGCTCCGTATGGATCACCATCGAGAAGTTCGACGCCGTCGCCGGGCGCGTGATGGAACGCAAGGTCCAGAAAGAAGGCGAGAAAATCGGCTGGTGGCCCGCCACGGAGGGCGCGCCGGCGACGTCGAAGCACCCGACCTGGAGCGCCAGATTGAGACGAACCGTCGACGTGGATTTCGACACGAAGTTCGTCCTCAAGCTGATTCGGATGGGTCAGGCGTACACCTACGAATACAAGAAATGCCCCGGAGGCTTCAACTGCCCGGGTCCCATGCCGACCAAGGACACGATGAAGATAAACGAGATCCACTACGTGACGGAAGAGGGGAAGACGGAAATCTATCGGATCTTCAGTCGGGAGCCCTTCGCCGACCAGTTGTGCCCGCAGCACGGCGGCGGCGCGGAGATGACCGCCGAGGAACGCAAGCGGAAGCGGGAGGAGGAGGCGCAGAGCAAACTGGGCGAAGCGGACCAGTTGTGGGTCAGCTCGGCGAGGACGGACAAGCTGAAAGCGCAGAGGATCTACCGGGATTTGCTGAAGGATTATTCGGATACGGACCCCGTCCAGAGACGCAAATCCCACATCGAAGACCGGGTGAACGTCAAGGTGGAGTGACGCGGGCTTTGGGGCCCTCGCCTGCCTGGGAGAAGCTCTCGTACATTCACGATCTCCCGCCGCGGATTTACCTTTCTTTTCATCGCCAGATTCTTGAAAGGAGTGGCGTTAGTTCTTGCGTCCTGAACATCGAAGCCTATACTCGTGCCGGCCTCGGGTTTCCCGGGGCCGGCGGTGTCTGAATTCTGTTCGGGAGCGCCCGCGATGAAGATCTTGTCTCGACTGCTCGGCCTCGCTCTGATCGCCTTTCCGGTCGCCTGCCAGTCGGTCGATTCGGCTCCGGCCGGCGCGCCGGAGCGTTCCGACATCGCGCAGTACGACGCGACGGGAAAGACCCCATCCTCCGCGGAAGGCAACGCCCAGGCGGGCCAGGAGTGGGACGAGCTCATGCGCAAGCTCCGCGACCAGCACATCGTCAGCGAGCAGACCAAGCTGGCGCAGGCGGACGAGCATTACCGTTTGGCCGACCGCTACTACCGCGCCGGAGAATTCGCGAAGGCCGAGATCGAGTGCCAGAAAGCCGTCGGCCTGAACCCGAACCACGGCGCGGCCCACGCCCTCCTGCTGGAAATCCAGTTCGCCATGGGCAAGGGGCAGGTCACGCCTCAAAGCTTTCTGTTCGAAAAATACCTCCAGGAAGCCGCCGTCCGGCAGCAGGAAACGCTGCTCGAGATCGATAACGCCCTGGAGCAGGGAAAGCGCGCGTTCCAAATCGGGAATTACGACGACGCCGACCGCCACTTCCGGCGCATTCTGGAATACGCGAAATGGCTTCCCACCGGCGTGGAACTCGAATCGCGCCGCAAAGAGGCCTCCGACCTGCTGGAGCGGACCAAGGTCGCGCGCCGCCAGAAGGACGTCGAGGAACAGTACGTCCGCCACCAGATGATCGAAGAGGAACGGGCGCGCGAGGAGATCCGCAAGAAAATCGAGCAGCGCAAGCAGCTCGAAATCCTCTTCGGGCAGGCCCAACTCTACTTCGAGCGCGAGCAGTACGTCCGCTGCATCGAGATCTGCGACAAGATTCTGTATCTGGACCCGCGGCTGGCCAGCGTGGAAGAGATGAAGCTGATCGCCCAACGGCTCTCCCACGCCTCCGCCGAACGCGACAATACCCGGATGTACATCGAGCAGTGGAAGCGGACGTTCGAAAACGTGGAACGTATGGGGATCCTTCAGGCGGAGGACCTGAGCTTCCCGGCGCGCGAGATCTGGTTGGAGCTCGTTTCCAAGCGCCGCCCCAAGGGGATCAGCGACGTCGACGCGGATCGCATGAGCGAGCAGGACCGGGAAATCTCCGAGAAGCTGCACACGATCCAGATCGACTTCGACTTCCAGGACGCCACGCTGGGACAGCTCGTGGATTACGTCCGGGACATCAGCGGGCTGAACCTGCACATCGACGGCAAGAACATTCCTGACCCCACGGCGGACACGTTCACCATCAAGCTCAAGAACCTCTCCATCGCGGGCGCGTTCGACCTGATGCTTCCCTCCAAGGGAAAGGCGTACATGGTGGAGGACGGCGTCGTCCTCATCACCACGTCGGAAGCGGTCCGCCGCCGCGTCCACCTGGAGCTGTACGACGTCCAGGACCTCACCTTCTCGCTGAAGGATTTCCCCGGCGTGAACATGAGCCTCACCGACGAGGGAGGGATCATGGGCATGGCGACGGAAGAGGGCGCGCAACAGACGTTCGGCGGCGAGCAGCTCGCCGAGCTTATCCGCAACACCATCGACAAGAACAACTGGGACGAGGCGGTCGGTCAATCGATCACGTTCCAGAACGGATTGCTCATCATCCGCAACGCGAACGAAACCCACCGGAAAATCCGCCGGTTCCTGAGCGATCTGCGCGCCTCCACCGGCATCATGGTCAGCGTGGAGACCCGATTCCTCACCGTCGAGAACGAGTTCCTCCAACAGGTCGGCATGGATTTCCGGGACGTGGACGGCGCGCGCGTCCAGGGCGTGCTCACGCTGGACGACATCAGCCCCACGTTCGCCACCGTCCCCGGCTCCGCGTTCACCCAGTTCATCGATCCGGACGGCGGCGGCGGTCCGCTCTCGGGCGTCTCGCCGGGCATCACCGGCACCTTCGGCCGCAGCGTCGTCCGCAACATGGGGGCGCGCATCCAGAACATCATGGTCAACGACCAGGTGCTCCAGCGGTTCTATCAGACGTCGCTGTCGCCGATGGGGGGCGCGTCCCTCCAGTACACGCTCCTGGACGACATTTCGTTCGAAGCGATCATCCGGCTGGTCAGCCGCAGCACGCGCTCCAACCAGCTCGTGGCGCCGAAGCTGACGCTGTTCAACACGCAGCGCGGGAATATCCTCATCGCCAACCAGTTCGCTTACATCCGAGACTACGACATCCAGGTGGCCACGGCGACCACCGCCGTCGATCCGATTCCCGGCATCGTCAACGACGGCGTCTCGCTGGACGTGCGCCCCATCGTCAGCGCCGACCGGCGGTACATCACGATGGAGCTGCGGCCCACGATCGCCACGATGGTCCCCCCGCCGCCGAACATCTTCGGCGTCGACGTCTCGTTCGCCATGATCGGCGCCTTCATCACCTCGCCGCTGGTGTATCGCATCGAGACGCCCGCGCTGGCGGTGCAGGGCTTCCGGACCACGGTGGTCATCCCGGACCGCGGCACCCTGCTGCTCGGAGGAATGTCGACCTACTTCGAGGAGGACGCCCAGAGCTCCATCCCGCTGTGGCACAACATCCCGATCCTGGGCAACCTGGGCTCGGAAAAGGTCAAAGGCCTCCAGCGGCGGCACTTCATGACGCTGCTGCGCGCGCGCATCATCATTCCGGATGAGGCAGAGAAGCGGAAGTTCGATTAGTTACTGGATTTCCACGCTTCTTTTCCTAGAATCTTCCAAGGCATCTGGCCGTCCGCAAGGAGCCGCGCTCCGTCAGGTCGCTTCGGGAGCGTGGAAATCCAGGCTGGGGATGAACCGGCACGGCCGGCTTTCGTTCATATGAGGAGCCTGCCTCCGCGAGCCTCGCGGCCCCCGAAGATAGGCTCGAACAGGCCCAAATCGCCGTAGGAGGATCCTTCATGCGCGTGGCGGCGCCATCGTTGATCGCGGGATTCCTGATTGCGTGGGCCGCTCCCCGCGCGGCCGCTCAATCGCAGGAATACGATCTTGCGGTTCTTCTGGCGGAGCGGCACTGGTTCGATCTGGCGACCGAGATCTTCGTCAACATCAAGAAATCCGGGTCGCTGTCCCACGAGAAGCGCGTGGACGGGGAATTCGGCCTGGCGTGGATCGAAAGCATCAAGGCGGAATCCGAAACGAAGCCCGAAGCCAAGCTGGAACTGTACAATCAGGCGACCGAGACCATCCTCAAGTTCATCGAAACGCACGGCAATCACCCCCGGCGCTCCGAAGCCCTTTCCGTGTTCGGCGACCTCCTCCAAAAGAAGGGCAAATTCCTTCTGGGAGCGGGGAAGTCCCTTCCCAACGCCGCGAAGGAAGCCGAAGAGGCGTTCCGGCAGGCCCAGACCCGCTTCCTCAGCCTCGTCGAGAACCTGAAAAAGAGTCCGGTCGAGCCGCCGCCCGCGGACGTCGCCGAAAGCGATCCCCGGTATCAAGCGTGGATGGCGTGGGACCAGAAAATGATGACCGCGAAGTACAACTACGGCGTCAGCCTCTTCCACCAGGCCGACGCGTACAAAGGCGACCGCAAGCGGTTCGAAGAGATGAAGGACCTGATCGACAAGATGATCGCTTTTTTCGAACAGGACTTCATGTGGGATTACGAACGCTATCTGCTGGCGTACAGCGCCTTCATCTACATGGGCCGCGGATGCCAGCTCCTGGCGGAGAATTCCGAGACCGCCAAGGCGGAGGAATATTGGAAGAAGTGCTTCAGCTACGTGGAAAAGCCCATTTTCCTGCTGAGCGATCCGGCCAACCGCAAGCTGGAAGGCGTCCGCGAGTTGGCGCTGGAATCGGCCATGTTCACGTTGCGCGCCAAGATGGCGTACGGAGACACGCTGCGGGGAGGAAAGGCCTCCAGCCAATACCAGGACGCCGTCAAGATCGCGGAGAAGGTCTTCAAGCACCTGCCTCCGACGGCCAAGAGGGAGCCGTACGGAGTCCTGGTGCGCATCGAGCAGGCCCGCGCGCTGTGCAAGTCGGGACGCATCAGAGAAGGCACCCGCAACCTCCAGGAGATCCGCAAGGACGCGGCGGGCGATCCCGCGCTCGGCTGGGTGGACAACTTCGTGATCGACATCATCGGCGAATACGCCGGCGAGAGCGACCCGAAGCTGATCCTGGAGTCGGCCGACAACATGTACGAGCGGGGCCCCGCCTACTTCTCCAAAGCCATCGCGAAATACCGCTCCGCCCTGAGCGTCATCCGCAAGCCGGAAGACCGGCGCTACATTCCGCATTGCTGGAAGCAGATCGCCGAGTGCTATTACTGGCAGGACCGCTGGATCGAAGCGGCCCAAGCGTACGACATGATCATGACCGGCTACAACGGCGAGTTCCTCACGTCCCCGGAAGCGACCAAGGCGGTCGTCAACATGAAGACGGCGCTTTTCAAGGTCCAGCGGGCCACGGGCCTTCCGGAGGATCGCGCGCGCTACGAGCGGTTCGTCCAGTGGGCGAATTCCAAGTTCCCCAACGAACTGGGCGACGGCAGCCTTCGGGAAGAGGCGGTCACCCTGGAAAACGAAGGACGAAAAGCGCGCGACGCGGGCACGTACGCCGGTCAATTCGCCAAAGCGATCGACAACTGGTCGAAACTGGCCGCCAAGCCCTCGAGCCCCTTCCACGAAGAGGCGGTCTTCAGCGTCGCCTACAACGCCTATCTTCACGCGGAAATGCTCAGCCGGACCGCCCGAACCCAGGAAGAAACCGAGAAGGTGAAGCCGTTTCTCCAGAAGACGATCGAATACGCCGGGCGGCATCTGGCCGTCGTGGATCGGATGAACCAGAAGGACTCGATCGTCGTGCGAAACGCCCTCGCCTCGATCTACTTCGCGTCCCGGGCGTGCCTGGACCCCGCGATCGACCAGCCTTCGAAGGTGCTGGAGCTTTCCGAAGGATTCGAATCCAAGCTGCCGAATCCCGACCCGGCCTGGATCATGAGAATCTACGAACTGCGGATCGAGGCGCACCGCATGCTCGCCAAGCTGGACGGCGAATCGCCGGACCTCGAGTCCATCAAGCGCGCGGAAAAAGACCTCGACACCATGCGCGATCGGTATCAGAAGGATCCCCGCGGCGAACGGCAGCTCATGAACGCGCTTCGAAACATCTCCGAAGCGTACCGGCTGCTCGCCTCGAAGATGCGGGAGGAAAATCCCGGCCTGGCGGAAGCCTACTCGATCCGGGCCGCCGAAGTCATGTTCCAATACTTCGAGCTCAGCCGCGAAGAGCCGAAGGGCGAAGAGATCCTGGCCATGGCGGAAACCTTTTTCGACACGGCCCAGCGCAAGCTGGACCAGGCCCGGGCCGCCGACAGCAAGGAGGAAATGGCCAAGGCGCGCGAGATGTTCGGCAAGGCGCACAATCTGTACAACCGGTATCTGCTCACCGGCAAGCTCGAGACCGACGTCGAAACCGCCATCCGCGGCCGCATGACGGACTGCCTGGCCAAATCGGGCAAATTCGACGAGGCTCTGAGCCAGCTCAAGGACGTCGTGGACCGCGATCCGCAGATGGCCAAAGGAGGCGATTGGGAAGCCTATCTGGATTGCTTGATGATGAAGGCCGACTCCATGCAGCCGGGCACCGAACGCAACCAGCTCATCGAGGAGGCCAAGAACAAGTATGGACAGCTCGCCGCGATGCTCAGCCGGCGAATCGACAAGCACTACTGGCGCATCCTGTACAAGTATGCCGACGCCATGTTCCGGATCGATCCGGACGGCTTGCGCAACTTCTTCATCAACATGGAAAAGAGGGGCACGGCTCCGGCCTGGGACGGCGGCGAGTTCGAGTATGCGGCCAAGTTCGAGGCGCTGCGGGAGAAAAACGAGAAAAGGCTTCCGAACAAAGAATAGGTCCGTGAAGAAATAACCGAACCGCCAAAGCGCCAAACCGCGAAAAGAAGAGTTCGCCCGTGGCGCTTTGGCGTTCTTGCGGTTCAAGGAGGAACGGATGATTCCCGCTTTGGCTTTCACGATCCTGACGGCGGCGATGTCGGGGGCGCCGGCCTCCACGTCGCAGGAACGCAAGCTGGACCGGGTCACTCCCCGGAAAGGACCGCCGGCGGAGGGCACCATCGTTCGCGACACATGGAAGGAAGTGGTCCTTCGGCTCTCCTCGGGAAGCGAAACCACCTTCCGCGTGGAGGACGTCCTGAGCGTCGAATACGCCGATGCCCCGGACGCCATGAAAGCGGGCCTGGCGGATTTCGAAGCGGGCAATTGGGAGGAAGCGCTCACCAAGATCACCAGCGCCGAGGAGGCGGTTCAAGGCAAAGGCCTCGATTCCGCGACGGCCAAGAAAATTACGGTTCGCTCCTGGTTCGGCCCTTGGGTCACGTTTCATCGAGGATACTGCCTCAAGGAGCTTCACCGGATCGAGGACGCCCTGCGGGAACTGCTCCGGTATGTCGACGGAGCCCTGAAGGAGCCGAACCGGGATTCGCGTTTCCTGGCGCGCGCCTGCGAAGCGGTCATGGAATGTTATCGGGGGAAGGCGGACGAACCGGGGATGGCGGCGTTCCTGGAACGCGTGAAAGCCGCTCCTCGCGAGGTGCAGGGGAAAATACAGCAAATCGCCTCCGTCCAGCAAGGGGAGATGCTGTTGAGCAGCGGGAAGGTGGCGGAGGCGCAGGCGATCTTCCAGCGTCTGGCGGAGTCGCCCGACGTGGACATCCGAACCTCGGGCACGCTGGGCGTCATCCGCTGCCATCAGAAGAGCGATCAGCCGGATGCCCTGGTGCGGTACTGCGAGAACGTGATCAAGACGACCCCCTTGGATCAACCCGGGCTCCTGCTTCTGGCGTCGCTGGCGCTGGGAGAGGCCTACGGAAATCGGAAGGAATACCGAAAGGCGGTGGGAGCGCTCGTGGACGCGATCGTGAAATATCATCCCGGACGGGGGACGGAGCTGGTGCGGGAGCACGAACGGGCGCTCTACACGCTGGCGAAGACCTACGAGGCGTGGTCGGCCGAATCGACGGGCGATCTCAAGACGACGGCCAGGATCTGGGCCGCGCGCACCTGGAGAGAACTGTCCATGGAATACCCGAACGGGCGATACCGAGACGAGGCGAACGCCGGGATCGCTCGCTGCGAGGCGCCGGAAGAGAAAAAACCGTGACCTCGGACCTCGGATATCGGACATCGGATAATTGTCTTGCCGACGATTGAACCTTTCAGTAAGCTTTTCCGTTTGTTACACATGCCTGTGAAGGTCGCGGTAAGTTCATTCCGAGGATCGGGGGTCATGGGCGTCGTCCACGACGAAGGGCTTTAATCCACGAACTAGAATATGAAACACGTATTTGGGGGTGCGCACATGAGGTCAGCGCGTGGTCCGATCAAGGTGGCGGCATCCATCTTGGCGATCTTGGGACTTCATCTCATTGGCGCGGCCGTCGCCTTCGCCCAGGAAGGAGTGGGAGGACAGGCGGGGCCGAGCGCCCAAACGGACTTCTTCACGGTGTGGATCCTGGCAGGCGGAGGGGTCGGCGTGATCTTCGTCCTTCCGATCGAGATCGTCTCGATCGCGACCGTCGCCGCCGTCATCGAGCATTTCGTGACCATCCAGCGGGACAAGCTGGTTCCGCCGGAGGTCATCGTCGAGCTCGAATCGCTGCTGGACGAGGAGCAGTACGAGGAAGCGATCAACCTGTGCGAAGCGAGCAAGAACTATCTCACCAACATCATCGGGGCCGCCATCGCCCGCGTGGGCGAGGGATACGAGGCCATGAAGACCGCGGCGGAAGGCGCCACCGACGAGGAGAACGTCAAGCTGATCCACAAGATCTCCTGGCTGGCGCTGTTCGGAAACCTCGGCCCCATGATGGGCCTGTTCGGAACGGTGACCGGCATGGTCATGGCCTTCAAGTCGATCGCGGAATCTTCCGGCAGTCCGTCGCCCCAGGAGCTGGCGGGCGGTATTTTCACCGCCCTGGTGACGACCGTGTGGGGATTGATGGTCGCCATCCCGGCCCTCACCTTCTTCTTCATCTTCAAAGTGAAGATTCAGCGGCTGACGTTCGAGTTGTCGGCGGTGGCGATGGAGGTCGTCGAACGCTTCAAGCCCGTTGCCGAAGGAAAGTAGCGCATGGTCCGCCACCACGTCGTCGACCTCGAAGAAATCGAAGGCATGAACATGACGCCGATGATCGACGTCGTGTTTCAGCTCATCATCTTCTTCATGCTGGTCATGGACATGTCCCGCCAGCAGCTCACGCCGCTGAAGCTTCCCACGGCCAGCAAGGCGGAAAAGGAGAAGTTCACGGACGAGACGCAGCTCATCCTGAACGTGAGGGACAACGGCGAAATCCTGATCGGGGGAAAGCTGTATTTCCGCCCTCCTCAGGACCCCACCCAATACGAAGCGCGCAAGCTGGAGGACCTGTTCGAAGCCCGGCGCCAGATCCGCGCCTACCAGGAGGTCGCCGGCGACGCCAACTTCGTCAAGTACCCGATCTTGGTTCGGGCCGACCGATCCGCGCCGTTCCAATGGGTGCAGATGATCCTGATGATCGCGACGTTGCACGGCGGCGTCACGCAAGTCTCCTTGGGCGCCATGCAGGATCAAGTCAAGTAGAAAGCGAGGAAGGCGATGGCCCGGCGCAAACTGGAAGAGCAAAGAGTCCCGCCGATCCCGATGACGCCGATGATCGACGTGGTCTTCCAACTCTTGATCTTCTTCATGCTGACCATGCACTTCAAGGAGGTCGAAGGGATCCTACGCACGATGCTCCCCAAGGACAAAGGCCTGCAATCGTCCTCCGTGCTCAACCCGGAGCTCCAGGAGATCCGCGTGATCATTTGCGCCGGCGGAGACACCCGAAAGCACATGCACGACAAGGGCAGCCATGAGAAAGTGGACAAGGACAATTCCCGCTGCACGCTGCTCGTCGAGCAGAACGAGATCGGCGAACTCTTTCTGACCGCCAAGCATCCCGACAGAGTGGACCAGAACAAGACCCTCTATAAGAACGCGGGAATGAAGATCAAGGAACTGTACGACCTGACGCCCTCCACCCGGGACGCCTCGAAACGCGCTCCGGTGATCATCGACGCCGACAGCGAGACGCCCTACGAGCACGTCATCGGCATCGTCAACATCTGCAAGGAACACAAGATCGAGAACCTGGAGTTCGCCGGGAATCCCCGCTTCGACCTTTACTACGGTTCGAAGCAACGAGGGCAATTTACCCGCGAGCCGCGCTGATCCTCCGTTCCTCTTCCTTTCTTGGGTGAACCGCCAAAACGCCCCGGCGCCGCCGGAGCGGCTATCCGGCTTCGCCCCGCCCATTTTTCATCTGGCAGAGCCCGAAAGGGGCCGGGCGTAGGCGTCGCGGTGGCGCCATCGGGGGGGCTTCACGTTAACCTCGTTGCGGTTTTGCGCCTTGGCGCTTTCAATCCTTTTCATGGATCTCCCAGCTTGCCGACATTAAAATTCCGCCGATTCGTGAAGGGTTCGGTTCGTCCAAGACCGTCCTCATAGATGTTATCTCGACAGGGCCCGCTCTGAAGCTCCGAAGCGAGAGGTGACGGAACATGAAGCACGCGGCGTGGACTCGGACATTCCTGGCGGTCGTGGCGGCCGCCGTTGCCCTGTGGGGCTGCGCGAACGGAGCCCCGCCGGAACCGGAGGAACCCGCGCCCGCGCCCGCGCCCGCGGAACCGACGGCGGAAGGACCGCCGCCCCAGGACCCCGGCCAGATCCAAGCCGAGAACGAAGACTGGAAACGCATCGCCCAAGAGGTCGCCAAAGGCCGCACCCTACAGGAACAGCAGCGCATCTCCGAATCGAACGCTCTGCACGACCAGGCTCTGGATTTCTATCGCAAGGGAGCCTTCGAGCAGGCGAAGGACGCCGCCGAAGCCGCCGTGGAGCGGTGGTCGGGCAACGTCGAGGCCCGCAAGCTCCTCAGCGACATCAACGCCATCCTGGTGGGCCCCGCCAACCAAGGCATGGGCGGACTGACCGAACGGGTCAAGAATGAAATGAAGGTCCGCATCGAAGCCGCCCAGATCGAAATCACGTCCAAGATCCGCGAGGGCGACCGCTATCTCATGGTCAACGACTATGAAGCCGCGCTGAAGAGCTTCGAGGAAGCCGAGTTCAAGATCAAGAGCATCCCCTACGAAGTCAAGGCCATGTCCCAGTTGCTGCCGCTCGTGGAGGAACTCATCCGGAAGGCGCGCGACGGAGCGCTGTTCCAGAAAAAATCCCTGGAAGAAGCCCAGCGGAAGATGGCCGAAGCCGAAGTGGCCGCCTTCGAGATCGCCCGCAAGCGCGAAATCCTGGAGAAGATCGCCAACCAGCTCGAGCTGGCCTACATGGCGTTCGACCAGAAGCGGTTCGACCAGTGCATCAAGCTGTGCGACAACATCCTGGGCATCGACGCCCACTATGCCGTGGCCCTGGAACTCAAGGAGGACGCCCAGAAAGTCCGCCACCGGGAAGAGTATTACGACTTCATCAAGGCCAAAGTGGAGAACTGGAAGCAACTGACGAATTCCGATGACGAGGCGATCATTCCGTATTCGGAGATGCTGCGCTTCCCCTCCCGGGAAGAGTGGGCGGAAATCTCCAAACGCGCCGACGCCGCCATCCTGAAGACGTCCGAGGCCGAAGCGGAGGAGGACCCGGACATCCTGGCCATCAACCGCAACCTCGACACGATCAAGCCGATCATGAACTTCGAGAACGCCCGGCTGGAAGACATCCTCGCCTACCTCCGCGATTTCACGGGGTTGAACATCCACATCGATCAGGCGCTGGGCGACAAGTACGATCCCACGAAGACCGTGACGTTCAAGGTCAAGGACCTGCCCCTGCGCAACTCCCTGATACTGCTCCTGCGGCAGTTCGACCTGGATTTCACTGTCACCCAGGAGCGGATCGTCCTGATCACCTCGCCCGACAGGGCGGGCGGAACGCCGATGCTGGAGCTTCACGACATCCGGGACATCCTGGTGAAAATCACGGATTTCCCCGGCCCGCGCGTCGAGCTGCTGTCTCCGTCCGCCGCGGGAATGCTCAGCGGGGCCAGCTTCACGCTGGATGAGCCCAAGGAAAGCGCCGTTTCCGAAGAGCAGATAGTGGAGCTCATCCAGGAAAACATCGCCCCCGGGACCTGGGAAGGGGAATACACCTTGGAGCAGACCCCCAACCAGCAGCTCCTGGTCAACCATACGCCCAAGGTCCAGCGGGAGCTGCGCCAGTTCCTCACCCGGCTGCGCAGCTACACCGGCACGATGGTTTCGGTGACCGCGCGGTTCATCGCCTCCTACGACGATTTCCTCAACGAGGTCGGCGTCGATATCATCAACCGGCCGCCGGTGGGCGGATATGACATCGGGGGAGCGGGATTCACCGACATCGACGAGCGGGCCACCAGCGAAGTCGGCCCCGGCTTCGTGACGCGCGAAAGCGCGCGCCTGGAAGTCTACGATCTGCGCGCCCAGACCTTCCACACGTTGATTCGGTCCGACGCGGGAGCGGGCATCGTGGATCCCATGTCCAACCGGCTGTTCAACCAAGGCGGACTGGGCCTGCAATACCAGTGGATCGGCGAGCAGGCCCTTCAGATCGTGCTGCGCGCCGTGCACAAGCGGCACAAGGCGACGATCGTCCAGGCGCCGCGGATCACCGTGTTCAATACCCAAAGGTCGCACGTCATGGTTCAGGTCCAGCGCGCCTACATCGCCGACCTCGAACCGCAGATTGCGCTGGCCGCGGCCGCGTACGACCCGGTTCTCAGCGTGCTCGTCGAGGGCGTCGTGCTGGACGTCCGGCCGATCGTCTCCAACGACCGCAAGTACGTGACCCTCGAACTGCGTCCGTCGATGGCGGAATTACAGCAGGTCCGCACCGTCGACATTTCAACCGGGCTCGGATTGATCGGCCAGATCTTCGGCGTCCAGGGCGGCCAGCAAAACACCATCCAGCTCCCCTGGATCGTCCTGCAACGCACCGAGACGACGGTCACGGTTCCCGATCGGGGGACTCTGGTCATCTCCGGCTTCAAGGACATCATCATGCGCGACCACCGTTCCGGCGTGCCCTTCCTGGAAAACATTCCGGTGCTCAACTTCTTCTTCACCAAGAAGGGCCAGACGAACGAGCGTCGCCGCTTGCAGATCCTGGTCACCCCGGAGATCATCGAGCTGGGCGAATACGAGCACGAGAAGTACTAGCGCTCGCTTGCGGCATCCCATAATCCGAGCCGTTTTTATACAATCAGGGGCCGATGCCGCCCCTGCTGAAAGCGGTCCTGTTTGACATCGACGACACCCTGTACTCGACCACCCGATTCGCTGCCGCCGCCCGCCGGGCGGCCGTTGAAGCGATGCGCGGCCTGGGCGTCCGCGCGCCGGCCGCTTCCCTCCTGAAGGAACTGGACGAGACCATCGCCGAATTTGGAAGCAACTATGAGCATCATTTCGATAAGCTCCTCCTTCGGCTGCCCCGATCCGCGATCCGCGGCCTGAACCGATCGCTCGTGATCGCCGCGGCCATCGCCGCCTATCACGACGCCAAGTTCACCCAACTGGAGCCTTTTCCCGACGTCCTCCCAGCGTTGTCCCGACTGGCCGGAACTCCCCTGAAACTGGGCATCATCACCGACGGTTTGGAGATCAAACAGGCGGAGAAGCTGATCCGATTGAGCGTCCTCCCGTTTTTCCCCCACCGCGCCATCTTCATTTCGGATCAGATCGGAATCTCCAAACCCAACCCCAAGATCTACCGGCGCGCCTGCGAAGACCTCGACGTCGACCCCGGCCATGCCCTCTACGCGGGAGATCATCCCGTCAAGGATATCGACGCGGCCAACGCCGCTGGGATGATCACGGCGCTCATCCAGCGTTCCGGAAAACACGCGGCGCAGCGCGGCCGCACGCGGCCGCGCTACCAGGTGCGCGACCTTCACGAACTCTTGAAACTCATCGCGCGCGATTTTAAAGTGCCGCTCGCGCCTTGATGGCGCTCGCTTGTGGAATTCCGGATCGGCGATCGGAGATCGCCGATCCTGAATTCCAATGGAACACGAGCTCATCGGCATCCTCGACTTCGGATCCCAGACCACCCAGCTCATCGCCCGCCGGGTCCGCGAAGCCGGCGTGTACTGTGAAATCCTCATGCCCGACGTTCGTCCGCAGGATCTCCGTACGCGCCATCTCAAGGGCCTGATTCTTTCCGGGGGCCCGGCCAGCGTGTACGCGCGAGGCGCTCCCCGTTGCGATCCTCGGATCTTTGAGCTGAACGTCCCCATCCTGGGCATATGCTACGGAATGATGCTCGCCTGCCGGACCCTCGGAAGCCGAATCACGGCGGCGCGGGAACGCGAATTCGGACGCGCCTCCCTGCGCATCGCCGACGGGACCCCGCTTTTCGACGGCGTGCCGCGGGAAACCGTAGTGTGGATGAGCCATGGAGACAAGGTCGAAACGACTTCAGAGGAATTCGAGGTCCTGGCCAACACCGAAAGCTGCGCGAATGCCGCGGTCCGGCACCGTGCCCGCCCCTTGTACGGGGTGCTGTTCCATCCAGAAGTGGCGCACACCTCCCACGGCGCCCTCATCCTGCGCAATTTCCTCTTCTCGATCTGCGGATGCCGCGGGGACTGGGAGATGGCTTCGGTCATCGAAAGCTCGGTGGCTCAGATCCGCGACGCCGTCGGACCCTCCGGCCGCGTCCTCTGCGCCCTGTCGGGCGGCGTCGATTCCACCGTCACCGCCACGCTCGTCCATCGGGCCGTCGAGAACCGCCTGACCTGTGTGATGGTGGACAACGGCCTGCTCCGGTTGGATGAAGCGCGTCAGGTGAAGGATTTGCTCGGCGGGCAGATGCATCTGAACCTCCGCATCGTGGACGCCTCGGCGCTCTTCCTGAGGAAGCTGCGCGGCGTGTCCGATCCCGAACGCAAACGCAGGATCATCGGCCACGCGTTCATCGACGTCTTCACCCGAGAAGCGCGCAAGGTCAAAGGGGCGCAGTTCCTCGCCCAGGGAACACTCTATCCCGACGTGATCGAGAGCCGCAGCGCCTGGGGCGGCCCCAGCGCGGTCATCAAGACGCATCACAACGTCGGCGGTCTGCCCAAGAAGCTCAAATTCAAGCTGATCGAGCCGCTCCGGCACCTGTTCAAGGACGAGGTGCGTCACATGGGCCGAGCGCTGGGCCTGCCGGACACGCTGGTGGATCGCCAGCCGTTCCCCGGCCCCGGACTGGCCGTCCGCTGCATCGGCCCCTTGACGCGCGATCGGCTGGACATCCTCCGAAAAGCGGACGCCATCGTGCGCGAGGAAATCGAGCGAGCCGATCTGCACCGCCGACTATGGCAATACTTCGCGGTGCTCTTGCCGGTATCCACCGTCGGCGTGATGGGGGACGCGCGAACCTACGAAAACGTCATCGCGGTGCGCGCGGTGGAGAGCACGGACGGAATGACGGCCGACTGGGCCCGACTTCCCGAAGACGCGCTCGCCCGCATCGGCTCCCGCCTGATCAACGAGGTGAAAGGGGTCAACCGCGCCGTCCTGGACATCTCGTCCAAGCCGCCTGCCACCATCGAGTGGGAATGATGCATCCCCGTCGGGGTTCGTGCAAAAATTAATGCTCTATTTCCGGATAAACCGCAAAAACGCCAAATCGCCATTCGAGTCTCTTTTGGCGCGGCCTTTTGGCGGTTTGGCTGTTTTGGCGGTTCAAGCCTTCCACCCGTAATCGCATCAGTTATTTATTCACAGCTCCTTAGTCGAAGTTCCTGAAAAATGGGCGAGGCTTGCCTACGATATCCTCTCGTTCATTCCGGCGGCGTGGAACTTCCGGCGGACTTCCCGTCCGCCCCCTCTTCCTCTTTCGCCCGTCCGGGAAAGACCGTGAACGCCGCTTCCGCCGCCGCGGAGGCCAGGTCCAGGTCCCGAGCGCTTCGTGGCATCATCAGGACGCTGATCGTCTTGGCGGCCTCGTCCACGTCGACGCGCAAGACCCCGGGAACTCCGCCGATCGCGCCCTTCAAGGCTTCGATCTGCGAGTCCGCATCCCACGCCGCATAGGAAAGCGTGCGCAGGCGGTGGGAGCGCAGCGCCAGGTAGCGAAATCCCGCGCCGGCGAAGACGTCGGGTAACTTCCGCGCGTCCAGCTCCGCGACCGGTCCGATCACGACGGCTTGTCCATCGTCGATGAACGCGTTCAGCACTCCCGGGACCCGGCTCAATGCCTCCACCAACCTCTTCGTCTCAGCGCTTCGGCCGATGGAAAAATCGATCACGCATTGAGCGGGCTCCACCAAGCTGGCCTTGGCCCGGATCCTCCAGGCCGCGTATTCGATCTGGCAGAGGTCGTCCCAATCCCCCCGATAGTTCATCCGCGCCTCGGTCGCTCCCACGACCAGGTGGGTAACCCCCGGGACCTTGGAGAGCGCCTTCTCCAGACAGTCGCATTTCTTGGCTTCGTGCGGAATGAACTTGAGGAGGACGGACATGGATTCGATATCCGGCGGCTTCTGGGGCGGTTTGGCGCGTCGGGTACGGATCCGGTAGCCGTAGGCTTCCCCCACGCCTCCGGCCGCGCCGGAGCGCGCCGCCTCGCCGATTCCTCTCGCGACGCCCGAACCGGGCGACTCGCCGCCGCCGCTTCACTGGGCGTGCGCCGGCGCCACCGAAATCGGAATGGCCAGGACAGACGCCGTCAGGCAGAACAGGATCTTCATCGAGCGCCCCTCTGATTCTTGAGCAGGATACTGCAAATCTCCTACCCATATTAGACACCGTGGCGGCCTCGGCCGTGCTGTGATAGTTTCGAAATGATGGAGCGCCCGGACCTGAGCCTTCCGCTGACCGAGAATGCCCGTACCGTGCTTCAGCATCGGTATCTCAAGCGTGACGAGGAGGGACGGATCGTCGAAACTCCGGAGGACCTGTTCTGGAGAGTGGCCAGCGCCGCCGCCGCCGCGGAAGCCGATCCCGAACCGGCCGCGGAGGCGTTCTACCGGGCCTTGGCTTCGCTGGAGTTCATTCCCAATTCCCCCGCGCTCATGAACGCCGGCCGGGATCTGGGCCAGTATTTCGCCTGCTTCGTCCTTCCCGTGAAGGATACGCTCGCCAGCGAAGCGGGCGACGGCATCTTCGACAGCATCCGGGCCGCGGCCATCATCCATAAGAGCGGCGGCGGTACGGGATTTTCTTTTTCCCATCTCCGGCCGGCGGGAACCCGCGTGCGATCCACGCACGGAACCACCAGCGGCCCCATCAGTTTCATGCGTGTCTTCAACGCCGCCACCGAGGCCATCCACCAGGGAGGGTTCCGGCGCGGGGCGAACATGGGCATTCTGCGCGTCGATCATCCCGACATTCTCGACTTCATCAATCTGAAGCGGAATCTGCGCGAAATGACCAACTTCAATCTCTCGGTCGGGATCACCGACGCGTTCCTGGACGCGATCCGCGACGGCCGGCCGCACGCCGTCTTCGAACCTCATACCGGTCGAACCGCCTCTCTGCGCGATTCCGAGGGCCGCGAGTGGACTTCGCGTGAGGTCTGGGACCTGATCATCCAGCGGGCTTGGGAAAGCGGCGAACCGGGACTGGCTTTTCTCGATCGCATCAACTCCTTCAATCCCACTCCGCAGCTCGGTCCGATGGAAGCGACGAATCCTTGCGGAGAGATGCCTCTTCTTCCGTTCGAAGCCTGCAACCTCGGATCGATCAACGTATCCAAGTTCGTCGCCGGAGAGGACATCGATTGGCCCCGACTGGCGCGCGCGATCCGCTTGGCCGTCCGCTTCCTCGACGACGTCATCGACATCAATCGATATCCCCTGCCGCAAATCGAGCGCCTCGTGAAGGCCAACCGGAAGATCGGGCTGGGCCTGATGGGCTGGGCGGACCTTCTTTTCCTTCTGGGATGGCGCTATGACGGCGAGCCGGCGCTGGCGTTGGCGCGGCGTCTCGCCCGGTTCTTCAAGGAAGAGGGGTGGATGGCGTCCATGGAGTTGGCGAAGGAACGCGGGCCCTTCCCAAATTACGCGGGCAGCCTTTTCACGACGGGCCCGCAGGACCATCCGTACTTCGCCGACGTCTGGAAGCGCTCCCGGCGTCCCCTGCGCAACGCCACGGTCACCACGATCGCCCCGACGGGCACGATCTCGATCATCGCCGGCTGCTCCGGCGGCATCGAGCCGCTGTACGCTCTGTCGTTCTCGCGCCAGGTGCTCGGAGGGCGGACACTTCCGGAAGTGCACGCGTATTTCCGCGAGGTCGCGCGACGTGAGGGATTCTGGAGCGAACGCCTCATGGCGCGGATTCTGGCCGAAGGAACGTGCCGGAATATTCCCGACGTCCCGACTCGCTGGAAGGACATATTCGTCTGCGCGTACGACGTTCCTCCCGAGGGCCACCTGCGGATGCAGGCGGCGTTCCAGGAATTCACGGATAACGCCGTATCGAAGACGGTGAATTTCCCGGAGCACGCGACCCCCGAAGACGTCCGGAAAGTCTTCGAGCTGGCGATTCAGCTCGGCGTCAAGGGCGTAACGGTCTACCGGAGCCGTTCGAGGGCCGATCAACCGATGGCCCCCGCCGGCGACGTCACTTGCCTGGAGTGTTGAGTCGCCCGCTAAAAGGCTTCTTCACGAAGGCTCAAGCTTGAAGGCCCAGGGGGCGCTTCGATACCATGGCTTCCCGTCGGTCTTCGCGACACGAGATATGCTTGCTTTCCTGATGAACCGCAAGAACGCCAAAACGCCATCGGAGTCTCTCTTGGCGATCCCTTCGGCGGTTTGGCCGTTTTGGCGGTTTAATCCTTCCACAAGAAATTGCATCATGCATTTATGGGAGACCCGTCATGCATTGCTTGCGCCTCTGGCCGCGAATCGCATGGATCGCGCTTCCTTTGCTGATATCAGCGGCGTGCGGAGAAAAACCAGCCCCCCTCCCGCCGCCGAAGCCTGCGGCCGCTCCCCAGGAACAGGAATTCGAGCCCGAGAAGCTGAAGCTTCCCGCTGATCCCGCTTCATACGCCCCGGTGGAGCGTTACGAGCCGATGAAGATTCCTGGCGACAATCCCATGACGCAGGATAAGGCGACGCTCGGCTGGCAGCTCTTCTTCGACAAGCGCCTCAGCGGCGACGGGAAGCTTTCCTGCTACTCCTGCCATGTCAACGAGCACGGCCTTACCGACGGAAAGGCGCTCGGCGAAGGCGCGTTCGGCAAGCCGCTGACCCGCAGCTCGCCGACGCTCTGGAACATCGGATATCATGCCGAGTTCTACTGGGACGGCCGCGCCAAAAGCCTCGAAGCCCAGGCCATGGCCGCCTGGAAAGGCGTCAATATGGGGGCCAATCCCGAGGAGGTCGTGAAGAAACTCAACGCCCTTCCCGGCTACCGCAAGCAGTTCCGGAATGTCTTCCAGAAGGATGCCACGCCGGAAAGCGTGACCCTCGCCCTGGCGTGCTACATGCGCACGATCATTAGCCGCGACACGCCGTTCGACCGGTGGCAGCGAGGGGATGAGAAGGCGGTCGGCGAGGCCGCCAAGCGCGGCTACGAGGCCTTCAAGAAGGCCAAATGCGATAACTGCCATTCGGGCGTGTTCTTCACCGACCTCCAATTCCACAACGTCGGCATCGGCATGAAGCGGGAAAAACCCGACGTCGGCCGATTCACGGTGAGCAATCGAAAAGAGGATACGGGCGCGTTCAAGACACCCACTCTTCGCGACATCGCCGATTCCGGCCCTTACTTTCACGACGGCAGCGTCGCCACGCTGGAAGAAGCGGTGCGGCTCATGGTGGATGGAGGAGTGGAAAACGAACACTTCGACCGCGTGAATCTGAAGAAAGCCGACCTCACCGAATCGGAGTTCCGCGACCTGATGGAGTTTTTCAAGTCGCTCGACGAGCCGGCAACTCTGAAGGAACCGAAGCTGCCGCCGGAGTCAAGATCCTCAAGAAAATGATCGCTGAATTCTTGGGGGAACCGCTAAAACGCCGTCTTGTTGAGTTCTCTTGGCGATTTGGCGTTTTGGCGGTTTATAGGAGCCCTACTCCGCGGAAAGGCGGATTTCCACCGCCGCCACTTCGAGGACGCGGGGCTGATCCCCGTCCTGGAGCACGCCGATCATGAACATCTTGAGGGGTTCGCCCGCTTCGAGGAGAACGCCTTCTCTTCTTAACCCCGCCAGAGGCCAGTGGCCCATGGTCCAGCCGGACGCGTCAGCCGGGACCTTGCCATGAAAACCATCCACCCACACATATAGGTAATGGCTGTCCGTGCGGTATCTCGCCGAGACATACATACCCGACCGATAGCGCAAAGGTTCCGCCAATTTCACGTCTACCCAGTGGATGGGAGCCTTCGCATCGGGGATGGGGGGATCGGCGAATTCCATGGCGCCGGCGCGTCGGCTTGCCGCGGTATGCAGCCAGCCGTCGTCCTGCGCGGCCGTGCCCGGCACGGCCCGCATCAAGAGGATCGAGCGGGCCTCATCGATCGGCGCCCCCGGATCGAGATCTTCACCGGACGATAAAGCCTTCCCGCGCGCCCCCGAAGCTGAAAGCGGATTCGGGATGGAAGGGATTCTCAACGCGGCGTGGTCCCGGCCTTGACTCCGGGCCACGACGGGAGCCGAGCCGACGGGCCCGGTATTCCACTGAACCGCCAGGTAGGCGGAAGCGATCCCGATCACGATCGACGCGGCGGCGACGCGCCAGAACGTCAGGCGCACTTCGCCTTCCGCGCGGCGCAGCACCAGTTCCAGCGTTCGCTGCTCCTGGAAGGGACTCAGGGCGAACAAGGGGTCTGACTTGGCCAAGCGGGTCAACGAGGCGACCCGGCGGCACTCATCGCACCGGGAAAGATGCTCGGTCGCCCATCCATGATCCTCGCGCGGAAGCGCGTCCTGGAGCCAGGCCGCCAATTGATCTTCCGAAAGACAGCCGCGGCCGGATTCCAATTCCCTCCGAACCGTGACTTCCACCCGCGTTTCGTCCTCGGGACTCAAGGGAGAAGGCAATTCCTGACGGATCCAATATGCCAGCGTGATCCCGCGGCGACATTCGTCGCACTCGGCGAAATGGACATCCATGCCGGGTCCAGCCTCGTCGGAATAGCGCCGATCCAGCCAGAGAGAAAGCTGCTCTTCGTTCGGGCAAAACATAGTGGTTCCCGGCCGCCGCCCTGCCCACTACTTCTATCAAATCATTATACGTCTCAGGGTGAGACACCGTGCAAGAAATCAGAGAACCCTTCGTTGTCCAGCATTCCCACCCGGTTAGTACCGCGCCCCAGAGAAAGGTGTCCGGTTATTCTGGGGCGCGGAGTCCCAAGTCCGAAGTCCCACGTCCCGAGTCTGGGTCCCTCTCACACTCCCCCAGGGAGGAGCCGGAAGGGGACCGGACGTTGGACTTTGGACCTTGGGCTTCGGACTCCGCCACCCGCGATCTGGTCATCCGTTTGCGGGTGGCGGTACTTAGCCTTTTCTCCACGACCTCCCGACTCATGGGATCGCTGGGACGGGTATCAGGCGAAAGGCGTTCGCGAATCCCGGGAGGAGAGGCGTTGCTTGAGATGCTCCCGCGCCCGGAAAAGGTAGGAAGATACGGTGTTGGGCGCCACGTGGAGGATGGCCGCGATCGTGCGGTAGCTGAGACCGTCCAAGTAATACATCTTGAGAATGATCCGCTCATTGGCGGGAAGCCGGTCCATGGCTTCATACAGCAAGGAAAGATCTTCCTGGGTGAAGCGCTCCGTAGGCTCGGCCGGGTCCCGAAGCTCGCTCATCAGGTCGGCATCCTCCGTCTCAAGCCGGACATGCTTGAGATAGCCCTTGCGCATTTCGGTGCGGATGTAGTCGAGCGTGCGCCGCGTCGAGAGCACGGTCAGCCACGTGCTGAGCGCGCTCTGGCCCTCAAAACTCCTGAGCCGCCGGCAGCCGTCCTCGCACAACGACGTCCAGATCGCCTGAGTGACGTCCTCCACTTGATTCGGATCCGCCATCTTCAGGACGCGCTGCAAGGTGGTCCGGGCGGCATGGGCGATCAGGGCGCCGTACTGGCGGATCAGGAAGCGCCACGCCTCCGCGTCGCCGCCGATGCAGCGGCGGACGAGATCGCGCTCAACTTCGGATCTCGAGAGGTCCCGCGCCGACATGTGCACTTCAGTATACCTCAAAACGGTCTCTCTCTCATGGGAAAATGTGCGGAAGTCAAGCATCCGGCATCCTGGTGCAAGCATCCAGGGGGCCTTCCTGTTGATGCATGATGCTTGATGCTGGATGCCGGATGCCGTACCTTTCTGACCATCCATGCCCGAGATCGAGCTGAAGACCTCCGGCGTCACGTCCGTCATCCGCATCGGCCGCCAATTCTCCCTCCCCGATCTCTCGATGGACCGCATCGGACCGGATCGCTTCGTCGTGGCCGATTCCCGCGTCAAGCACATCGCGCAGCCGTGGATCGCCGGCGGACAGGCCCTCTTCCTGCCCGCCACGGAACGGACCAAGACGCTCTCCACGGTCCTGCGCGTGATCCGGGCGCTGCTCCGATCCGGTCACGAGCGCGGACAGCCTCTGGTCGCCGTGGGAGGCGGCGTGATCAGCGACGTGGCGGGCTTCGCCGCGTCGATCTACAAGCGCGGCATCCCGCTGCACGTGGTGCCGACGACGCTGCTGGCGCAAGTCGACGCCGCCATCGGAGGGAAAAACGGCGTCGATCTGCCGGAAGGCAAGAATCTGCTGGGCACCATCCGCCAACCCGATACCGTGCTCATCGATCCTCTGATCCTGGCGCACCTGCCGGACGTCGAGTTCCGATCCGGTCTGGCGGAAGTGGTGAAATACGGCATCGTGAAGGACCCCGAACTCCTGGACCTCGTCGAACGGCGCATCGACAAGATTCGCCAGCGGGACCCCGCCGTCCTCCTGGAAGTGCTCACCCGCTGTGTGTGCGCCAAGGTCGAGATCGTAAGCCAAGATGAGCGGGACGAAGGAGGGCGCGCCGTGCTCAACTACGGCCACACCGTGGGACACGCGCTGGAAGCGGCCACGGGGTATCGCCTGCGGCATGGCGAGGCCGTCGCCGCCGGAATGCACGCGGCCGGGACCATCGCCGCGCGGCTGAACCTGGCGTCCCCCGAATTCCTCGAACGCCAGCGGGCGGCGCTGGCCGCCTGCGGCCTTCCGACGCGGATCGAAGGATGTTCACCCGCTACCGTGCTGCGCGCCCTGCGGCACGACAAGAAACGCGCGGGCGGAAAGCACCGATTCGTGCTGGCGGAAGGCCCCGGTAAAGTGCGCACCGCGGTCGAAGTGGAGGAACCGCTCGTGCGGGCCGCGCTGAGAACGATTCTCGCATGAACCTGCTTTGAAAGAACGCCATGTCCGCCGATCTTGAAGCCCTGGTGGCGCTCAACATGACCGGCCTGGTGGGGGCCGTCCTTCATCGCCGTCTGGTGGAGCGCTTCGGCGACGCGCGCGCCGCGCTTCGCGCCGGGGTTTCGGAGCTCCGCCGCGTCCAAGGCGTCGGAGAAATCACCGCGGCCGCCATCGCGAACGTCGCCCGCTCCGGCGATGCGGGACGGGAAATCGAGAAGGCGCGGCGGTCCGGAATCCGGATCGCCGCGCACGGCGCGCCGGAATATCCGGCGGCGCTGCTCTCTTTGCACGATCCGCCGCTGGTGCTTTATCTCAAAGGAGACCTCCTCGAGCGCGATCACCTGTCGCTCGGCGTGGTGGGATCGCGCCGGTGCACGCCGTACGGCGAGCGCCAGGCGGCCCGGTTCGCGGCGGATCTGGCCGAACTGGGCGTGACCGTCGTCAGCGGCCTCGCGCGCGGCATCGACACACGGGCGCACCAGGGAGCGCTTCGCGCCAGAAACGGCCGCACGCTCGCGGTGATGGGCAGCGGGCTCTCCCGCGTTTATCCTCCGGAAAACGCAAAGCTGTTCGCCGCCGTCTCGGAGCGCGGCGCCGCGATCAGCGAGTTTCCCCTGGACGCGGGCCCCCAGCCGGAAAACTTTCCCCGCCGCAATCGCCTCATCAGCGGCCTGTCGCTGGGAATCCTGATCGTCGAAGCGGCCGAGAAGAGCGGCGCGTTGATCACCGCGGACTGGGCCGCCGAGCAAGGTCGGGAAGTCTTCTGCCTTCCCGGAAGCGTGGAGAGCCCGATGAGCCGCGGGGCGCATCTGCTCATCAAGCAAGGCGCCAAGCTCGTGGAAAACGCCATGGACGTCCTGGAAGAACTTCCGGCGCTGGCGCCGCTGCTGCGATCGGCGGACGCGGGCGCGTGGATCTCGCCGCTGGAACGGACGGTCCTCGCGAAGATCGACCGCGTTCCTCGATCGTGCGAATCGGTCGCCGCCGCGACGAAGCTTCCGGAATGCTCGGTGGGCGCGGCGCTGCAAAGACTCGCCGCCCGAGGCCTGGTCCTGGAAGAGGGCGGGGCGTACCGAAAAACCGCGCCGGACGGGCGGCCTACCTGAGACCCACACGCATCGGACGGAAGGTCTCGTCTTCGGCGGGCGTGACGAACAGCGTCCGCGACGCTCCCCCCTTCGGGCCCGCCGTCACGGCGATCAGGAAATCGCCGTCGGGAATGTCCGCGTAGCGCGCCGTGAGCATCGCGGCCTGGCGCACCGCCGGGTCGTCGACCTCGCCGCGCAGGATCGTGACGGGCCCCACGTGATCGCGCGCGCGCACCAACACGTCTTCGGGAGCGGCGAACGCCTCGATCATCGCGTTCTCCCGCTCGTTGCGCCCCACGATGATCTTGCACCGCTCCGACGCGCGGAAATGGCGCCCCACGCGCAGGAAATTCAGATCCCGGACTTCGCCGTCCGGATCGTGATCCCACAGATCCCGGAGTCGCGCCGAGTAGCCGGGATCCGTCAACAAGCAGCCGCCGGAGGGTTGCGGAACATCCTCGATGCCCCATCGACGGGCCAGCTCGTACTGGCGGGTCCGTCCGCGGCCGGAAATGTCCAGAAGGCGTGACCGATCGACCAGACCCTCGATTTCCGGAATCGTCGGAGGCAGGAGCTTCGCCGACAGCGGGCGCAGCACCCGGCCCTTCAAGCCGAGCTGGTTGTCGATTTCATGAAAGCGCGCCAGGGTCTGCGACATCGGGCGCTGATTGAGCACTTCTCCCGTGACCAGGAATCCTCCTTCATGGCGGTCCATGAATTCGCGCGACCAATCGAGCATCATGATCCGGCAGTCCACGCAGGGATTCATGTTCTTGCCGCGGCCGTGCGGCGGGTTCTTCACCATCTCGATGTATTCCTGGCCGAGATGGGCCATTTTGACTTCCAGTCCCAAATGCCCCCAGAGCTTGACGAGCGGTTCGACATCGTGGCCGCACGATCCCGCGCTGACCGGATCGCAGCCGAAGTGCGTGATGAATCGAATGGCCGCCACCGGAATTCCCTGATCCAGCAGCAGGCGAACCGCCAGCATGCTGTCCAGTCCGCCCGACAGCAGCGCCACCGCTTTTCGTTTCATGTTTTGCAGGGACTCGAGCCGCAGCTTCCGTCTGATTATAGGGGGTGAGCGGGCTATGTCCATCGCCCGCTTGACAGCTCCCCCGGTCACCCTATAATTCGAAGCGCTTTCGAGGGTTTCAGGAATGCGCGAAGGCTGCCGATCGCTGCTCGTGATCCTGGTATTCGCGGTATTCGCCGCGCCCTTATGCGCGGACGTCGTGCCCGCCCGACGGATCGTCGCGGAAGCGGAAGCGGCTCAGGTCGCCGATCGGCTGGCGTCTCTGGGCGTGGCCGCCCGGACGGCGGCGGAGCGGGTTGAATCGCTGACGGCGGCGGAGATTGAATTCTTCGCCAGCGCGCCTCGAAGCGTCCAGGTGGCCGGCGCGGAACAGGATTTCTTCACGGGGCAATCGGTCAACTTGTGGTATGAAAGCCTCGGAGGCGCCTTCATGCTGGCGACCGGCATCGGCGCGGGTTTCTACATGATCAGCAATCGCGAGTGAAATTCCCGTGAAAGTCGCCGGCCTGATCCTGGCCTTTCTCTCGCTCGTTCCGACGCTCCCCCAGCGGGCGTTCGCGGACGTGGTTCCTCCCCGCCGCGCGGGAACGGAAACGGAAGCCGTTCAGGTCAGGAATCGGCTGCTGGCTCTGGGCGTCGGAACCGGTACGGCGGAAGCTCGGGTATCCTCGCTCACCGCGCGCGAGCTGGAGTTCTTCGCGGGCGACCGCGGCGGCGTCCAGGTGGTCAGCGGCATCCAATTCGTGGAAGCGTTGGGCGGCATCTTTATTCTGGGTCTGGTCACATTCTTCTATTTCGGATACGTCAGCCGATGGCCGCGAGAGTCTTGAGAATGAGATCGACGGGACTGGCCCTGTCGATGGTCGCGGCGGTCGCGCTCCTGGGGTTCCCGGGCGCGGCCCATGCGGACATCGTCCCTTGCCGGCCTACCGTGCCGGAATCGGAGTCCTCCCGCCTGAAAGAGCGGTTGACCTCCCTGGGCGTGCGGGCGGCGACGGCGGAAACGCGCGTCGCTTCCCTGACGGCTCATGAACTGGAGTTCTTTGCGAACGACGCCCTCAGCGTCCAGGTCGTGGGAGGCCTCACCTTTTTCGAATTCGCGGGGGGGGCCTTCGTCATGGCGATCGTCGGAGTCATGGCCCTCGGAGTATACGGACACACCATCAAGGAATAAGCGCGGTTCCGCCTCGAGTTCACGCGATGAAGGGCATTGTCGTCGTTCCTGTCGGGTTGCTTCTTCTCGCAGCCACGGCCTGTTCGAGCATCGGACATCGAATCGAGCGCCTGGGTCCCGAATCGCTCCAGGACGGTTATCGCATACTTCATCCCTCCGTCCCGCTGCCTCGCGGCCAGGTGACGGGGAGCTGCGGTCCGGAGGCGTTCGCCGCGGTCTTCGCCTACTACCGCCAGCCCGTCTCGGTCCAGGAACTGGAGCAAGCCATCTATATCCCCGAATTGGTCGGCACCGACTCTACGGCCATCCCTGATCTCGTGCGCAAGAGAGGGCTGGCCGTGGAACTGACCCGCGGAGGGGGCGTGCCGCGAATCCGCGAGGCGATCCAGCGCGGAGCGCCGGCGGTGGCGATGGTCACGCGCGGCGGCCAATACCATTTCTTCGTGATCGTAGGCTACAACGACCGGACTCGCGAAGTGGTGTGCGAGGACTACGAAAACCGCCAGCTTCTGATTCCCTACGAAACGCTCGAGGAGCTGTGGAAGCCGACCCAGTATTGGTGCGCCATCGTCCTGTCGGCGGAAGTGGAGACGCGGCTCCACCAGGGGTACGAATTCGAGCTCAACGGCCAATACCGCCAAGCCATCGAAGTGTATGAAGGCGTCGTCAAGGACCATCCCGACTGCGGGCGGGCCTGGGCCGCGTTGGGAGACTGCTGGAATTTTCTGGGTCAATCCCAGCGAGCGGAAACATGCTACCGCGGGGCCCTGGAGCGTCAGCCCGGCCAGGCCCGCGCCCTCATCGGTTTGGGCGAAGGATTTCTGTTCCAGGGAGATCCACAGCGGGCCTTGGAACACTTCGAGCGCGCGCTCGCGTCCGCTCCCGATCACCCTCGCGCGATGAACGACGTGGCGCATACGCTCCTGGAGCTTCGCCTTCAACCGGATCGGGCGGAGCGCCTGGCGGCGGAGGCGGTCCGCGGGATGCGCGAGCGCGTGGCGGAGCTGGAGCGCGAAGCGTCCCGCCACATCCCGGGAAAAAACCTCCTCATCCGCCGGGAACTTCGCGACGCCCACTGGTCGCTCTCTTTCTTTCTTGGAACCCTCGGCGCCGCGCGGGAGGCCAACGGGAAGATGGAAGCGGCCGTGGCCGCGTGGCAGGCATCGGCGGACTTGCTGCCCGAGGATGAATACGATCACCGCGCGCGCCGCCACCTCCAGATGGGCGCTTGCTGGCAGAAGGCGGGACAAGACGGCAAGGCGCGGGAGCAGTGGGACTTGGGACTCAAGATCGCCGCGGATGACACCCTTCGCGCGGAGCTGAAAAAGCGACTCGAGGCCCGCTAAAACCGGATCGTGGCCGACAGGTACGGCCCGCCCCAGAGGAATGAAAATTTGTTGTTTTCGAAGTTCTTGGGATCGTCCACGACGACGCGAATTCTCGAGCTGATCGCGCGCATCCCCGCTTCGGCCACGACGGGTCCAAGACTGACGCGAAGACCGATCGATCCCTCGCCCAGGAGTCCCGACCACTCCTCGACCTGGAAGCCGAACGGATCGATTTCCTCCCCCAGCGAGAAGAACAGCATGCCGCCGCCGGCGAGCGAAATTTCCGGCGTCAGCGAACTTTCGAATCGAAACCCCAGACCGGGCCATAACAGCCGCACCCGCTCGTCCGTGGATTGCGTCCCGTCGGCCAGCCGGGCTTTCACTTCGGTGTAGCGGAGGCCGAGCACGAAGGCGCCGTGAACGGGAAAGTTCCCCGCCACGTGGTCGTCGTAGACCGTGAAATCCAAGCCGGTGGACCACGCGCTCCAATCCGTCTCCAAGGTCCTGCCGGCGGGAAAGGTCCGGCCGTTGTAGACGACGGGTTCATCCAGCAGGCGCGTCCCCCGGACCCCGGCCTTCCAGAAGGACAGGGTGGTCCGCTCCACGTAGAGATCCCGCCGTCGCTCGATGAGTCCCGCCTCGAACATCCAGATCAGTTTGTCGTCATCCACGCCGAGGTCGGAATCCAAGCTGTAGGAGGATCCGTCGAGGATGGGATCGAAGCCGGTGGCTTCATCCGCTTCGAGCCGTCCGCTGAGCCGTCCGAAGAAGGCCGTGAGGCGAGGCACGACGCCAATGACCCGCTCCGGCGGAGGAGGTTCGTCTTCCTGGGCGGACGCGACGGTTTGAGCGGACGCCGCCAGGAGGATTGAAAGCACGTGGCGTTTCATGGGCTTCCCTCAACTGCTGACGTGCAATGCCTTCGCGTGGCGCAACTATTTTCCACACGACCGCTCAAGAAAGATTCAGTTATTTCTTTTTCTCTTCCTTCTTGGGCGCGGCGCCCTTCGAAGCCGCCGGCGCGGCGGCCGCGGCGGGGGCCGGGGCGGCGCCGGCCGCGGGGGCCGCTTCCGCCGCAACTTCCTTCTTCTTGGCCTTCGCCCGCATCATGATGTGCCGGACCTTGGGCAATCCGAATACGGATTTATTCTCATCCCAGCGTTCTTCCTTCTTCAGCGCCTCCAGGCGCTCGCCACGGGTCAGAACATTGCGGTGGCGGCGCAACTTGCTGGCCGGCACCAGGCTCTTATGAATCGACATGCGCGCAACCTCCCACGGCAGGACCGGAACGCGGCTTCCGTTGGAGAAGGCGCGGCGGCCTGCGGAAAGGCCGGAAGATAGCCTTTTTGGGAAGTCGGATCAAGGCTTACGGCGCGGGCACGAAACCGGCGGTCTTCTCGAAGGAGGTTTTGCCGACTCGAAGGGTCCTGAGCGCCTTCAAGGTCTCCTGGGCTTCCTTCGCCTTGCCTTCCGTCCAGATTCCGTAGAGCAGGGCGACGCGCTGATCGGGCTCCGACCCGAGGACCATCACGCGGCCGTCCTTATACCCCTTTCGATCGAGGGCCAGCTTGAGCTGCTGGACAAGGTTATACGCGCGAACGCGCTCTTCGACGGAGCGGCAGCGATACTCGCATAGCTGGATGGTCCAGCGGGCGGCGGAAGCCGCTTTCGGAGCGGGCGGAGGCGCATCGGGCCGGCGTTCGGCCGCGGCGCGGGCTTCCGCTTGAGCGCGTCCGGAACGCACGCCGATCGAATACACCAGGAACAGAGTGCCAATGGCGATGAGGCCGGCGAAGAGCAAGGTATTGTAGCTGACGCGAACCGAGCGCTCTCCGGGATCGAAGGCGGCCGGCTCGTCCGCGGTCGCGGAAGCGGGCGGAGCGGGATGCGGTGGAGGCTCCGGCGGTAGGGGCCGTGCGGCGGGAGTCGCGGAGGTCGCCGACGCTTCGGATTCCGTCTCCTCCGCGGGCGTCTCTGGTTCGAGCGGTTCTTCCCGTGGCGGCGCGGGGTATTCGGCGGCGGGCCGCGGCGGTTCCGGCGGCGGCGCCGGGCGGACGGACGTTTCCGGCACGGAGGTTCCCACCGCGGCGCGAAGGATCTCGTAGAGATTCGGAGCGTTGCGCGATTTCATGTTCCCCTCTCCTGGCGGCAGCGCCGCCGCCTCTTTATAAATTATAAAATATAAATTGTGCCAGTCAACGTTACAATAAATTTTGAGAATATTTCGTAACCGTTACGATAAGTTTTGAGAATTATTTGTAACGGTCAGATTACGTCTTGAAACTACATGGTAACGCGCGACCGGGGATAGGCCTTGCGGCCTCGGCCGTTCCTCATTATACTTTGCGCCTCTGGACCTTTAAGAAAGAGGTGCTCGTGATCCGCGTCAAGGCGCGCATGAATGAGGGATTGGACCAGCTTCTCAAACGCTTCAAGAAAGCCTGTGAAAAGGAAGGGCTGACCCGAGAGATCAAGAGAACTTCCTACTACGAGAAGCCCAGCGAGGTCCGCCGCCGCCGCGAGCGCCAGCTCATCCGGAAGATACAGAAGGAAGCCCGCCCTCATTAGCGGGTCCGGAATTTCGATCGCACGGTCCTTCACCGCTCGGCCAGCCCGTTGATATGCTCCGAGGCGACATGTCCGAGCCCGTCATCGAGGCGGTTCGCCTCACCAAGGTCTACAAGGACTTCTGGGGCCGCCCGCGACTCACGGCCGTGGACGGCCTGAGCTTCCAAGTCGCCCGCGGCGAGATCTTCGGCCTCATCGGCCCCAACGGCTCCGGCAAGACGACGACCATGAAGCTGCTGCTGGGGCTGATCACCCCCACGTCCGGCGCGGCGCGCGTGCTGGGCCGCCCTTCCACCGACGTGGCCACCAAGGCGCGCATCGGCTTCCTCCCCGAAGAATCGTATCTCTACCGGTTTCTCAACGCGGACGAAACGCTGGACTTTTACGCGCGCCTGTTCCACCTCGACCGCCCCACGCGCCGCTCGCGCATCGACGCCCTCATCCGCCGGTTCGGCATGGAGCGCGCCCGCAAGCGCCCCCTCCGCGAGTACTCCAAAGGCATGGTCCGGCGCATCAGTTTCGCCCAGGCGCTCATCAACGATCCCGAAATTGTCTTTCTCGACGAACCCACGTCGGGGCTCGATCCCATCTCCTCCCGCGACATGAAGGACCTGATTCTCGATCTGAAGTCCCGCGGCAAGACCGTCTTTCTCTCCAGCCACCTTCTGGCCGACGTCCAAGCGATCTGCGACCGCATCGCCATCGTCCACGAGGGAACGCTCAAGCAGTACGGGGCGGTCCGCGACATCCTGGTTCGCAAGGACCACATCTCGATGACGTTCCGCAACCTGAGCGAGGAAACGCGTAAGAAACTCGAAGCGCTGGCCGCCCAAGAGGGGGCGTCCCTCGTCGCTTCCGACCACACCCTGGAAACGCTCGAGGACGTCTTCCTGCGCACGGTGCAGGGAGACGGCGCTTCGAAGCCGTGAAGGCCGCCGCGTCGGAGTCGACGATCGAGACGGCCACGCGAGCCATGGGCTTAGGGGCCACGCTGGGACGACTCCGGGCCGTGGCGGCGTTGACGTTCAAGGAAGCGATCCGGCGCCGCATTTTCCTCGTCGTCGTCATCGTCGGAATCGGCATCGTGAGCTCCGCCGCTTTCTTTCCCACGGTCGATCCGTCCGGACGCTTGCGCCTCATCGAAATCTGGTCGGTCCGAACCATCACGTTCTTCTGCTCCCTGGGCGCCGTCTTTCTGGCCGGCTTCTCGCTTCCCGGCGACTTCGAGCAACGCCGGGTCTACACCCTCGTCACCAAACCCATTCATAAAGGAACCCTCTTTCTCGGGAAGCTCCTGGGGTTCACGGGACTCCTGGCCGTCTTTCTGGCGATCATGGCCGTCCTGACGCTGGCGTACATCCGACTGGTCGCGGCGGTGACCCCGGAGTTCCCCGCCCTGGCCGCTCTTCCTCGACATCCGGCCGCCTCGCTCACGGGCGAAGGCCCCCACTTGAAATCCGGCACGTCGGACGCGCTGGCGGTTCGATCGGATCAACCCGGAGCCCTGGTGTGGAAATTTCGCGGGCTGCCGCCCCGGGGTTTCGACGACGCGGCGAAAGGCGTGTTGAAGCTGGACCTGGAAAGAATCCAGGGCGGCTTCGCGCTGCAAGGGGAAGTGAAGTTGACCGCCGTCAATCCCGCCGACGGCGCGACGCACGACCAGACCCTCCTGGTCCAAACCAACCGCCTCACGGAATTCCAGGTCCCGTCCCGATGCATCTCTCCGGAGGGCGGCATGGATCTGCGCATTTCCGGCGCGGGAAGCGACCTCCTCATCGCCGCCCAACGCGACTCGATCACACTGGCGTCACGGTCCGTCAACTTCGAACTGAATTTTCTCCGCGGAACGCTTCTGATCCTGATGCAGTCGATGCTCGTCCTCGGCGTGACCCTGGCCGCCTCGACGTTCGTATCGGCGCCCGTGAGCATTCTCCTGGGAATCACGATGCTCCTGGTCGGAAGCGCGTGGTCGTTCGTCACGGAATCGCTGGAAGACGTGGACACGGCCCTCCAGGAGGTCCGCCGCCGCGAAGCCAAGGGAAAACCCCCGCCACGGACCCCGGAGAATATTCCTCCATGGCTTCTGGAACTTTCCAGCGCCGTCTCCCGGGTCGTGCTCCAAGCGGTTCCGAACTTCGAACGATACAATCTCTCCGAATGGCTTCTGACCGACACGGCCGTCGCGTGGCGGGATCTCCTCGACGCCGGATGGGCGTTCACTCCCCGATTCGCCCTCCTGCTGGCGCTCGGCCTGACGGCGATGGCCTTCCGCGACTTCGCCACATAACCTCGACATAGGACATGAACAAGCTCACGCTCGCCCTCCTGGTCGGGCTGATCGGCCTGCTGGCCGCGATCCAGTTCTGGGGACTGGAGCCGTCGCCGGAGCAGGCCCTGGAACGCCAGTCCATGAATTTCGGCGAACTGCGGGCGACGGCCCTGCTGCCCACCTACGTCGGCTCGCTGTTCCTGGGCTCGTTCCGGGCCGTGGCGGTGGACGTCTTGTGGATCCAACTGTACCGCATGCGGCAGCAGGAGCATCGATACTTCGAGACCGTCGAGATCATGGAACTCATCTCCCGCCTCCAGCCGCGCAATCCGGAAGTACACGTCTACCTGAGCCACGACATGGCGTACAACATCGCCAACCAATTCCTCCCCGATCGGGAAAGGACGGAATTGGCCCTGCTGGAGGCGGAGGAGAACCGGCCCGAGATCACCGCCGAGCGCGCCGCCCAGATCCGGATCCTGGAAGCGGAACTGCGGGAGCGCATCGACGAGAAACTCGCCCACTTCAAGCGCTGGATCAAGGCGGGATTGGAGAAGCTGCTCGACGGCATCCACCATCTGAAGGACGATCCGTATCTCAAATCGCAAGTCGCCTGGACGCTCTGGCACAAGGGATCGTACCGCGACGGCGTCTTCGAAGAAGACTTCCTTCGCATCATCGAGACCGACCCGGAGATTCAAGTCCGGCTTCTGGGAGGAAAAGCCGCCGAGACACCGCTCAGCGCCTTCGAGCTGGCGGAGCACTGGTATGGTCTGACGTTGGACGACCTGCGGCAGCTCCAACAGCAACAGCGTTTCACGTACTACGCCGGGTTCGTCGATCGGCTCCAACGCGGATCGACGGAAGAACGCGACTACGCCACCACGCAGATGGGGCTCAACCTGCACCCCATGAACATCGACGGCATGCGCCGGCACGCTCGATTTCTGCACGCCTGCTACACGTGGCATCGAGCGGAGCTCGAGGAGGCACGCGGCCGCGGCGCTGAAGCGGCCTCTCTGTTCGCGGCCGCACGGGATTCCTTCGAGCGCTCGGCCGCGCGAGGGGACGCCGTGCGCGCCACCTATCCCGATAGTCCGCGGATCTTCCAGGAGTATTCCCAGCTTGATCGCCGCTTGGCGGTCCTGATGGAAGAACGGCGGACCGCGCCCCGGCCGATCCCCCCGGAGGACCGAGCGCGGTATCTGACTCGGTTGATCGGTCTTCGCCACGATTTGATTTCCAAAGGCTATCCCAATCTCGATTACGGTTTCGTTCTGGCGCGCGCCGGCGCCGTGAAAATCGAACTGGGCGGAGACCCCTGGGAATACAACGACGACATCCATGCCGCCACGCCCTTGTGGCCCGGCCGGCCCGTCCGGGCGACGCTGGGACCGGACCGAACCGATGCCGACGCCTATCAGCCTCAAGTCCCCCGCCCGCATGCTCACGACGCGTCCGAACCGGCGCCGCCGATCTCCTTGGGATTCCGGATCCGGCGCACCGGAGCGGTGGATCTGGCGGTGACCCTCTATGCCTTGTCCTTACAGGGAACCGACCTGAAACCCGTCGACCGATTCGACGTGCGCGGTCCGGAGCTCCAGGAAAAGTGGATCAACGTGGAGCCGCCGGGTCCCTACTTTCTGGTCGTGCGAGCCGCCGAGCCCGGCCCCTCTCCGTCCGAAAACGGCTCGTATATTCTCCAGTTCGGGGGAGTGAAACAGTAACCCCGTCCGTTCCTCCGACTTTTCTGAAGAAGGGGCGGGGCTCGCTTGACTCCCCGAGTCGAGATTGCTACTAGTACTCCGACTTTGGAGCCCGCCGCAGAGCCGTTCTTACCGCGCGGCGGACTCGCCGCCGAAGCCCCCCGCCCTTCCGGAAGCCGTTCGTCGGGATCGTCGGGGCGATCGCGGCCGACCCACCCGCTACGCGAAAGGAGACCCGATGCCGTCTCAGAGAGGGCGCCGTGTCTTATCCCTCGTCACGCTGGCGCTCGTCCTGGTGGGGCTTTTCGCCCTTCCCGCGCTGGCCCAGGAAGACAACGCGCGGCTTGAATTTTCCGGCCCCAACAAGGCCGTGGCGATCGCGTGGATCTTGGCGCCCATCGGAGCCGTGATCCCCCTCGTGTTCGCGTGGGTCTTCTATCGCCAGATCCTTTCCAACAATCCCGGCAACGAGCGGATGCGGAAGATCGCCGCCGCCGTCCGCCAGGGGGCGCTGGCGTATCTGTTCCAGCAATACAAGATCGTCGGCGTCGTCTTCTTCGTCCTGATGATCGTTCTGGGCGTCATGGCGTTCGGATTCGGCATCCAGCACTGGCTGGTGCCGTGGGCCTTCCTGACCGGCGGCTTCTTCTCCGGGCTGTGCGGATTCCTGGGGATGAACACGGCCACCCAGGCGTCCAGCCGCACGGCGCAGGCGGCCAGCGAGAACCTGAACCGAGGCCTCCAGGTGGCGTTCCGCGCCGGCGCGGTGATGGGCTTCGTCGTCGTGGGCTTCGGACTGCTCGACATTTGCATCTGGTTCTACGTCTGCAACAATCTGTTGCACATGCCGCTGAACGAGGTCGTCGTCACGATGCTCGCCTTCGGCATGGGGGCGTCGACGCAGGCGCTCTTCGCGCGCGTCGGGGGCGGAATCTACACGAAAGCGGCCGACGTCGGCAGCGACCTGGTCGGCAAGGTGGAGGCGGGCATTCCCGAGGACGACCCGCGCAACCCGGCGACGATCGCGGATAACGTGGGCGACAACGTCGGCGACGTCGCGGGCATGGGCGCGGACCTGTACGAATCCTATTGCGGCTCGATCCTGTCGACGGCGGCGCTGGGCTTCGCGACCGCTCAAAGCATGAAGGCGGGCGTGGTCGACGCCACCGCGTCGCTGCCGTGGGTCGTCTATCCGATGATCGTCGCGGGCGTGGGCAACGTGCTTTCGTGCCTGTCGACGTTCGCCGTGCGGACCGGGGAAGACACGAGCCTGAAGAACCTGATGGCCGCCCTCTTTCGGGGCATCAACCTCGCGACGATCCTGACGGCTCTGGCTTCGCTCGCGGCCGGATGGTTCCTTCTGAACGACTCGCAACTCATCGCCGAAGAAGGCACGGTCTACGGCGTGGGGTTGTTCGGGATCAACAACTACGTCTGGCGCGTCTGGCTGGCCGTCGTGGTGGGCCTGATCGCCGGCGTCATCGTGGCCAAAGCCGCCGAGTATTACACATCGAACGACTACAAACCCGTCCAGGGCCTCGCCGGCCAGGCGCTCACGGGACCGGCGACGGTCATCATCGACGGCGTCGCGGTCGGGATGATGTCCACGGGCATTCCGATCATCACGATCGCGATCGGGATCTTCCTGTCCTTCTGGTTGGCGGACGGATTCCACGATCCCATTCGGGGCCTGTACGGCATCTCCATCGCCGCGGCGGGGATGCTCTCGACGCTCGGCATCACGCTGGCGACGGACGCCTACGGTCCGATCGCCGACAACGCGGGAGGAAACGCGCAGATGTCGGGATTGGACCCGGTGGTCCGCGAGCGCACGGACGCGCTGGACGCCCTGGGGAACACCACGGCGGCCACGGGCAAGGGCTTTGCGATCGCTTCGGCGGCCCTGACCGCCATGGCGCTTCTGGCCGCGTACGTCGAAGAGGTCCGCATCGCCGTGAACCGTGTGGCCGCCGGCGAAGCCGCGTCGGCGACGCCTGTCGACTCCGCCCTTCTGGCCGATCCTCGCGGTCTCTACACGTACGAAAACGTCCGATTCAAGGACACGGGCCACGGAGTGCTGTACGGAGAAGGAGAGGCGGTCAACAAAGTGACCGGCAAGCGGGAGCAACTCCAGGGCGCCTTCCTCGACATGACGCCCGACGAGCAGAAGGACAAGTCCCGCCGGACGGCGGTTCCCGTGCGCGAGGCGTCGCTGTCCAACTTCATGACCTTCTACCGGGTCAACTTGATGAACCCGAACGTCCTGATCGGGCTGTTCATCGGGGCGATGATGGTCTTCGTGTTCTGTGCGATGACGATGAAGGCGGTCGGACGCGCGGCTCAAAGCATGGTGATGGAGGTCCGGCGCCAATTCCGGGAAATCCCGGGAATCATGGAGGGCAAGGCGGAACCTGACTACGCCGCGTGCGTGGCCATCTCCACCCGAGGCGCCCAGCGCGAGATGATCGTGCCGTCGCTGATCGCCATCGCCGTTCCGATCCTCACGGGACTCATCTTCGACGTGGCGGGCGTCATGGGGTTGCTGGCCGGAGCGCTGTCGACCGGATTCGCGGTGGCCATCATGATGGCCGCGGCGGGCGGCGCCTGGGACAACGCCAAGAAATGGATCGAGTCGGGACACCTCAAGGACGAAAAAGGTCAAACCCAAGGCAAGGGGTCGTTCGCCCACAAGGCCGCGGTCACCGGCGACACGGTCGGCGACCCGTTCAAGGATACCTCCGGCCCTTCTCTGAACATCCTCATCAAGCTCATGTCGATGGTATCGATCGTCTTTGTGGGCATCGTCGTCAAGTTCTCGCCCGAGATCGCCCGCCTGTGGCGATAGCCCGTTGACCGTAGACCGTCAACCGTTGACCGTCGGAGATCACTTCACGGACAACGCAGACTTGAGCCGGTCAATTGTCCGCGGTCAACGAAATGAAAGCATTTGGGGTTGATTTCCCCCTCGGAATGGGACAGAATTCGAGAAGAGACCTTTTACCCGTTTTTGAGGAGGATCACACCATAGCAACATCGCGTCAGCTCGCCGTCGCCTGTGCCCGCATCGCCGACGATAAGAAGGCTTCCGAAATCGTTGTCCTGGACCTGCGCAAGCTCAACAGCATCACCGACTTCTTCGTCATCTGCTCCACCAGAAACGAACGCCAGTCCCAAGCCATCGCCGAAGAGGTGGCCGTCGCGATGAAACGCAACGGCTTCCAGTGCCGCCACACCGAAGGCGGCCGGGGAGGACCCTGGATCCTCGAGGACTTCGGCGATTTCGTGCTGCACGTGCTGCGCGAGGAACAGCGGAAATTCTACGATCTGGAATCGCTGTGGGCCGACGCGCCGGCCGTCTCCTGGGCGCGCGCGACCCGGCGGCGCTCCAACGGTTCCCCGAAGCCCGGCCACAACGGGACCGAGGCCTAGCTCGCCATGGACCTGGAGCGCCTGTGGCGCGACACGCTTGTCGCCTCCGCGGCGGAGTTGTGGAAGATCGATCTCCTCCACCCCCGGTTCGCCCCCCTGATCGAGCCTCCTTCCGACTTTCGCTTCGGCGACCTCGCCAGCGGCGTGGCGATGCGCCTGGCGCGCGATCTGAAGAAACCTCCTCGAAAAATCGCCGAGGAGTTGGTCGCGAAGCTGGGCGACGTGCCGGGAGCCTCCCGCATCGACGTCGCCGGAGCGGGCTTCATCAATTTCATCGCCGGCAAGGCGGCCCTGGCGAGCGCCGTCGACGCCGCGCGGCGGGAAGGCCCTTCCTACGGCCGTTCCGACGTCCGGCGCGGATGCCGCGTGCTCGTCGAGCACACCAGCGCGAATCCCACGGGGCCGCTGCATATCGCGCACGGGCGGCAGGCGGCGATCGGCGATTCGCTCGCCCGAGTCCTCCGGCACGCCGGATTCACCGTCGGCACGGAATTCTATGTGAACGATACCGGCCGCCAGATCGAGAATCTGGGAAAGTCCATCCTCTGGCGCCGCTACGAACTCCAAGGAACGCCGTTTCGGCGCGAGATTCGGGGCGTCGACGACGAAGGCCGACCCGCCGCGTGGCTGGCCGCCGAGATCAACGGCGCGCGCTTTGAGATCGAAGAGCGCAATCTGTACCGCGGTGATTACATCATCGAGCTCGCGAAGCGGGTTCCCGAACCGGTCACTCTGGGAGCGTGCGGCCGCTTCGGGCGCGACGTGTTGCTGGCGGAAATCCGGCGCGACCTCGAGGACTTCCGAGTCGCGTTCGATCGATGGTCGAGCCAGGAGGCCCTGGAGCGCGGCGGCGCCGTCGCGGACCTCGTGGAGAAGCTCAAAGCACGCGGACTCACGTTCGAGAAGGACGGAGCGGTGTGGCTTCTCTCCCGGGACTACGGGGATACGGACGACAAGGTCCTGGTCAAGAAAGACGGGCAATACACGTATCGCACTCCCGACATCGCCTACCATTGCGACAAATTCGGTCGGGGGTGGGATCGCCTGGTGGACCTTTGGGGGCCCGATCATCACGCGCACGTTCTGGGCATGCGCGTGGCCCTTAAGATGCTGGGCCTTCTGAAAGAGCCGGACGTCATGGCCGGCAAGGAGGTCTCAGGCACCCTTGTGCCATCCACACCGGCTGAGAACTTTCAAGTCCTGATCGTCCAGCACTGCCGCCTCCTCAAGGACGGCCAGGAAGTCAAAATGGGAAAGCGCCTGGCCAGCTACGTGACGCTGCGCGAATTGATGGAGGAGGTCGGGGTGGACGCGGCGCGCTACTTCTTCGTCATGCGCAAAACCGACTCCCCGTTGGATTTCGACATGACCTTGGCGCTGCGGCAGGAAGCGGATAATCCCGTGTATTACGTGCAATACGCGCACGCCCGCATCGCCAGCGTCCTGCGAAAGGCGGTCGACAAAGGACTCCTCAGGCCATCCGACTTCAAGGAGGGGGTGTACGCGGGCCCGTTCGAGGCCGATGCGCTGGGAGCGGAGGAAACGCTCCTGATCCGCCACATGAGCGGACTGCGGCGGACGGTGGACCGCGCCGCCCAGGCGCTGGATCCATCGCTCGTGTGCGCGTACCTTTACTCCCTGGCCGCGGCGTACCAGTTCTATCAGACCGCGGGAAAGAAGGACCCGTCGAAACGGATCCTCGTGGACGACGAACGGGTGCGGCGCATGCGGCTGGCGTCGGTGAGCGCGGTCAAGGCGGCCCTCAAGACGGCAATGGGTTTGATCGGAGTGGAGGCGCCGGAACGCATGGAGAGCGTCGCCGCGGAGCCCGAGGCGGAATCTTAAGGAACCGCCGCCTCGGGTCGAGAGACGGTCCGAGGCGCGGCCAGCGTGATGTACGATCCGTCCCGTTCCCAGCGGATGAGCTCCAATTTGAGCACCCAGCCGTCGTCCACTTCGATGCCCCGGAATCCTCCGCGGCGCACTCCCCGGCAGATGGTGCGCGAGCTCGCGTCCGAATGCCTCACCAGAAGCCCCGTGTAAGGATCCTTGGGGTCGTCGACCACTTTGATCACAACTTTGACCGCGACGGGTTTTTCTTGGTACTCGTAATGAATCTCGACGGATTCGTCATGACGCATCGGCGGGACGAGGCGCACATTCTTGGCGTACCCACCCGCCAGTTCGGCGGCGATCTCGTCCAGAGCCGCGGACGGCAAAGTTTCCGCGGCCGCTTCGAAACGCGCCGAATCCGCGGGAGGGGCCTTCATCAGGAAGACGAAGATCAAGGCCGCGCAGAAGATAGTCGCCGCCGTAATCCCCATGATCCCAAAAGCAAACCCTCGGTCACCCGCCGTATTCCCCATGGCGGCTCCCATGAATCTACATTTCAAAAATAGCGGAGAGGAGCGAAGGAGCGTAGTCTACCTTGATCCATCGACGATGGCGATGGCGGTGGGCTGAAAAAAAATGCCCGGGACAAAGTGAGTGGGAATCCCGGGCATCTGTCTGGGGAGAACTGGGGGTATTAGCCTTTTTAAGTTCCTTTTAATCTTCTATATATTAGACGCACGAAAGCGCCAAAAGTTTGCCGGAACCTGGCGGCCTTATTAAACATAAAAAATTGTAGCACATAGAGTTAGGTTCGGATCACCTTTTGTCGCGCCAATGGCGCAATTCTCGAAGGATCTTGCGCTTCAGATCGACTGAAGGCTCCACCGGTTGGACGGCGCTTGTCGTCTTGGCCACGGCGCGAAACGCTTTCAGCCGGGCCTGGGCTTCGGGATCCGGAGGCCGCTTAAGTTCCCCTTTCCCGGGGGGCTCGCCGCCGGCGGCTTTCCGCGGCCCGTCCTTACCGAAGCCGCTCTTCCTGCGTTCCGACATCAATCACCTCGTCCCTTTTCCTTCATCGCCTTCTCGCGCCAGTAGGTATCCACCACGGGAGCCAGCCGCCGGCGCATCAACTCGCGCGCCCGATGGGTGCGAACCCGGACCGTGTCGGCCGGCATCCCGGTAATCGAAGCGATCTCGTCGTATTCCAACCCTTGCAAGTGCCGCAACACGAAAGCTTCGCGGTACAGATACGGAAGGGAACCGATGGCTTCGCGCATTTTCTCGGACAGCTCCGACTCGAGGATGGCTCGCGGCGTCGCGTCCCGCCGCCCGTCGTCCAACGTTTCGAGATAGCTCTCCCCCACCTTCCGGGCGCGCCGGGATCTGGCTTTCAGATGATCCTTGCACAGATTCAACGTGATTTGATAAAGCCAGGAAGAGAACTTCGCCCTCATCTGAAACCGATCCAGGCCCTTGTAGGCGCGGATGAACGCGTCCTGAGCGATGTCTTCGGCGTCATGCCGGTTGCCCACCATCATGTACGCCAGATTCACGAGGCGCGCGCCGTGGCGATCCACCAGTTCGCCGTACGCGTCCAGCTCGCCGTCCAGGCATTTTCGGATGAGCGTGGTATCCCTGGAAATTGCTCGGTCAGATGCGGGTGGCAATTTCTAATCTCCGAACAAAAATGTCGCTTCTCGACATCTTAAAGACGACTGTCGACGTCGGCCGTAACCGCCATTTTAGAATTCGCGACGCGCCGCATCCCAATCAATTTCACCTCCTTCACGTTCTCGTAGCCGAGCTACGAAACCCTTGACGACACAAGACTCCCCACTACAATCTACCCAACCCGCAGGGGCTTCCATGCCGTCTGATCCGTCCATTTGGCGCCCCGTGATGGCGCTGGCCGCGGTCGGGTGGGTCCTGGTCGTTTCCATCGTCCTGGGATATTTCGGCGGCTCGTACCTGGACCGGAAGCTCGGGACCGAACCTTGGTTTCTGGTCGTGGGCGTCGCCCTCGGAACGATCGCCGGCTTCGTGCAGCTTTGGCGGGTGGTGAAGCGAAGTCTTAAATGATCAATCACACGCTCATCGTTCGCCTCACGTTCGCGGCGGCGAGCGCTTCTTTGGCCGCCGCGGCACTCGGCTACGCCGCCACGGACTCGTTTCCCGTGGCCGGAGCGGTCGTCGCCGGCGCGATGCTCGGACTGGTCCCCTTCATCAGTTGGAATCAACTCGTCCATCCTTTGATGGAATACGGACATGTGGGACGCATCATCCTGCTGACCTTCGGAAAGCTCGCCCTGTACGGCTCGGCGCTCTACTTGCTGGTGATCCTGCTCCGCCTCCCCCCCCTCCCGCTGGGAGCGGGCCTCCTGCTTTCAACCTCCATCTTTATCGTCGGATCGCTGGCAAGCGGCGGCCCGCGGGCGCGCGCGGGCACTCAGGACCACGGAGGCACCGGGACGCCATGATCGCCGCGCTGCTTTCAAGTTCGGTCCGCGGGGCGATCGCCGGCGGAGACGAGACGCACGCCCCGCCCGCCACGTTCTTCACTCCCCTGTGGCGCGCAATCAAGGATCAGGGGTGGGCCAAATGGTTCGGCTTCGACAACCCCGATCGCCACTTGGGGCAACTGTGGTTCGAGGCCATCTGTTTCTCCACGCTGGCCGGCGCCGCCTTGATCCTGTTGGCGCTGGCGGCGACGCGGCGGTACGAGCGGGTTCCACGGGGACTTCAGAATCTGTTCGAGCTGGCCGTTTCGCTGCTGCGTTCCTTCGTGCGCGGATTCACGGGTCCGTCCGGCGACCGGTACGTTCCGTTCCTCGGCACCGTTTTTCTCTTCATCTTTCTCATGAATCTGCTGGGCATCGTGCCCGGTTTCCGCGCGCCGACCATGACGCTCTCGACCACGGCCGCATTGGGTTTGACCACCTTCGTGGCGGTGCAAATCTTCGCGATTCGCGACGCCGGCCCGGTGTCCTACCTCTCGCACTTCACCGGAGGGGTTTCGTGGAAGCTGTTGCCCATTTTTCTGCTGATGATTGTGGTGGAGATCATCGGGGAACTGGCCAAGCCGATGTCCCTGTCGCTGCGGTTGTTCGGCAACATCTTCGGCGAAGATAACGTCATCGAACAGCTCATGACCCTGGGGGGCTGGATTCCGGTCCAGTTGCCCATGCTGGCGTTCGCCATTTTCACGAGCTTCCTTCAGGCGTTCATCTTCACGGCGCTGGCGACGATCTACATCTCGTCGAAGGTGGTGCACGAGGAGCACGGCGCCGAAGCGCCGGCGCATTAAGGAGCGAAGTACGAATTACGAATCACGAAGTACGAACCGCCGCGAGCCATCCATGATTCGTAATTTGTGATTCGTGATTCGAACCCACCATCATGAGCTGGAGGAACGGAATGCGTACGAAGGTCGGTCCGGCAGTGACGTGCCTGGCGTGGGTCCTGCTGCTTTCGGGAATGGCCGTCGCGCAGGAAACGCACGGCGCCGCGGCGGGCGGCGACGCGAAATATCTCCTCGGCTTCGCGCTCGCCTTCGGGCTGGGGCTGGCCGCGTTCGGCGGAGCCTTCGGCCAGAGCCGCGCGATCGCGGCGTCCGTGGAAGCGGTCGCCCGGCAACCCGAAGCGGGAGGACGCATCCAGGGCATGATGATCATCGGCCTCGCGCTGATCGAGACGCTGGTCATCTACATGCTGCTGATTTGCTTCATGTGGGGCGGCAAAATCTAGGAGATCGGGAGATGCGAGGCGATGGGCAGATGCGGATAGGACCAGAATCGCGGACGTGGTTCTTGTCTCCCTATCTGCACGTATCGCCCCATCTCCATGGGGATCGGGAGATGCGGGGAGATCCTGGAGATACGGATCAAGGAGATCAGGAGATACGGGAGATGGGGATTGGGGATTTTTCGCCTCCCGATCCACGTGAATCTCCCGATCTCCCCGGAGACGTTTCATGAACGCCGTTTTGATCGCCGACGGTTTGCTCACGGACCTGGGCCTCAATTTCAAGGTGCTGGGGGTCCAGGCGATCATCTTCCTGGCCACCTTCTTCATCCTGAGCAAGCTGCTGTTCGGCCGCGCCTTGTCGTTCATGCAGGCGCGCGAAGAGGAAGCGGCGCGGGCGAGGGAGGCGATCCGGCGCGATCGCGAGGAGGCGGAACGCCGCGCGAAGGAGTATGAAAATCACGTCGCGCGCCTCGAAAAAGAAGCCTACGAGCGATTGCAGGCCATCCTGAAGGAGGCCCTGGAGACGCGGGGAAAGATCGTCGCCGACGCCCAGAGGCGAGCCGCCGAGGAGCTCAAGGCCGCCTTGGAAGCTCTCGAACAGGAGAAGCGAGCGGCGATGGCGTCGCTGCGGAACGAAATCCTGGCCATCTCCCAGGAAGCCGCCGAACGCGCCATCGGGATTCCCTTGGACGGCGTCGCGATGGATGACGCGATTCGCAACGCGGTGGCGGAGGTCAAGCCATGACGCAGGTGGTTCTGGCGGCGGCCGGAGGCGGGTGGTTCCAGATGCTGGTGGTCCAAGTTCTGGCGTTCGTCCTGCTGGCGGCCATCCTGGCCAAATGGGTCGTGCCGGTGCTCCGCCGCGCGCTGGAAGGTCGCTCCCGGGAGATTCAGGAAACCTTCGACCGGCTGGAACGCGAAGCGCGTGAAACGACGGATCGTTTGGCGGAACTCCGTCGCCAACTCGACAGCATGGATGCCGTAGCCGAGCGCAAGCTGCGGGAAGCGGTGGAAGAGGGCGGCCGGGCCCGGGATCAGGCGCTGGCCGAAGCCCGTGCCCAGGCGGCGGCCGAGATCGAAAAAGCCCAGCGGGGCATTCGCATCGAACGCGACAAGGCGGTGCTGGAGCTGCGGGCCGAAGTCACGCGACTGTCCCTGGAAGCGGCGGGGCACGCCGTGAACCGGCTGGTCAACAAGGAGCTCCACGATCGCCTGGTGGACCGGTACCTGAATGAACTCGAGCAGGCGGCTCGGAAACCATGATCGAGAAGACGCTGGCCCGAAGGTACGCCGCCGCGATGTTGTCCGTCGCGGAACGCGAAGGCGCCGTGGAGGACATCGAACGCCACCTGCTGGCGCTCAAGGAAGCGTACCAGAAGGAAGCCGCGTTCCGGCGGGCGATGGGACAGCCCCGCCTGCCCCGGGCGGTGCGGAAGAAATTGCTCCGCAAGCCGTTCGACGGACGGGTCCACCCCGCTTTCCTCGACTTCCTGGATCTGCTGGTCGACAAGCATCGGCTCCATCTGATCCCCGACATCGCGGAAAGTTTCGATCATCTCGCCGATGCCAGTCAAGGCATCGTCCGGGTGGCCGTGCGGTCGACTTTTCCTCTGTCCGACTCCCAGCGCCGGACGCTCCTGGACTTGCTGGTGAAGATCACCGGGCGCAAGGTTTCCCTGGAGGAAACGGTCGATCGATCGCTCCAAGGCGGGCTTTCGGTCCGCATCGGCGACAGCGTCATCGACGGCACCGTGGCGCATCGGATGAAGGAGCTGCGGGAGCACCTGCTGGAGCGGAGGGGATAGGGTGGAATTCGAAGTTCGAAGTGGGTAGTCGATTGCAAGAACGAGGAGCTTCAAGTCATGGTCGCCATTCGTCCGGAAGAGATCAGCACCATCATTCGGCAGGAAATCAAGCAGTACGAAGCCGAGCTCAAGATGGAGAGTGTCGGCGTCGTGCTTCAGGTCGGCGACGGCATCGCGCGCGTCTACGGCCTGGAGAATGTCATGGCCGCGGAGCTGGTGGAGTTCCCCGGCGGCGTCTTCGGCATGGCCTTGAACCTGGAAGAAGACTCGGTGGGGTGCGTCATCCTGGGCGACGACCGCGGCATCAAGGAAGGGGACATCGCCAAGTGCACGGGCCGCATCGTCCAGGTTCCCGTCGGCCCGGAAATGCTCGGCCGCGTGGTCGATGCGCTGGGCCAGCCGATTGACGGGAAGGGGCCGATCCCGGCGAAGAAGTTCCGGCCCGTCGAAGGCCGGGCGCGCAACGTCGTCGAGCGCCAGCCGGTGAAGGAGCCGCTTCAGACCGGATGGAAGGCCATCGATTCGATGATTCCCATCGGGCGAGGCCAGCGCGAATTGATCCTGGGCGACCGGCAGACCGGCAAGACCGCGCTCTGCCTCGACGCGATCATCAACCAGAAGGGCCAGAACGAGACCTGCGTCTACGTCGCGATCGGGCAGAAGGCGTCCACGGTCGCCAACGTGGTCGATACGCTGACGCGCTGCGGCGCCATGGAATACACCGTCGTCGTCTGCGCGACGGCGAACGATCCCGCGCCGCTCCAGTTTCTGGCGCCGTATTCGGGCACGGCGATCGGAGAAGAGGTTCGCGATCAGGGCGGCCACGCCTTCGTCGTCTACGACGACCTCACCAAGCACGCGTGGGCGTACCGCCAGATCTCCCTCCTCCTGCGCCGCCCGCCCGGACGCGAGGCGTACCCGGGCGACATCTTCAATCTGCACTCCCGCTTGCTGGAGCGGGCCGCGAAGCTGAACGACAAACTCGGCGGCGGTTCGCTCACGTCCATTCCCATCATCGAAACGCAGCTCGGCGACGTGTCGGCGTACATCCCGACCAATGTCATCTCGATCACGGACGGCCAGATCTACTTGGAACCCGATCTGTTCAACGCGGGCGTGCGCCCGGCCATCAACGTCGGAATCAGCGTTTCCCGCGTCGGCGGAAACGCGCAGACGCCCGCGATGAAGAAGGTGGCCGGCAAGCTGCGCCTGGATCTGGCCCAATACCGCGAGCTGGCGGCCTTCGCCCAGTTCGCCAGCGATCTGGACAAGGCGACCCGCGATCAGCTCACTCGCGGCGAGCGCCTGGTGGAGATCCTCAAGCAGGACCAATTCCAGCCGATGCCCTTCGAGCAACAGGTGATGGTCATCTATGCCGGCACGGGCGGATACCTGGACAGCCTGCCGATCGAGCGCGTGAAACCGTTTCAGCAGGAATTCCTGGAGTACGTCGCGAAGAATCATCCGGCGATCGGCGAAAGCATCCGGCAAAGCAAGAAATTCGAGGCCGATACGGAGGCGCGCCTGAAGAAGGCGTTCGAGGAGTTCAAGGCCCAGTTCGTGGCGAAAAAATAACTCTCTTAAACCACCAAGACACCAACACACAAAGAGGAGGGAGGAGGCAGCGGCTCCTTACCAAAAGTCTTCTTCGTGCCTTGGCGTTTTGGTGGTGAATAGGATTTCAAGAAATGCCCGCGGTCCAGTCGATTCGGGTCATCCGGCGGAAAATCCGCGCCGTCGGGAACATCAAGAAGATCACCCGCGCGATGCAGATGGTGTCCGCCTCCAAGCTGAAGAAAGTCCAGGAGCGCCTCCTGGAGCTGCGCCCCTATTCGGACAAGATCCGCGAATTCTTGGGCGGCCTCGCCGGGCAGATCAAGGAGCTCCGCCTTCCCCTCTTCGTCCCGCGGGAGGAAGTGAAAACCCTCGGCCTGGTGGTCATGATGGCCGACAAGGGACTGTGCGGCAGCTACAACTCCAACATGATGCGCTTCACCCAGCGCTTTATCGAGAATCGGAAGGTCGCCATCCGGCCCGTCGCCGTCGGGCGAAAATCGGTCGACTTTTTCCGCAAGCAGAGCATGGACGTGAAGGCGTCCTACATCCAGATGCCGACCGATGTCCCGTTCGGCAAGATCAAGGAGATGACCCGCGACCTTGTCCAGGGATTCATCTCCGGCGAAGTGGACGAGGTGCACCTTCTGTTCACGCGCTACGTGAACGCCATGACGTTCAGCCCGGGCGCCGTGAAATTCCTGCCCATCGAGCCGGAAACGGCGAAGGGCGAACCCAAGCCGGCCGCCGACTACGAGTTCGAGCCCGAACCCGAAAAGATCCTGGAGAAGTTGATTCCGCGCTATCTGGAGGTGACCTTTCACCGGCTCCTGCTGGAGTCGATGTCCAGCGAGCACGCCGCGCGGATGAACGCGATGCGCAACGCGACGGACAACGCCACGGAATTGATCAGCACGCTGACCTTGCAATACAACAAGGCGAGGCAGGCCGGCATCACGAGGGAGCTGCTGGACATCGTGGGAGGGGCGGAAGCCCTAAAGGGCTAAAGGAAGATTCTCGATTTTAGATTCTCGATTCTCGATGTGAAGCACAAGCCATGGCCGACTCGGAACGATATGGCTACCGCCGGCTGGAAGTGTACCGTTTGGCGCATGATCTCGCCGTCCAGGTCCACAAGATGAGCATGACCTTGCCGCGACACGAGCTATTTGAAGAGGGATCGCAAGTACGGAGGTCCTCAAAAAGCGTGTCCGCTCAAATCGTAGAGCGTGATCATTCTATTCCCGTTTCCATCCCTGCTCGGCGCGGCATCGAGAATCGAAAATCGAGAATCTAGAATCGCCTAGAAGGCATGAGGTTTCCATGACTCAGAATACCGGTCGTGTCGCCCAGGTCATCGGTCCCGTGGTGGACGTGGCCTTCGACGGCAAGCTGCCCCCGATCTACTCGGCGCTCAAGATCCAGGATCCGGCGAAAGGAATGGATGTGACGTGCGAAGTGGCCCAGCACTTGGGAAACAACCTGGTCCGCTCCGTGGCGCTGGCCCCGACCGAGGGTCTCGTCCGGGGGATGCCGGTCATCGATACCGGGGCGCCGATCAAAGTCCCGGTAGGACGGCCGACGCTGGGGCGCGTGATGGATTTGCTGGGCCGTCCCGTCGACGACGGCGGACCCGTCCAGGGCGATGACTACTACCCCATCCACCGGCCGGCGCCCCGGCTGGAGGATCAGGAACCCACTCCGAAAGTCTTCCAGACCGGGCTGAAAGTCGTCGACCTCCTGTGCCCGTTTCCGAAAGGGGGCAAGATCGGCCTCTTCGGCGGCGCGGGTGTCGGCAAGACGGTTCTCGTGCAGGAGCTGATCCGCAACATCGCGGTCGAGGCGGGCGGCGTGTCGGTGTTCGCCGGCGTCGGCGAGCGCACGCGCGAGGGAAACGACCTCTGGCTGGAAATGCAGCATGCCAAGTTCAAGGACGCCCAGGGCAAGGAAATGCGCGTGCTGGACAAGACCGCCATGGTGTTCGGCCAGATGAACGAGCCGCCGGGGTCGCGCCTGCGCGTGGCGTTGTCCGGAGTGACGTTCGCGGAATATTTCCGCGACGTCGAGGGGCAGGACGTCCTGCTCTTCATCGACAACATCTTCCGCTTCGTCCAGGCGGGCTCGGAAGTGTCCGCGCTGCTGGGCCGCATGCCGAGCGCGGTCGGCTACCAGCCGACGCTGGCTTCCGAGATGGCGGCGCTCCAGGAACGCATCACGTCCACCAAGAAAGGCTCCATCACGTCGGTGCAGGCGGTCTATGTGCCCGCGGACGACATCACGGACCCCGCCCCGGCGACGACGTTCTCGCACCTCGACGCGAACATCGTCCTCGAACGGCGCATCGCAGAGTTGGGCATCTATCCGGCGGTGGACCCCCTGCGATCCACGTCGCGCCTGCTGGAGCCCAAGGTCGTCGGAGAGGAACACTATCGCGTGGCCCGCGAAGCCCAGCGCATCCTCCAGCGCTACCAGGATCTCCAGGACATCATCGCGATCCTCGGCATGGAGGAGCTCTCCGAGGAAGACAAGCTCATCGTGGCGCGCGCCCGGAAGATTCAGCGCTTCCTCTCCCAACCTATGTTCGTGGC
>JACQVR010000025.1 GCA_016209705.1 Planctomycetota bacterium
CTGAGCTACAAGTTCTCGGATGACCTTGCGGTCACGCTGGGGGCGAACGTCTTCGGCGGGAGAAAAGACACGACGTTTCTCGGGCAGTTCGACAAGAACGACAATGTTTACCTATCGATTCGTTTCGACCTCTGGTAGTCGCAACGTATCGTCTTTTGGCTCTCCGCAGAACTTTGGGGTAACGACGCGGCAAAGAAGCTGCTTCGCGAAACTGCACGAGTGCTGAGTCACCAAGGACGGCTGCGGATTGCGTTCACTGATCGCGAGAGCCCCCTGGGACTGTCGTATTCGTCAAAGAAGGAGTCCAGTGTCTTCTATCGCACGGCTCGATTCCCCTCGACAGGGGAGGTGGAAGATCTGGTGCGAGGCGCCGGATTTTCCTTGATCGGGGCATGGCAAACGCTTTTTCCAGGCGGAGCAAAGTACACGGTCCGGAACGGGCATGGCGAAGGAAGTTTCGTTGCCCTGGGCGCGACGAAGAACGAATAAAGGGCCGATCCTTGCTTTATGGGGCGGGAGCATGAGCCGAGCTTTCCTCCTGGTCGTCGCCTCGCCGCCGGTTGCGCAGATCCGTCGTGGAATGGACAGGTTTTGAGCTGGGGTACACGGCGCGGGGTCCTGCGTGACGGGGACACAGACGGCAGAGTATGCTTTGACGAAGATTGTCGGAGTGATGTGCGCGCGCGTGGAGATGGAGCGCAATTCTTTCATTTCGTGTTCGGTGAGCGGACGGTCGATCGCCAGGAATTCGTAGTACTGGTATTCACTCATCGTTCTGGCTCCCGCCCGCCCAGTAACGGTACGCTTCGATCCATTCCCATCCCTTTGGCGGCAGGCTTAGTCCTGCGGGGCATCATCGGGTTCGTAACCGATTGCGCGATACCCGCGCAGGCGCTTGCGGCCGTTCCAGCTCCGCGAGCAAGCTCTCCTGCTTTGCGATGGCGTCACGGATCGCATCAGGTTCCGGCAAGGCTCTCCCTCCTGGTTTCGCACTATTATCAGTCCCGGGAAGGGCGTTCAAGTACCATCAGATCGGCGTTCACGCCGCGCCGAGATACGCGCGCCGGAGTTCGCGGCGATCGCGTCCATGGCCCAGAGCTTCGAGCGTGTCGGCCAGGGCTTGGTCACTCGCCGCGTCAGTGGCCAGACCCGTAGAGACATAACGCCGTTATCCGCTCTGGCCAAACGACCGGACGTTCACGACGTCTTCGGACGCTCGATCCCGCGGGTGGGCGCATCCAGCACTTCGCGCACCTTCCGAAGTAGCGTATCCGGCAAAAAGGGCTTCTGAAGGAACGGGGTGTCCGGGGCCATCGCCTTCAGATTGATCGCGTACTCCGAATATCCCGACATGTACAGGACGCGGACGCTGGAACGCGCGGCACCGAGACGCTGGACCAGCTCGCGACCGCCCATCTGAGGCATGATCACATCCGTGATAATCAGGTGGATGGGGGTATCGTGAGCCGAGCATAGCTTCACTCCTTCCTCCCCATGGCGTGCTTCTAACACGGTATACCCGTTCTTCCGCAGCACGGTGGCCGCCAGCGACCGCACGGCATCCTCGTCTTCCACCAGGAGAATGGTCTCGGTGCCCCGCGGAGGACCGGTTCGCCGGAGGACGGGCGTCGGAGAATCTGCCGTTTCTTCGACCTGAGGAAGGTACACCTTGAAGGCAGTGCCGTGCCCCAGCTCGCTATACATGGAAATGTGGCCTCCCGATTGCGTTACGATTCCGTAGACGGTCGACAGCCCCAGTCCCGTCCCTCGGCCCTGCTCCTTGGTCGTGAAGAAAGGCTCGAAGAGATGCGCTTTGATATGGGGCGCCATGCCCGTTCCCGTATCGGTCACGGACAGCATCACGTACCGCCCCGGAGTGACGTCCTTATGGGTTTCCGCATACCTTTCATCGAGCTCCGCGTTCGTCGTTTCAATGACGAGCTTGCCTCCGTGCGGCATGGCGTCCCGCGAGTTGACGGCCAGATTCAGCAGGATTTGCTCGATCTGCCCGGGATCGGCCTTGACTCTTCCGAGCCCCGCATGCAGGCGGGTGATCAGATTGATGTCCTCCCCGATGACTCGGCGCAGCATTTTCTCGATATTGACCACCAAATCGTTGAGGTCCAGGATGCGTGGCTGGAGGACTTGCTTGCGGCCGAACGCCAGGAGCTGGTGGGTCAGCGACGCGGCCCGTTGCCCCGCCTTCTGGATCTCATCGATGTCATGGAACAGGGGATTTTGCTCGTCGAGGCGGGCCTTCGCCAGCTCGGCGTAACCCAAAATCGCGGTGAGCAGATTGTTGAAATCGTGCGCCACGCCGCCCGCCAGCCGGCCGATGGCTTCGATCTTCTGCGCCTGCCGGAGCTGCTCCTCGCTGTGGCGCAGGGATTCTTCCGTTCGCCGCTTCTCGATGAATTGGCCGATCTGGTTTCCCATGGACGCCATCATCCGCAACAGATCCTCGTCCGGCGGTTGGAGCTCGCGATGAAAGAACTCCAAGACGCCGAAGAACCGGCTCCCCAGCAGGATCGGAACCGCGACTCCCGCGTGGAGTCCCGACGGTACCGCCAGGGACGGATCAACGGAAATATCCGTATTCCAGGCCGGTCGACGGTCCTTCCATATGCGTCCGGGCAGCCCAACACCACTCGTGAACGTGACTCGGCGCCGTCTCTCCAAGAACTGCGAATCGGCGATCGCAGGCGAGTGCCACATATCGAGGCACCGCAAGACGCCTTCCGCGTCATCCAGGATCCAGAAGCTCCCCACGTGCCATCCGAACGATTCGCACAGCGTCCGGAGGATCTTCGGAGCGGTCTCCTCGAACGTCGAGCATTCGGCCAGGATCCGGGTGACGGCATACTGCGCGGTGAAGCGTTGTTCGCCGCGCTTCCGCGACGTCACGTCGTGAGCGATGGCCAGGACAACGGGTTCTTCCAGGTCCACGACGGACGCCGAAAAATCTGTATAGACGATCCGGCCGTCTTTCCGAACCAGATCGAGTCCCTCCGTGAGCAGGGATCCCTCCTGAAGCATCTTTTCAAACAAGGTCACATTGCGCTCCAAGGACCCGGGCGATATCGCCGTTTTGTACGATTTGCCGACGAGCTCTTCCCTGGAATAACCGAGCATCTCTTGAGCACGATGGTTCATTTCGAGAATCGTTCCCTGCATGCTCAGGATGAAGACCGCATCGTTGGCCTGCTCCATCAGACTGCGGTAGCGGCGTTCCGAAACGGCGACCGCGAGCATGGCGCGGATCAAGCCGATCGCCTGGCCGATCTGGTTCCCGAGGGCGGCCGCGAAAGAGAGCCACTCCTTCCCGAGCTCCTTCCACTCCGTCGCCACCACCAGCGCTCCCAAGCTTTCCTCTCCGAACCGGATCGGCGCGATCATGAAGGAAGTCGCGTCGGCCCGCTCCAGCAGACCCCGGGATTCCGAAAAACCCCCGGACGGTGAAAGCTCGACTACCTGCTTGGAGTCGATAATCCGATTGAGAAGCCCGGCATGGCCGAAGAAATCGGCCAGATCCGCGTCTCGGGCAAACCCGAAGACGGCGCTCGGAACCAGGCTGCCTTTTGGCCCGCGCAAGTAGATGACCCCTCGTGAAGCGCCCGCCGAATCCAGGCATCGCTCCAGCACGAGCTTCAGGAGCTGGTCGACGTTCGGCCTCGACTTCAGCGAGTCGGAGACGCCGGTGAGGATCGCGACCTCCGCTTCGAGGATGGCCAGCCGGCGGCTGAGGTTACGGTTCCGGAGAATCTGCCGTTCGAGCTGGCGGACGACACGGAACATGTAAGCTTCCGTCGAAATTTCGCTTCCAGACGTCGGAGGCGGCCGCGACTCTCGGCTCAGGAAACCGAGCAGCTTTTTCATGCTTTCCTGCCCATCCGGCTGGCGGATGAGCATTTCGTTGGCGCCGGCCTTGCGCGCCAGCTCAAGATCGGCTTCCTCGATATAAGCGGACGAGAGCAGCAGCACCGGGAGGTGCGCCAGCCGGGAATCCCGACGGATCGCCTGGCACAGCCTAAAGCCGTCCAGGCGCGGCATCAGGACATCGCTGACAATCGCGTCCGGGGGAGCCCCTCGGGCCCGGGTCAACGCCTCTTCGCCGTCCCGGGCCGTGACGATCTTGAACCCCGCTTGCTCCAACTGAAGCTTGAGCAGCCTGAGCTGAAACGGATCGTCGTCGACGAGAAGGATGCGCCGATCCTGGCCCACTTTTTCAGTCGTCGGTTCCGGCTGGCGCAGGTAGGTCCGGATCATTTCCAGCAGCCTCGAGGGTTCGACGGGCTTGAAAAGTACATCCGTGAAGTCCACCTGGGCGCTCCGCGCTTGTTCGAGCCGGGACAGAAATCCCGAGAAGGCGATGAGGGGGATGGCGTCCACTCCGGGGATGGCGCGCAGCTTGTGGGCCAGATCGAATCCGTCCATGTCCGGCAGCATCAAGTCCTGGAGGATAAGGTCGGGAACGCTCTTCGAGGCTTGATCGAGAGCGGTCTGTCCGTCTTCGGCTTCCAGCATCCGGTACCCTTCCGCTTGAAGCGTGATCCGGACCATTTTTCGGGTGATCGGATTGTCTTCGACGACGAGGATGGTCATGGGATTCATGGCTCGTTCCTCGCATGCAGGTAGTTGGCGATGGTCTGAGGCAGCACGCGCGTGTCGATGGGCTTGGAAATGTACCCGTTGCATCCCGCGGCGAGGGCTCTTTGCGCGTCCCCTTTCATGGCGTAGGCGGTGACGGCCAAGATCACGGTATTTTCCATCACGGGATCGGCTCGGAGCCGTCGCGTCAGCTCCAGGCCGTCCATGCCGGGAAGCTGAAGGTCCATGAGGATGAGGCGGGGGCTGAACGTGCCCAGCACTTCCAGGGCCTCCTCGGCATCCGAAGCGGTCCGCACCTGGAACCCTTCCGCCCGTAGCAGAACCCTCACGAGCTTGAGGTTCACCGGGTTGTCATCCACGATCAGAATCGCTTCGCCCGCCAAGGTCGCCTCCACGCTCGCCATCCGTTGAGCGGCGGAACCAAACCCGGGTTCTGATTGAATCGCCCCTAACAAGTCGATCAACGGTTCACGATCAACGGTCCCAACGTCCGTACGTCACGGTTTTCGCAAGGGGACGTGGATCTTAAGCTCTTTGAGTAACGCGGCGGTCGATCCCTTTCCCTTGAGCACTACCGCCTGGGCCGAAGCCTGAATCTGGGCTTTGTCGTCGGCCGTCAAGTCCTTGATCGTCCACACGATCACCGGAACGCGGTGTCCGACGTCGGTGCGCCGCAGGCGGCGCAGGAACTCGAACCCATCCATCTCCGGCATGAGAAGGTCCAGCAATATGGCGGCCGGGTGGTTTTCACTGACGGCTCGAAGTCCGCTTTCCCCGTCCGTCTTGCAGATCGGGCGATATCCGCGCTCCTTCAGATCGCGCTCCACGATTTTCAGCGCGTTGAGATCGTCATCCACGACCAGAATCTCGCGGTTATCGGCGGCTACGCCCGCTCGCTGGAGCGCCGCCAGCAACTCTTCCGGCGCGACGGGTTTGACCAGGAAGTCGTTGATCCGGAAGCCGACCGCGGCTCCCTTTTCAGCGACCACCGTCACGACGACGGCCGGAACCTCGCGATTGGGCCCTTGCGCGCGGATCTTTCGGAGCACGTCCCATCCGGTCATGTCGGGCAGGAGGAGGTCGAGCGTGATCACGTCGTAGGCCTGCTCGCGGCACCGGCGGAGCGCTTCGGCGCCGGTGGGCGCGATCTCGGCGTCATACCCTCCTTGCGTGAGCGTCTCGACGAGCCAAGCTTGATCCGGGGTGTCGTCTTCGATGACGAGCACTCTGGGGGCGCCGGCCCGCGGAGACGGAACCGACACCGGTTTGGCCACCGGCTCCTTGGCGACCGAATGCTCCCGAGGCAGGATGGCGAAGAAAACGCTTCCCTTGCCCGGCGTGCTTCGAACGCCCACCTGGCCTCCCTGGGCTTCGACGATCCTTCGGGTGAGCGCTAAGCCGAGACCGGTTCCCGGATACTTTTTCGCCGCGCTCGCATCGAGTTGCTGGAATTCCACGAAGAGCCGCCCTTGATCGCCGGGCTTGATGCCGATCCCGCTGTCCTCCACCTCGAGCCGGAATGCGTCGGAATCTTCCGCCCCAACGCGGACCCTCACGCTCCCCTCGTCCGGCGTGAACTTGAGCGCGTTGGAGAGATAGTTGTAAAGAACCTGCTTGAGCTTGGCGGGATCGACCACCACGTCGGGGATTTGGGGATCCACGTGGGTTTCGATCCGGATCCGCTTGCGGGCCGCCAGCGTGCGCAGGATGTCCCGAACCTCTCCGATGAGCTTGACCAAGTCCACCTTCTCGGGCCGGAAGTCCATCTTGCCCGACTCCACCTTGGCCAGATCCAGCACGTCGTTGATGAGCTGCAACAGGTGGCGGGCGCTGGTGAGGATGTCGCCCAAGTATTCCTTATGCTCCGCCGAAACGGGGCCGACCTTTCCATCGAACATGAGCTCGGCGAACCCGATGATGCCGTTCAGCGGCGTCCGCAGCTCGTGGGACATGTTGGCGAGGAATTCGCTCTTCAGGCGATTCGCTTCCTGGACCCGCCGGTTCTGCTCCTCCAGCTCCTCGTTTTTCCGGCGGAGCTGCTCTTCGAGCCGCTTCTGCTCGGTGATGTCTTTCGAAATGAGCACGTAGCCGAGCGGGGATCCATCCAGGGAACGGCGGAGGGTCATGGCAACGGAGGCGGTGAACCGCTGGCCGTTCTTCCGAACGCGCTCGAAGACGCCTTCCGCCTTTCCCGTCCGGAAGGCGGTGTCGATCAGCGCTTTCACCCGGCCGGACGCGATGTCCTCCGGCGTGTGCAGGACCCGCGCGCTCTGCCGGCCCACCATCTCCTCCGGGGAGTAGCCGTAGTTGCGCCGAGCGCCCTCATTCCAGGCGAGAATTTTCCCTTCGAGGTCCATGGCAACGATGGAATACTCCGTCGAGCTCTCCAGCACGTTGTTGAGGAAGGCGGTCGTCTCCGTGAGTTCCCGGTTCTGCTTGCGGATCTGCTCCTCGAGCCGTTTCTGTTCGGTGATGTCGCGCGCGGCGGCGAACACGCCGCGCAGCCGGCCGTCCGCGCCCTTGAACGTGGTGGCGTTGTAGGAGACGACAGTCTGCCGGCCGTCCTTGGATTGTATCGTCAACTCGTAGTTGGTGACCCGGTCTTCCGACAGCACCTTGCGGATGCCGTCCTCCGCGCGTTGGGAGTCCGTGAAGTAGTCCTTGAAGAGCGTCCCGATCAGCTCCTCGCTCGCGCGCCCGGTGATCTCGCACATCTGGCGGTTGACGTCGGTGATGACGCCGAGCGTGTCCGTCGTCATGAGGGCGTCGATGTTGGACTCGATGAGGCCTCGGGTGTACGTCTGCTGCTCACGCAGCTCCTGCTCGATCTGCTTGGCCTGGGTCACGTCGCGGGCGGCGGCGATGATGCCGCCGATCTCGCCCGACGTGTCGCGGAAGACGGCCGCGTTGAACGAAACCGGGATCTTTCGGCCCGCCTTGGACCGCAGGACCAGCTCGTAGTTGGTGACCGTGTTTTCTTGAAACGTCTTGTGGACGCCGCTGCGGGCGCGCTCGGCATCGGTGAAGTATCCTACGAACGGGCTTCCGATGAGTTGCTTGCGGTTGTACGCCGTCAGCCGGACGGTCTGCTCGTTCACATCCGTGACGATCCCGTTCGGATCGACGGTCATGAGCGCGTCCACCGAGGATTCGATGAGGCTCCGGTTGTAGTTCTGCTGATCCCGAAGCTGCTCCTCCATGCGTTTTTGGGTCGTGATGTCGCGGGCCGCGGCCAGGATGCCGGCGACGCGGCCGGCCGTATCCTTGAACGTGCCGGCGTTGAACGAGACCACGGTCCGCTTGCCGGTTTTGGACTTGAGCACCAGTTCGTAGTTGGTGACGGACCCGCGGGCCAGGGCTTCACGAACGCCGTTGACGGCGCGGTCGGGCTCCGTGAAGTAGTCCCGGAAGAGGCTGCCGATCAGCTCCTCGCGCGAGTAGCCGGTGAGCCGGACGGTTTGCTCGTTCACGTCCGTGATGATCCCGTTCGGATCGACGGTCATGAGCGCGTCCACCGAGGATTCGATGAGTCCGCGGTTGTAGTTCTGCTGCTCTCGGAGCTGCTCCTCCAGGCGGCGCTGCTCCGTGACGTCGCGCGCGACGGCGAAGATGCCGCGCACGTTGCCGGCAGTGTCCTTGAACACGGACGCGTTGAAAGAGACGAGAATCTCGCGACGGTGGCGGGACCGAAGCATCAGCTCGTAGTTCGTGACATATCCTTCGTCCAGCGTTTTCTTGACGCCCGCGGAGGCGCGGTCGGGCTCCGTGAAGTAATCCTGGAACGCGCTGCCGACGAGCTGGTCGCGGCTGTAGCCGGTCAGATTGACCATCTGCTCGTTGACGTCCGTAATGGTCAGGTCCGGGGCGACCGTCAGCATCGCGTCGACGGACGACTCGATCAACCCGCGGTTGTACACCTGCTGCTCGCGCAGCTCGCGCTCCAAGCGCTTCTGGTCGGTGACGTCGCGTGCAGCCGCGAACACGCCGCGCAGACGGCCGTCCTGTCCCGTGAACGTGGTCGCGTTGTACGAGACCACCGTCTGCTTGCCGTCCTTGGCGCGAACCGTCAGCTCGTAGTTCGTCACGCGCCCCTCGGCGAGCACCTTGCGGATGCCGTCCTCCGCGCGCTGGGGATCGGTGAAGTAGCTTTTGAAGGGGGTTCCGACCAGATCTTCGCGGCTCCGCCCGGTGATTTCGCACATCTGGCGGTTGACGTCGGTGATGACGCCCAGGGGATCCGTCGTCATCAGGGCGTCGATGTTGGACTCGATGAGGCCGCGGTTGTAGGTCTGTTGCTCGCGCAGTTCCTGCTCCAGCCGTTTCTGCTCCGTGATGTCTCGCGCGGCGGCGAAGATTCCGGCGACTTTTCCGGCCGTGTCCTTGAAGATGGCGGCATTGAAGGAAACCACCGATTCCGCGCCGCTTTTGGCGCGGACGACCAGCTCATAGTTCTTGACCATGCCCTCGTCGAACGTCTTGCGCACGCCCGCCGTGGCGCGCTGGGGGTCCGTGAAGTACTCGGCGAACGGGGTGCCCACGAGCTTTTGACGGCCGTGGCCGGTCAGTTTGACCATCTGCTCGTTCACGTCCGTGATCCGGCCTGCGGGATCTACGGTGACCAGCGCATCGACGGAGGCTTCGATCAGGCCGCGGCTGTAGTTCTGCTGCTCACGGAGCTGCTCCTCCAGGCGGCGCTGCTGGGTCACGTCGCGCGCGACGGCGAAGATGCCGCGGATGGTGCCTTCCGTATCCTTGAACACGGAGGCGTTGAAGGAGACCAGCACTTCCCGTCCGGCCGGCGTCTTCAGCGTGAGCTCATAGTTTGTGACGAAGCCTTCGTTCAGCGTCTTTCGGACGCCCGCCGCGGCTCGGTCGGGCTCGGTGAAGTACGTGTTGAAGCGGGTTCCGATCAGCTTCTCCTTCGGAACCCCCGTCAATTTGACCATCTGCTGGTTCACGTCCGTGATCACCAGGTCGGGCGAGACCGTGATCATGGGGTCGACGGATGATTCGATGAGGCCGCGCGTGTAGTTTTGCGCCTGGCGTAGCTCATCCTCCAGGCGCTTCTGCTCCGTGATGTCGCGGGCGGCCGCAAAGATGCCGCGAACGTTGCCTTCCGTGTCTTTGAACACGGAGGCGTTGAATGAGACCGAAGTTTCGACGCCGGTCTTGGAACGCAAAACGAGGACGTAGTTTGTAACAAATCCCTGCGTGAGGGTTTTCTTGACGCCCGCGGTCGCGCGACTCGGATCGGTGAAGTAATCCGGAAATGGACTGCCGATCAGCTCCTCGCGCGTATACCCCGTCATGCGGATGGTCTGCTGGTTGACGTCCGTGACCCGGAATTCCGGGTCCACGGTAACAAGGGCATCCACCGACGCTTCGATGAGGCTCCGCGTATAGTTCTGCGCCTGGCGCAGCTCGTCCTCCAGGCGCTTCTGCTCGGTGATGTCGCGGGCGGCGGCGAACACGCCCTTGAGCTTGCCGTCGGCGGAACGGAAGGTGGTGGCGTTGTAGGAGACGACGGTTTCCCGGCCGGATTTCGACCGCAGGGTCAACTCGTAGTTCGTGACGCGGTCTTCCTCGAGCACCTTGCGGATGCCGTCCTCGGCGCGCTTGGGATCGGTAAAGTAGCGTTTGACGGGCGATCCGATGAGCTCATCGCGGGTGTAGCCCGTTATCTCGCACATCTGGCGATTGACGTCGGTGATCACACCCAGCGGGTCGGTCGTCATGAGGGCATCGATGTTCGATTCGATCAGGCCACGGTTATATTCCTGCGACTCGCGAAGCTGCCGCTCGATGCGCTGCGCTTCGGTGAGGTCCCGCGAGATCATGGTGAAGCCGATCGGCTTGCCGGTCTCGTCGCGGCGCAACGTGATCGTGACGTGCGCGGTGAATGTGGTCCTGTCCTTCCGGACCCGCATCAGCTCGCCCACCCATTTGCCGACGTTGCGCGCTTCCTGGAGGATCGCCTGGGCGCGGCCGGAGCGCACGTCCTCGGGATCGTGAAGGATGAACGCGCTCGCCTTGCCCACGACGTCGGAAGGTTCATAGCCGTACACTCTTCGCGCCCCCTCGTTCCACGCCAGGATCAGGCCATCGAGGTCCTTCGCGATGATCGAGTACTCGGTGGAGCTGGCGAGGATGGAATTGAGGAACGCCACCTGCTCGGTGACGCCCATGCCCGGAACGACCGTCCGCGCGGAACCGATCTCGGTGACGTCTGCCATGGCACTACCCCTCCCGAATGAACCAGAATGCGTGACACGCGCGCCGCGACGGCGCTCGCTGAAGTGGGAACGCCCCGCCCCAAGGGGCGCGGCTTCCACAGGAACGAAGACCCTGTAGAGGCGAAGCGGATGAACGAAAAGCGGCGTGGCCGCTCAACGTCTTCGGATGGACCGAGTGGTCTCATGGAGCGCCCTTGATGTTTCGGCGAGCGCCCCCCTCTCGATTCTCAAATGCTACCACATCTCATCTTCTTTGAATAGGGAATAAGTCATGTGTCCCTTAAGTGGGACACGCTAGCTGACCGGTCAGCATATCTGGTCGGGATGCAAGGGAGGCGCTGTTCTGGGCCAGGGTGTGAAGCGGTGACGCCGCGTGGATGGGGAACGGATTTTCCTTCATGTACTCGGCGCCGCGCAGGATCAGGGTCTGGCCAGCCCCCAGGCGTAGATCCTGAATTTCATTTCGGCGGTTTCGTGATGGCTCCGTTCCCGACGTAAAACGAAGACGTCGTTGAAGCCGATGAATGGCCCAAGAGCTTCTGAAGCGCGAACGCGGGAAGTTCTCGAGCGAGGATCGTCGCAAACGATCGGCGGAGCGCGTGCGGGCCGACCGCAAACTTGATGCCCGATTGGGCGACGTTCCAACGTCCGGAGATGATTGTGGCCGCAAAGTCCCTTGCGACGACGGGCGCCTTTGCCTTGTCCTTGGTCGCGAGCTTTTTTCGGACTCGCCGGTCGCCTTGATGGATGTCCAGCCACCAGACCGAGCCGCGCTGATAGATGACGACGGCCCGATTGAGCGGGATACGCAGACCCATGGGAAGCCTCCTTCCTTTGCTCGCAACGCGGAGGCTTTCCCGCCGAACATGTCCCTGCCGTCGTTTTACGTCACAACTACGTCACAGCCCCGCCCGCAAACCGCTTAAAAGTGGACAGGACCGGAGTTGAACCGGTGACCCCTACATTTTCAGTGTAGTGCTCTACCAGCTGAGCTACCTGTCCCTGGAATCCGCGGAAGGCCGATTATACGGCCCCGCCGTGGGGTGTCAATCGGACTCAAGCTGTGGTATTTTGATCGGCGCATGGCCGATCCGCCCACCGAAATGGTTCCCGGAGGGACCGCGTTCCCCACGACCCAGTGGTCTCGAATCCTCCGCGCCCGGGATGATTCCCATCCCGAGTATCGCCGCGACCTCGAACAGCTCCTGCTGCTATATTGGAAGCCCGTCTACATCTTCATCCGCCGTTCCTGGGGAAAATCCAACGAGGATGCCAAGGATCTGACGCAGAATTTTTTCCTCGAAGTTCTGGAAAAGGATCTCGTCTCCAAATACGCGCCCCAGCGCGGCCGGTTCCGGACGTTCCTCAAGACCGCGCTGAAGCATTTTCTTCAGGACGAGCGCCGGACGGCCGGCCGTAAGAAGCGGGGCGGAGGGCGCGCTTTCATTCCGCTCGATGCGGACGTCCTGCCGCTCGAGGAGATCGCCACCGCGCCCGGCGACGCCTCGCCGGAGGCCTGCTTCGATCGGGCCTGGGCCAACGGCGTGCTCGCGGACGCGCTTCGCGAGCTCGAAGCGATGCTCAAAGCGGAGGATCGCGAAGCCGCGTGGCGGGCGCTCGAGCTGTACGACCTGTCGCCACCGCCGGGGGATTCGCTGGGTTATCGCGAGATCGCTCAGAAGCTCCAGCGATCGGAAGGGGAGGTCAAGACCGACCTTGCCTACGCCCGGCAGCGGCTGCGCCAGGCGCTGACCCGCCGCGTGCGGCAGTACGTCGCCGACGAAAAGGAAGTCTTCGGGGAGCTGAAGGAGATTCTATCCCTCTGATGGATCCCCGCATTCTCGACCGATTGCGCCGCCGCCTGGCGGCCGCGAGCGACGGAACCGTGGGATCGCTCGCCGCGGCGCGCGGCTGGATTACTCTCGATCAGCTCCGCGAATGCCTGCGCCTTCAGGCCACCTCCGCTCCGGACCAGCCGCTGGGTTTCATTTTCGTGTCCCGCGGCTACCTGACGCCCGAGCAGCTCGCCGAACTGGTCCTGTCGAAGTAATCCGAAAGTCGACCCCGCCCCGCGCCGATATTCCCTATGCCGAACAGAGGGGACATCCATCATGGCCGCTCAGGGTTCTCGAACTTCGTGGTTGGATCGGGCGCTGGCCGCGCCGCCCTGGCGTTCCACGGCGGAATTCTCGGCGCGCTATTTCCGTGGCGCGGCCCGACCCAAGGCGATCGTGGATCTGGAGGAGAACGGGCCGGCGCTGCTCTTGACGCTGAGGTCGCAGGATTTGGGGGCGCGGTTCCGGATTCCCCCTGCGGACGCCGCGGCGTTCCTCGCCCATCTGCCGGGGGATTGGGAAAAGACCGAGCGCGTCCGCGCGCTGCGCGTCTCGCGGGAGCCCTTGCGTCCGGAATTGAGAGCGGAGTACGACGATCAGGAGCGGCTTCGACTCGGCCCCGTCTATGTGGGCGGCGGGCTCGAGGTTTCCCTTGAAGAGCTCGAACGAGGGCGCGCCGGGGCCCGATGGTATTTCGACGGAACGACGTATCATCCCGTCGGAACCGTGCCCGCCGGTTTCCGGGAATACTTCGGCGGCCGGCGTTCCTTGACGCGGGAAGGGGATGCCATCCCCGAGTTTCTTCAAACCGAACGGCCGGCGCTGTCCCGGTTCGTGGCGTTCCGGCCCGGTCGCGCCGTGCGGGAAAGCCGCGTCGAAACCGCTCCGAAGATCCGCGGCGTGCGGGTGGAATCCGGCGCGGGCGATTGGCTGGCGTTCGATCCGGTGTACGAAGCGGGCGACCATCGCGTCGCGCTTCGAGAGATTCTCGCCTTGCAGCGGCCCAAGGGATTCATCCGCCGGGGGACCTCATGGATTCCCGTCGACGCCGGAGCAGCCCGGCGACAATGGGGTCGGCCGCTCGAGATGCGGCGCATGGAGTACGCCTGCGCCCGGGCGGATTTCGGCGCGACGCTGGAGGTCATGCCGGACGCCGGGGTCCGCGCGTTCGAGCGGGCCTTGGAGCGCTTGGATCGCCCCGAACCGTCTTCGTTGCCGAAGAGCCTTCTGGCCGAACTGCGACCGTATCAGAAAGCGGGATATGACTGGCTGCGGTCGCTTCGCGCCGCCGGATTGCACGGCGTTCTGGCGGACGACATGGGCTTGGGGAAGACGCACCAGACGATGGCGTTCCTGCTCTCCTTTTATGAAGAAGGAGCCAAGGCGCCGTCTCTGATTGTATGTCCCACGAGTGTGCTCGATTCGTGGATCGAGAAGATGCGCCGGTTCGCGCCGGTCCTGCGCCCGTACCGCTATCACGGCGCGCGGAAGCCCGAGGTGCTGTCGTTGCCCGGCCTTCGGGCGGTGGCGACCACGTACGCGGTGCTGGTGCGCGATGTGGACGCTTTGTCGGCGATCGAGTGGGAGTGCGTCGTTCTGGACGAGGCGCAGTGCATCAAGACGGCGGGCACGCAGGTCGCCGAGGCGGCGCGCGCGCTTCGGGCGCGCACGCGACTGGCGCTGACGGGCACGCCGATCGAAAACCGGCTCGACGAGCTATGGTCGATCTTCGAGTTTCTCCAGCCGGGATATCTCGGAAGCGCCGAGTCGTTCCGCCGGCGATTCGAGATCCCCGTCGTCCGCGAGGGGGACGCGTTCGCGCTGGAGCGACTGCGGAAGCGCATCCACCCCTTCAAGCTGCGTCGTGTGAAGCGCGACGTCCTGGGGGACCTGCCGTCGAAGGTGGAGGACATCCGTTGGTGCGGGATGACGCCGCCGCAGGCGGCTCTCTACCGGTCCGTTCTGGATCGGGAACATTCCAGGCTCGAGGAGCTTCGCGATCGCGGGAAGGCCGTGGATTATGTCGGCGTGTTCGCGACGCTCTCGACGTTGAAACGGATCTGCGACCATCCGGCCTTGGTCCTGGAGGGAGAGCGGACGCGCGATCTGACGAGCGGGAAGTTCGAGGCGTTCAAGGAGTTGATGGACGAGGCGTTGCGGAGCGGTCAGAAGGCGGTCGTGTTCACGCAGTACCTGGAAATGATGGACCTGATCGAGGCCTGGCTTCGGGAGAACCGCATCCGCTTCGCCGATCTACGCGGCCTGACGCGCGATCGGGCCGCCGCCATCCGGGAGTTCAACGAGGAGCGGGATTGTCGCGTCTTCGTGTGCAGCCTTCTGGCCGGCGGCGTGGGGATCGACCTCACGGCGGCGAGCGTCGTGATTCATTACGATCGCTGGTGGAACGCGGCCAAGGAGGACCAAGCCACGGACCGCGTCCATCGGATCGGCCAATCCCGCGGTGTTCAGGTGTTCAAGCTGGTCACGCGTGGAACGCACGAGGAAAAGATCGACTCCATGATCGAGGCCAAGGGCGGCTTGATGAATTCCGTCGTTCAAGTCGACCCGGCGGCGTTCAAGCGCCTGACTCGCGAGGATCTGGAAGAGCTCCTGACGTGCGGTGTTACAA
>JACQVR010000026.1 GCA_016209705.1 Planctomycetota bacterium
AAGAAAGAGAAGTTCCATCGGCAGCGATCGAGGCCCCCTCCCTCTCGCCCCGCCTTCGAGTATACCCTAAACTGGCGCAGGCGGGCGGCGCGGCCCCCCTCCCCGTGAAACTGAAGTCGAGTCAGCCGTTTGTCGCTCCAACCGAAAACGGGCGGGGTTAATTCTTTTGCAACTTTCGCCCCCGAAGTATAATGCCTTTTTGATTGACTTTTCCCGTCCAACCCTTATTTTATGGGTACCGGCGGACGGGGACGGACCATGGATGCGCGATTGAAACAAGCGGGCGGTGATGCGGAGGAACGCGACCTTTCGCCTCCGGGCGATGCCGGTCCGCCTCTCGCCGACCGCTTCGCCGACCGGGTCCTGCGAAAATGCCTGAACTGGCGGCCCGGCGATGTCGTCTTGGCGGTGGTCGAAACGGACGTGGAGCCTCTCGCGGCCGCGTTCCGGGAGGCTTTGGCGCGTCAATCCATCGAAGCCGCCTGGGTGACGATGCCGGCCCGGGCGCGCCCGAACGAGGAGCCGCCCGCCGAGGTGGCGTCGGCTTTGAAGACGTGCGACGTGGCCGTGCTGATCACCTCCACCTCTTTGAGTTCCACGCAGGCCCTTCGCACCGCGCTCGAATCGAGCCGCCCTCCCCGAATCGCGAGCCTGGCGGGACTGGATCTTCGGCGGGTCGTCCCGCTGCTGGAAATCGATACCGAGCACCTCGCCCGGCGCTGCGACGTCCTGGCGAACCGCCTCAAGGGCAACCACGTCGTTCGTTTGGTCTCCGCCTCGGGCACCGATCTCGAATTCCGCACGTCCGGCTCGAACGTCGGCTGCAACGGCGGCGCGCTGGGCGCGCCCGGCGCGTTCGGCCTGCTGCCCGCCGGCGACGTCTTCCTCAGCCCCGTGCCCGGGTCCGCTCACGGCGTCGCGGTGATCGACGGTTCCGTCAATAATCTCGGCCTGGCGCACGAACCGATCCGGCTGCGTTTCGAAGAAGGCCGGGTCGTCGAGCTGAGCGATCCGCAGATGCGCCTGCTGCTGCGCGCGTTCGGGGCGGACGTCGCGGATCTCCGTGAGTTCGGCGTGGGCCTGAACCCCCGGGCCTCCATCACGGGCCATCCGGGCGAGGATCGCGTGGCGTGCGGGGCGTTCCGGCTGGCGATCGGCAGCCACCGGCCCGACGGCGGCTTCCTGCTGGATACGTTCCTGCGTCCGGCCGAGTTGCACATCGACGGCGAGCGAGTGCCCCCCGAACTGCTGCGGCCCGCGCCTTCCCAGCCGCCGCCGTCGCCCGCCTCGATCGACCTCCAGCGCGCCGACGTGTACGCGCTGCTGTTCCAGAATTCCAACGACGCCCAGTACGTGCTGGATCTGGAGACCCAGCGATTCCTCGAAGTGAACGCGGCGTTCGAGGAGCTGACCGGCTACTCGCGCGCGGAACTCGTCGGGGGTCCCATCGACGCGACCCGCCTCGTGGCGCTCGAGTCGGCGGACGTCTACCGGAGGAAGCAGGAAAACCGCAAGCACTCCCAGGGCGACCGATACGAGCTGAAGATCTACTGCAAGAACGGGGCGAAGCGCCCCGTAGAGCTTTCGGTCCGCCGCTTCACGCTGGACGAGCGGCAGGTCGTCGTCGGCTCCATGCGCGATCTCAGCTTCCGCAAGAAGCTGGAACAGGAGATGTGGGAGCGGATCGAGGAGCTGGGGCTGGCCAACAGCCGGATCCTGGCCCTGACGGAAAAGCTGCGGCACGTGCCCCATCTGACCGCCCAGCTCACCCCGTTGAACAGCGTGGAGGAGCTGCTCGAGAAGTCGGCCAGCCTGATGACCGCGCGCGAGGGCCTGGACTACGCGAACGTCACCTTCTACCTGCTCCAGGGGGATTCCCTGGAGACGGCGTACTCGACGTCCAAGAGCAAGACGCTCGGGCACGCGCTCGCCTCGGACCATCCCCTCACCCGGATCGCGCTCGGCCAGGCCCCCGGGTACGTGACCTCGCAGGAGGCCGTTCTGCCGCTGACCGGGCCGGACGCCCACGTCGGGGTCATCGAGGTCCTGTTTCACCCCAAGGAAATCGAAGTGCTGATGGGCAACGAGCACGCCCTCAAGGGCTATCAGAACTTGCTGCGAACGCTCGCCGGCTTTCTCGGGCTGCGCATCCTGAACATCCAGCTCTACGAGAAAGTGAAGATGCAGTCCATCGTCGATCAGACCACCGGCGCCTACAACCGGCGGTACTTCGAACAGAAATTCGCCGAGGAAGTGGGCCGCGCGCTGCGGTACGGGCGCGACCTGGCGCTCGTGATGGTCGACCTCGACAACTTCAAGAAGATCAACGACACGCTGGGCCATCCGCAGGGAGACATGCTGCTGGCGGAGGCGACCCGGTTGTACCGGAGCCACTTCCGCAGCGCCGACCTGGTCTGCCGCTACGGAGGCGACGAGTTCACCATCATCATGCCGGAGACGACGTACGAAAACGCGATGATCAAGGCGGAGTCCCTGCGCGCGCTGTTCCGCGACACCGCGTTCACCAACCTGGGCAATCCCGCCGCGCCGCTTCGCCTGACCCTCTCCCTGGGGGTGACCGCGCTCTCCCTCCAGACGCACAACGCGGAATCCATGCTGCGCGCCGCCGACGAGGCGCTCCTCGCTTCCAAGCGCCGCGGGCGCGACACCGTCAGCGGACGCCCCGGCCGGTCGGAATGAGAAGAATCAGAAGCCAGGAGCCAGAATACCAAGGAATGCGCTTCGCGCTCCCTTTCGTCCCGGTACTTGCCTATCGTTTCTTCCTTTTCATTCTGGCTTCCGGCTCCTGGCTTCTGGCTCCTGACTTCTTCCTACTTCAGAAATCGCTCGCGCGTCTCGCTCAATGCCTTGCGCATTTCGATGTCGAGCTGGGTCTTGAGGTCGGCCACGGTTTGCTCCAGCTCCTTCTCGGCCTTCTGTCGCAGGCTCATCACCTCCTCGCGCACTTTGTGCTCGAGGTTCTTTTCGAGGATGTCGGCGAACCGGGCCACCTCGGCCTCGTTCTCTTCCCGCAGCTTCGTGAAAAAGCTCATCACCTCCACCTTCTTGGCGTCCAGCTCGGAGAGGATCCGGTCCGTCCGGTCGGCGATCTCCTGGCCCTGCTTGATGTACAGTTCCGCGCGGCTGACCAGCTCGCGCCAGCCCTTGATCTTCGAGCTGACGTGACCCACGAAGAAAATCATGACGCCCAGGAACAGGACGACGGCGACGGCCAGGACGGCGGTCATGAACCGCACTTCCTGCTTGGCCATCTGGGCTTTGTCCCGCGCTTCGTTGATCGTCTTGACCGTCTCCAGGCTGCGGAGCTCCACCTGTTCGGCGGCGAGCTCCCGCATCCGCTGCTCGGTCAGGCTGGTTTCCGGAAAGGCGCTGCGCCCCTCGCGATCCCACCAGTCCGCCCAGGCGCCCGCGTCTTCCTCCAAATCCTTCCGGCCGGTGATTTCCGCCAGCGCGCCGCGCGCAGCCGCGACCACCTCCGGCGCGTCGTCCCGGAGCAGGCGCACCAAGCGTCCCACGGCGGTCGTCATGCGCTCCTCTCCCGCCAGCCGGGCGGCCAGCGCCCGGACCTTGGGATTGTGATGATCCAAGCGCTGAAGGACGTCGTTGCTTTGCAGCAGCCACGCCACGAGGCAGGCCGTCACCATCTTCATGGGCGCGGCCATTCTAAATCCCGCCTCACGAACCAGGCAACGCATTCACGTCACCGGACCCGGTGGCGGGGGACGAGATTCGAGTTCACCAGGATGTCGTAGTGGGGAAGCAGGGTGGCCGTCACGCGCTGATAGGCGGCCGCCGCCTGCTCGTAATCCACCGCCGCCTGCACTTCGTTCATCTGGGCCTGCATCAACCGCGACTGCGCGTCCAGGACGTGAAACGTGGTCCTCAACCCCTGCTCCCGCCGGGACTCCTCCCCGTCGTACCGCTCCTGCGCGAGCGCGCGCGCTTTCCGCGTCGCTTCGATCCGCCGCTCGGCCGTCTTGATACGGCGCACGGCCTCTCTCACGTCCAGGAGGATCCGATCTTCCACGTTGCGCTTGCGAAGCTCCAGCCGGCGCAGCTCGAGCTCCGCGCGCTGCTGGGCTCCCCGCGCCGTCCGGTTCTCCAGCGGAATCTCCAGCGCCAGGAGCACCGACCAGGCGAACGTCTCGCCCTCGTGGAGCCGGCGGAAGCTGTCCCGGAACGTGTCGTCGATCCCGCGGAAATCTCCCTGCGCAACCACGTCCACCCGCGGCTGGGCGTCGCTACGGGCCTTCTCGATGGCGTGCCGCTGGCTTTCCAGGTTGACCAGGACCTGACGGATCTCGGGCCGCCGCTCGATCGCATCCCGCAGGCCGGCTTCGGTCGCCTCCCGCTCATCCCGTGGGAGAACTTCCCTCCGCGGGGCGTCCAGCGGCACGAGGGTCACGTCCTCCCGCAACAGCGAGGGGTCGATCAATCGCTTCAACCGATCCATCGCGTCCTGAACGGCGTTTTCAGCTACGAGGATCCCTTCCACCTGCGAAGCCACGCCCGCTTCCGCCTCGGTCACGTCCACGCGCGCCAGCACGCCGCGCTGGAACCGGCGGCGATGGTCCTCCAGCAGGCGCTCGGCCGCTTTCAAGGCCTCCCGGCGGAAACGGACCCCTTCCCGCGCCGCGACGAGGGACCAATAAGCCTCCTGCACGGCGAACACCGCGTCCGTCAGCGACGTCTCGAAGTCGGCGATGGAGACGTCGCGCGCGTTCCGCGCCAGCACGATCGGAACGGCGTGAACGGCGCTTCCCGCATCCCGCAAGACCGGCACCGTCAGCGCCAGCCCGGCGGATTCCTGCCATTGTGGATTGAGCAGGGCGAATGTCGAGTTCGTTTCCGTGCGCTGGGCGGAAACGTGGAAGTCCATCTGGGCGCCGAAGGGAAAAAGGCGCCGGATCCCGGTCCGGAACAGGGTGTCTTCGGTGGTCAGCGTCTCCGCGCCCGCCAGGAGGCTCGCGGCGTCCACGCGCGCCCTCCCTTCGGATCCTTCCCCGTAGAAAACATGATCGAAGCGTCCGAACGCGGCGAAGAGATTGCGATCCTCGATCCACGGCTGGTAGCGGGCGATCTCGACGTCCACGTTGTGGTTCAGGGCCAGGAGGACGCATTCCTTCAGCGTCAGGCGCACTTCCCGGCGCCCCTCGGCCTTTTCTTCGTCCCTCGCCCCGACGGCCAGCGCCACCACGCCCGCGAGCGCGATTCCTTTCATGGAGATCCTCCTGAGATTGCGCAAGAAAACGTGTTCCCGCGGCTACGAGCACACGCAGGAGCCGAAGTTCACGAAGGAAGAACATACCACTGGGATCGGACGGATTGAGCTGAAATGATCCCCGCGGCTTCGGTATAATCGGCTACAATAAATGGGGGAGGGCGGAGCGTTCGCGCCCGCGCGTCCGGCGGGAAACGGATCCAGGACAACGGACATGAGCGTCAAGTTGCACTTCCTCGGCCTGCTCCTTCTGGGCGGCGCCGCCTCGCTGGTCGCGCGGGAAGAGCCTCTCGCCTTGCCGGAACGGGACGGCGCCTGCGGAGCGCTCCACGCGCGGCCAAGTCGCCAGGACCCGCAGCCGGTCCCGGGCGATCCCTTCCTGGCGCACACGCGCATTTATAAGCAGGTTGCCCCCTGCGTGGTGTACATCCAGGGCCGTCCCGCCAGCGTGGAAGGCACGGGCGTCCTCATCCGTGACGACGGACTCATCCTCACGTCCCTCACCGCCTGCGGGAGGTTCACGGAGGCCGTCCAGGTCCTTCTGCCCGGACACAAGCGCGTCGAAGCGCAGGTGATCGGGCGCGAGGACGACAAGGACCTCGTCCTGCTGAAGATCGACGCGCGCGGCCTTCCCGCCATCCCGCTCGCGGACTCCCGGAAAGCCCGCCTCGGCCAGATATCGTACGCGTTCGGCGATTCGTTCCATAGCATTCGCGAGGACGACCAGGTCGCCATGTCCGTGGGCGTGATCAGCGGGATGTACGAAATCGACCGGCCTTACGATCGCCTGTCGCGGTACGCGGGCTTGGTGCTCGAGACGAGCGCCGCGGTGAATCCCCATCAAGACGGCGGGCCGCTCGTCGATTCGCAAGGCCGGCTTCTCGGACTCCTCACGCTGAATTATCACGACGCGAAGTTCACCGGGCTGGCCATCCCCGTCCACATTCTCAAGCCCGATATCGACCGACTGCTCGCGGACTATGAAGGCGGTGTCGCGCGCGGGGACTCCAAATCGGAAGCCACCCGCAAGGTGCCCCCGCGCATCCGCCGCGGCTGGTTGGGGGTGGCGGTCGAGGAGGCCGGCGGCGTGGGATTGCGCATCCGGCGCGTTCACCGGGGCAGCCCCGCGGAGAAGGCCGGATTGAAGACCAACGACGTCATCCTGGCGGTGGACACTCTGAAGGTGCCGACTCCGAAGCATCTTCAGGAGCGTGTCGAAGGGACCGCGCCCGGCACGGAGATGAGACTGCGCATCTGGCGCGACGGCCGAGAAGAGGAACGGACCGTCCGCGTGGGGAAACGGCCGGAATTTTAGGAGATGGAAGATGCGCCACGCCTCCCTATGGATGTTCGCGGTCCTGGCCTGCGGCGCGTCCGGGGCGCAGGAAGAAGAGAGCCCCTTTCGAGCATACGAAGAGCGCCTGGCCCGCGCGGCGGAGCGGGCCGACGCGGTGACCGTCACGATCCGCGTCGAACGCGACGCGAATGGAGCGATCTCGTCGGAGAATCAATACAAGGGCCAGATCTTCGGCCGCCGGCCGTCGGCTCCCGTGACCGGCACGATCATCGACAAGGACGGGTTCATCCTGACGTCATTCTTCAACGTCAAAGAGGGTCACAAGAAGATCGAGGTGACGCTGGCCGACGGCGATACGCACGAGGCCAAGCTGCTGGGATACCACCAAGGGGCCGACATCGCGCTGCTGAAAATCCCGGCGGAAAACCTGTCCACGCTGACGGATGTCAGCATGTCCGAAGTCAAGACCGGGCAGATGGTCGTGGCGGTCGGTCGCGGGCCGGACGGCAAGAGACTGACGATCAATCCCGGCATCCTCAGCGCACCCGGCCGGCTGGCCAATCGGGGATTGCAAGTCGACGCCAAGCTCAATTTCGGCAACGTGGGCGGACCGCTGATCGACCTCAACGGCCGGCTGATCGGCGTGACCTGCAAGGTGGACGTGAAGTACGCGCCGACGTACGGCCAGAACTCCGGCGTGGGCTTCGCGATGCGGATCGACGAGCTGCGGCGCCTCCTCCCCGAGCTGAAAGCGGGTCTGAAGGTGACCGGAACCGGCCAGGCGTTCCTGGGCGTGCAGGCGGACATCACGGCGACCGACATCGAAGGGGTGCGGTTGGCCGGCATTCAGCCGGGAACTCCCGCCGAGCTGGCGGGGTTGCAGGTGGGCGATATCATCATCGGCATGGACGGCCGGAAGATCACCACCTTCAACGAGCTGCGGGTGGCGATCATCGCCAAGAAAGTGGGAGATCCGGCGACCTTCCGGTTCGTCAGGGACGGGAAGGAGCATGAGGTGGAAGTGATCTTGAGCGAACGTCCGGGAGAATAGGATCATGCGTCGAGCCGTCCTTTCGTGGACCGCCTGCCTCTGGGCGCTTTGCGTGCTCGGCGCCGCGCAGGAAGATCCCGTCGCCGCGCTGCAAAAGCGCGTCCAAGAAGTGGCCAAGAAGGTGTCGGGCGCGTTCGTCTTTTTGACGGGCGGATCGGGCATCTTGATCAGCTCCGACGGCTGGTTCTTGACCAACCATCACGTGATCGCGCCGCCCAATCCTCGCGCTCCCCGCGACATCCCCGCGACCCACAGCGTCATGTTGTGCGACGGCAATCCGCGGATCGCCCGGATCGTGTGCACCGATCCCCAGGGGGACATCGCCCTGCTCAAGATCGACGGAACGCAGGATCTGCCGTATGTGGAGTTCGGCGATTCCGACAAGCTCGAAGTGGGGCTCTACGTCATCGCGATCGGCAACCCATGGGGCGTGGGCAGCATTCCCGCCGCGGACAACCGGCTGTATCCCGCCGCGTCGCTGGGGATCGTCAGCGCCTTGCACCGCTTTCAGGACCTTTACTCGGACTGCATCCAGACCGACGCGGCGGTCAACCCCGGCAATTCGGGAGGCCCGCTGGTGGATCTCGGCGGCCGCCTCGTCGGGATCAACGGACGCATCATGACGCGTTTCGGGAACCGCACGAACAGCGGAGTCGGCTTGGCGGTTCCGGTGAACCAGGTCAAGAACTTCCTGCCTCTGATGAAAAAGGGCGGCGACGAGCGGCGGGTGTTTCACGGCGCCGTGGAGGGGGTACAGATCAGCCGGGAGCACACCCAGGGAGCCGGCGCGAAGGTTACCGGCGTCCGTATCGATTCCCATGCGGGAGAGGCGGGGCTCGAGGAAGGCGATTTCATCGTGGCCGTGAACGGCAAGCGGGTTTTCTCCTGGCGGCGATTTTATGGATTGATCCATACGTTCCCGGCCGATTCGGAGGTCACGATCACGGTGCGGCGGGGAGATGGGACGAAAGACCTACGGGTCGAGCTGGATCGCGCGACCGGCCTGCCGGGGATGGCTCAGCGGCCGCCGCGACCTCCGGAGAAGCCGCCGGAACGCCGTGAGCCGCGGGTCCAGTTCGGCGCGACGTGGGGGGAGGTGGAGGACGGCTCGGTGCGCGTCGATTACGTCGTACCCGCTTCTCCCGCCGATGAGGCGGGCCTCAGAGTGGGGGATCGCATCTACGAGGTGGACGGCCGGGACATGACGCGACGCGAGATCATCCTGGAAGCGCTCGCGCGGAAGAAGCCGGGGGATAAGCTCCGGCTGAAAGTGCGGCGCGACCAGCGGGAGCTTGAGATCGAAGTCACGCTGACCCGCATGGAAGAGTGACGGGTACCCCTCCCGGGCGACGGGCCAAAGCTCGAAGATGCGGCCTTTGTCTTCTTAAACTCTGGTCTCCACCGGTCGAGTTTCGAAGAGCTCCAGCCTTCCGACGACCCGGTACAGCGCGTGAATGTCGTCCTGGCTCCGGACGAACTCCTGGGGATAATCTCGATTCAGCGGCTGGAGGATCACCTGCTCGTTATCTCCCAACAGGATCTGGCGGATGAAGGAGCGGCGCCGCCCCTCCGCGTCGAACAGGACGAAGACAATCGCCCCCTGCCGCACTTTGGGCTCGGGCTCCAGAAAGACGAGCGAACCGCGGGGAATGGAAATCCCCTCGTGGCCCTCCATGGATTTGTCGCACACCATGGCGGCGAAGCTGGGCTGGAAGCTCAATCGGGGAAGGACGAGCGTCGTGGACACGAGCGGCTTGGGCTCCCGGCTGGTCGCGTCCACCTCGGTCGGATAGCCCGTTTCCAGCGTATTCAGCAGCGGAACCGCCACCGCGTGTTCGGAACTGCGGAGTCCCTGGGGGCTTTCGTCCAGCAGGCGATGCGCTTCTTCTTTGATGAGCTTGGGAGCTTTGTCCACGTACGCCATCCGCACCATCGCCTTCTCGTCATAGCTGAAAATCCGCGCGAATTTACGGATGAACTTGACGGAGGGCGGGTTGACCTTGCCGTTTTCGATTCCGGACACATAGCCTTTGTGGGAGCTGATTCGCCGAGCCACCTGTTCCAGAGTCATCCCCCGCTCCTTGCGGAGGCGCTTGACCAAATTACCGAACATCGACATCGGTCCGCTCCTTGGGCTGGGCGCCCGCTAGAAGTTGTTCCATCCCACCACACAGGTTCAAAAATGGAAACAGGGGTCCCGGATTCGCGGTGGCTCCACCCGGCCGCGGGTCGGAAGGCCATGGGCGGAAAACCCTGCCTCTCCTATAATTCATGCATTCACATTCGAACGAACCTGGCGATATTCATATTAATTTTCCGCACGTTCAACGGGTCTTCTTAAGTCTACTACAGAATTCGGGCAAAGCAAGCAGAAAAATTCAAAACCATGCGGAGTGACTTCCGGTTTTAACTCTCTGACCCATAGATGGATTGAAGCCGCCGCCCCTTCCGAGCACGCGGATCGCGCCGCACCAAAATTTGTCCTGCAACTGGGACACTAGTCATTGCCCTTCATCGGTTGGCGTATCCGAGTAGGGAACTATATCCGGAACAGGAGCTGGGCGGTCTTTGTCGTCGCGCCGCACAGCGCATCCAGGGAAATTCCGCACTGGTCGGCCAGGGCTTGAGCGGTATGGCGGACGAAGGCGGGCTCGTTGCGTTTTCCACGGTGCGGTTCGGGAGTAAGGTAGGGGCAGTCGGTTTCCACCAGAAGGCGATCCGCAGGGATGGCGCGAGCCGCCGCGCGCAGCCCGGAGGCGTTCTTGAACGTGATGGGTCCGGCGATGGAAAGCGTGAAGCCCAGAGCGAGGTAGTCCTCCACGTCCCGGACGCCGCCCGAAAAACAATGGATGACCCCGCGAACGGGCAGGTCCATCTCTTCGCGTACGATCGCGCGCACGTCCGTGTGCGCTTCCCGGCAATGGATGACGACGGGCAGCCCGCGCTCGCGCGCCAGCCTCAGATGCCGCCGGAAGTTGAGCTTCTGATTCTCGAGCCCGGAAAACCTCTTCACGGCGTCGAGACCCGTTTCGCCGATCGCCACGACCCGGGGTCGAGCCGCCAGTTCCTTCAGCGCCTCGAAGGCGGCATCCGATGACAGCCGATCGCTCTCATGGGGATGGATTCCGACGGCGGCCCACACGCCGTCATGCGCCGCGGCGATCTCGGCGGCGCGGCGCGAGCTTTCCACGTCCGTGCCGACGGTGACGATGCCGGTCACGCCGGCCGACCGGGCCCGGGCCAGCACGTCGGGGCGATCGGCGTCGAAGGCGGGATCGTCCAGATGGGCGTGGGTGTCGAAGAGCATGGCGATGAAGACAGAATACAGGAGCCTGGAGCCAGGAGCCAGAGGTCAGGAGCGGGAGGTCAGCGGCTGGAAGTCTTCGAATTCGACGGCGATCTCGAAGGCATCTCCGGTGCCGAATCGCACGGGCCGGCAGATGGCCCGCGTGCCCGGACAAACGGTGGAGGGAAGCGTCAGATGGATCCGGAACGGGGCGCAGGGAAGGAATTTTCCTTCGAGGTCGATGTCGCCCAGGCGTGCCCCTTTCAGGCTGATGTCGCGTACGGTCGCGAATCCCGACGTGAATCGTCCGCCCGCCAGCGAGTGGATTTCGATGCGGGCCGGCACCTCGATGGGGGTGCGGGAAAACCTTCGCCAGAAGCGAGGAAAGTCTTCGGCCGCTTCCGCGACGCTCGCGTCTTTCATCGCCGAAATCACATCTTTCTCCTCCATAGGTTTCATCGGCATGCGCTCCGCGTTTCTTGAATAGACGTCCGCATCATGGCCATCCCTGCGGCCTCTCAGTTTCAATTGATAGCCGTCCTTCCACGCGATAAACTTCCCCCGGAGCGAGAGAAAACAAATATTCAAACCTTCCACAGGCCATCGGGCGACTGCATGTCGGTGCGCGGGCCATGGTGCCATCAGGGAGGAAATTTTCCCGGAGGGTCGCGAAGGAGCGCCCGGCGAAGACCACAAAGCGGCCGCCGCTCCCTCGCCAAAACCAGGAAGGGCGGTCGCCTCGCGAGACGCGCAACCGCCTCCAGCGCGCCGAACTCCGGGTGCCGGTCGTAGGGATCGGCTTCTCGCCGGGCGGCCTGGAAGCTGTCTCCGAGCTCCTACAGGCCCTGCCGCCTGAACCGGGCGCCGTCTTCGTTCTCGTCCAGCACCTCGACCCCCCAGCACGAGAGTCACTTGCCGCACCTCCTTTCCCGGTTGTCCGGCTCGATCAACCAGGAGCTTCTGCGAAGTAACGAATACCTCCTGGCCGAAAATAAGGTCCTTCGCCGCCAGCGGTTGGGAGGCTTGCTGAACTTCTACCACCGGAGGGCGGGATGAGTTTTTGCACCCTTCTGGAATCTCTCGACAGGCGCGATCGAAAAATTCAGGATACCGTCCACCATGGGTCGGAGAGGACGTGGGGAAGTCGTTCGCCAGATCAAGGCCAAGGTAGCTCAGAACCGAGATCGCTATACCGTGCACGCAATCCAAGAGATGCTCGACGAGGACGTGACCAAAGAAGACGTCCGAAGGGTCCTGTCCGAAGGGGTGCTGGTGGCCAAACTGATACATGATCCAAGAGGAACGCGGTACATCTTCCGTGGCCCGGACCTGGAGGGTCGCGGCGTCGAAGCTGTCTGTCGCCTCCTGGGCGACAATGTTCGAATCGTTACGGTTTACCGGGTAGAATGATGCCATGATTCAAAAACGTGGTGATCCCTGTGAGTATTGCCCAGGTCGGGTCCGGCCTGGCCATACGAGAGTTGATCTTCGGAAAGGGAATCACTTGGTGGTGTTCCAGGATGTCCCCGCCGATGTCTGTGACCGCTGTGGTGCGGCCTATTTCTCTGCCGAGGTCACCGATAGACTGCAGAAAGCGGTCAGACGGGGCATAAGGTCCCGGAAGAACATCAAGGTTCCGGTAGTCAAGTTCGAGTCCGTGGCGTGAGAAGGCTGCAGCGTCGCTGCGCAGCTTTGAGGCGAGCTGAGGCCGATAGAGGCAGCCAAGCGCGTTTATCTGGCGAAAGCTGTAACAGCGGCTTGCGGGTATTCTCAACCGTATAGATCGGAACTGGTTGCGGAGGGCACCGAGACCCAAAATTTGGCACTGTCCCTGGATGGATGAGAAATCTCTTCCGGATTGAATCGAAGGCGGATGCCGACCCGGCGCGCGTTCAGCGCAGGAGCGAATCTTGGCCTGGGCGTCAACTGGGGTGCAGCGACGGTGGCCAGGAATTCCCGAAGTTGCGCCGGCACCTGGGCGCAGCGCTTGGAGATTCGCCTTTCCCAGACATCGTCGAAAGCGCCGAACAGCTTGGCCGCCCGAAGTGCGAGGATCGCTTGTGCGTTGCAGACCTTCCACCAGGCTCCATTGCGCTTGAGGCGCAGGTTGACCACCAGCTTGATGGCCGCCTCGATCTGGCCGCTGCCAATGGGGAACCCGCGACGCCGGAACAGGAATTAGCGCATCTGATCGGCCCGCGACCCGAAGTACTCCAGAAGACCCTCCATCGCCCTGCGAGCGGTCGCCCCCGGGCGGCCAACGGCCCGGCAGCCAATTTCCAGCACGACAGAACGTACTCGATGCGCCCTTTTCGAAGGCGTTTGCTGTGCCGGCGGGAGTCGGATGCCGGTGAGCGGCATAACCTGCTGCGGATGACCCGCAAAGGGCGAGAAGTGCTGGAGGACTTCAGCGAGCGGGCGAACGAGCAGGTGAAGCAGATGCTCCGCGCGCTGTCGCCGGGAGATCAGAGGAAGCTGGTCATGGCGATGAACACGATCAAGGAGGTGCTGGGAGCGGGGGAGAGGAAGGGACCGTTCGTGATCCGAGGGCCGCAGAGCGGAGACCTGGGGTGGATCGTGCACCGGCATGGGGTGCTGTACGCGCAGGAGCTGGGGTGTAACGAGCACTTGGATGGGTTGGTGGCGGGGATGGCGGCGGAGTTCATCAAGCGATTCGATCCGAAAAAGGAACACTGCCGGGTGGCGGAGCGGAACGGGGAAGCGGTGGGGTCGGTGCTTTTGAGGCGGCAGAGCGAGGAGGTGGCGCAGCTGAGTCTGCTATTGGTGGAGCCGTTCGCGCGAGGCCGGGGCATCGGGAGGCAGTTGGTGGAGGAAAGCACGAGGTTCGCGAGGAGGGCGGGGTACAAGAAGATCACGGTGTGGACGAGCAAGGACTTGGCGGCGGCGAGGCGGATCTACGAGGGGGCGGGGTACCGGCTGGTACATGAAGAGGCACAGCACAGCTTCGGCCGGGATCTGGTGGGGCAGACGTGGGAGCTGCAGTTATGAGCGCTGGCGACCGGAGAGTCCACATAAATTTTGTATCCCGCTGACACCGCCACCGCTGGCTCCTCCACTATCCACCCTTACCAGCGGCGGTAGCGGTAGTCACGCGGGTGCAGCAGCTCCGGTGTCGTCGTGAGCGGAAGAGCCATCAACTGTCCATGGCGCCACGATCCCGCTGCCCACCGGAGCCTCAAGTCAGCTGCTTGATCCCGCGCGCCCTTTGAGCGAGGCATGTGGTTAATGAAGGCCACATGGACTTCGCCGACGCTGTTGCCCGCTTTCAGACGCAGCTGCTCGCCAACCAGCGCTCCCGGCGCATGGTCGGCTCGTACCTGCGCGACCTCGGCATGCTCCGCGCGTGGCTCGCGTCAGCGAGAACGACCATTAAAAACCCTTGGTTTGGTGCTCGTCCAAGACATGGCGCACTTTGCGCACCAGTCCCTCCGGCGTGAACGGTTTCTCGATGAACGCCATGCCCTCATCCAGGACGCCGTGGTGCCCGATCGCGGCTTCTGTATAGCCGGACATGTAGAGAACCTTGAGCAAAGGCCGGGAAGCCTTCACATGCTGTGCAACCTCTCGGCCGCTCATCCCGGGCATGATGACGTCGACCAGAAGGAGATGGATCGGTCCCATGTAACTCTTCGCCTGGATCAGCGCGTCTTCCCCTCGGTCCGCGTCGAACACCGTATAGCCTTTGCTGCGCAGAATCGTGCTGGCGAGCTTGCGGAGGCTGTCGTCATCCTCGACAATCAAAATCGTTTCCGAACCCTGGTACGAGGGGCGCTGAACGGGCGACGGCGGTGCGAGCGAGAGCTGCTCTTCTACCCGCGGCAAGTAAATCTTGAACGTACTCCCCCGCCCCATCTCGCTGTAGACCCAGATGTGGCCCCCGCTTTGTTTCACGATCCCGTGTACGGTCGCCAGCCCCAAGCCCGTGCCTTTTCCTCGCTCCTTGGTGGTGAAGAAGGGTTCGAACAAATGCACGAGCGTTTCCCGATCCATGCCGGTTCCGGTATCGCTGATCGCGATCATCACGTAAGGGCCGGGTGCTACCTCCGCGTGACTTTTCGCGTATTCTTCATCGAGCGTCACGTTGGCTGTCTCGATCGTGATCCGGCCTCCTCGCGGCATCGCGTCTCGCGCGTTGATCACGACGTTCATGATCACCTGTTCCATTTGAGGAGGATCCACCTTGACGCGTCCCAACTCGGGGGCCAAGGTGAGGACGAGATGGATATCCTCTCCGATGAGCCTGCGAAGCAACTTGGCCGCATCGGAGATAAGGCCGTTCAGGTCGAGAACCTTGGGTTGCAGAACCTGTCGACGACTGAAGGCCAGAATTTGTTGCGTGAGCCCGGCGGCACGTTGGCCGGCTTTCCGGATCTCCTCAATCTCTTCCCGCAAGGGGTCGTTCGGATCGAGACGTTCCAGAAGAAGGCTCGTGTAGCCCAAGATGGGAGTGAGCAGGTTGTTGAAGTCGTGAGCCACTCCGCCCGCCAGACGTCCGATCACCTCCATCTGTTGCGCCTGGCGAAGCTGGTTCTCGAGGGTCACTCGGTCCGTGATGTCGAACAGGGTGAATCGGCTCGAGACGAAATGACCCTGAGCGTCCAGGATGGCGGTAGCGCCCAAGAGCACGGAGAAGACGCTGCCGTCCCTGCGAACCATCTGGATCTCGAGATCTCTAATCGATCCCTCCTCCTTGAAGCGGGCGAAGTGTTCCCTGAAGACCGCGGCGCTCCTGGACGTGAGGGCGTCCGTGAACTTCTTCTTTCTGATGAGTTCCTCCCGGGTGTACCCGAGCCACCCGAGCTCCATGCCGTTGACGCGAACAAAGAAGCCGTCCTTGTCGAGGGAATGATACCCGCAGGGAGCGTTGTCATAGAGGTCGGCGATCTCGTCGAGATGCCTTCTTTGCTCCTGCTCGGCCCGCTTTCGTTCCGTAATTTCGCGCACGAAGGCGCTGAAGATGACGGAGCCGCTCGACCGGAGCGGCGTGATCGTCAGTTCGACAGGGAACTCGTGTCCATCCTTATGGAGCGCCTCGATTTCGATCCGTCGATTGAGAACGGGACCTTCCCCCGTCGCTAGGAAGCGCTTCAATCCTTCCGTGTGCGCCTGGCGGTATCGCGGAGGAATGAGCGTGTCGCTGAGGGATCTGCCGACGGCCTCCTCGATTCTCCATCCGAAAATCTTTTCGGCCTGGGGGTTGAAACTCGTGATGGTGCCCGCCGCGTCTATGGTGACCACGGCGTCGAGGGCCGATTCGAGGACAAGGCGCATTCGCTCTTCGCTTTCTCCGTGCGCGCGAACCGCTCCGAGGCGTTCCAGGTCGCGCCGGTGAAGCATTCGAACGCCCCAGACAAAGAGGAGAGCGAAGAAGCTGACGAGGGAACCCACGATAACCAGGGAAAGGCCGAAATCGATTCTGGTGAGGTCGACCCGCTGGCCGACAAGAAGGATCCAGTTCAAACCGATCGAAGCAAAGGCGCTGGCCGGATCGACATTCATCATCGCCCACGTTAGCCGCAGATCTTTCAAGACCGCCGGATCCGGCAACCACCTGCGCAGGAGCAGGGGGCCGGTCAGAAGGACGCCGCCTGTCGCGATCGTCGTGATGTATTGAAGAGCACGAGCAAGGCGAGGGTTGGCTACAGGTATCACCATCTGTTTCCCGGCGGAAATCATTTTCCCCGCCCCAGAAAATTCGCCCCGGAAGCGCGAAAACATAAGCTCCCCTGCGCGCAGGATACCCCATTCTGGGGGTAACGTCGAAGCAGAGGCCTTTCCCGTCGGCCATGGTGTAGAGCCGGTAGTTGTCTTCGAGACCGTTCGAGCGGACAAGGTAGTAGTTCTTCTCGTCCTTGGCGCGAAAGATGAGGCCTCCGGTCTGATCCTCCTTCCCGGAGAGAGGCTTCCTCCTTACTTGACAACAGACTTCACTCGGCGCTCGACCTCCGCCCAGTCGATGAACTTCGGATAGGCCAAGACGTAGTCGCTCTTCTTGTTCTTGTAGTCGACGTAGAAAGCGTGCTCGTAGCAATCGATGACGACAAGGGGGATGCCGAGGACGGGGATTCCGACGTCGTGGACGTCCGAGACGAAGTTGTAAAGCTTCCCGCTCACGGGGTGGAGGCCCAGGATTGCCCAGCCACGCGCGGACACGGC
>JACQVR010000027.1 GCA_016209705.1 Planctomycetota bacterium
CCCACGACAGGTTCGAACGTCCCGCGCACAGGAGGTCGAGCGCCTGCATCGCCGTGCCGGATTCCAGCTTCAGCGACGCCGTCTCGCCCTCCAGCTTGACCGCGGAAGCATCGATGCGCAGGCCCGACCGGGCGGCGAGGTCCTCCAAGATGGCGCTGATCGGCGCGTTTTCATGGCTCAAGGTCAGCGGCGCCGGTTCCCGATATACCTCCTTGGCTTTGCGGGCGAGGGCGATCGCCCCGAGGGCTTCGGCAGCGCGCATGCGCACTTCCGGGCTCTCGGACTGCTGGGCCTCCCGAAGCAACGGTTCCGCCGTGGCGCCGGCTTTGATGAGTTCCCTCAGCGCCTGCTCGCGCACTTCGATGCCGGCATCGTCGAGTTGCTTGATCCACGTGCGAATCTGCGCTTCATCCTGCGGAAGCAACAACCCCAGCGCCAGCAGCGGTAGGTATCGAAGCATGATCTCTCCCTTCGAGGTTTAGGAGTGTATGGAGATATTCAGGGGGATGCCGAGATGTAGGGATTCTGGAGATAAGAGCCCCGATTTGTGGAAGAGCGCATCTCCAGATCTCCAATATCCCGACCATCTTCTAGGAATTAGTATGCGATCGCGTCGTTTAGTTCGATGAAATGAGAGAAAATAAGGCGAAAAAAAGATCCCGCCGCCCGCGCCAGCGGACGGCGGGAGTGTAGGTTTCGTCCGTCAGGACCGCCTGGCCTCGCGGATGATCTGGAGTCCGAGAAACGCCATGCTCAGCAAGCCAGCCAGCGCGGCCATGCCGTGGCTTCCCGCTCCGTCCACGCTGCCGGTGCACGCGCCCGACCTGCCGCTGCCTCCCGCTCCCGCCCCGTCGAAATTTTCAACCGGATCCACCGACATGTGAAAGCCCGCGAACGGCTGCGGAGCTTGCCGGATGTTCATGCCGAGAAGCTGCTCGTCTTCCCGATGCATATCGATGCCGGTCATTCCGGTTCCGCCCGAGGCGTAACTGGGCGTCCAGGCCGGAATGGACACGGGGCTTCTCGTCGAGCCGTACGCCGTGCTCGTTCCCAATCCCGCACCTAAGTAGACCGCGTACACTGAGAAGTCCTCATTCGGCATGAAGCCCGCATATCCCGCGCTCGATCCGTCCGGCGGCTGCCAGAAGCCACGGTATCCGTCGTCCCCGTCGCCCGCGCCGTCGATCATCTCCGGAACATAGACCATCTCGATCTGGTCTCCGCCGATGCCTTCATCTCCGAATCCGGTGGTCGCGAACGCCCAGTCGCCGATGATGTCCAGCGACCTGAAGATGTTCGGCACCGTGTATCCTTTGCAGAACGGATGCCACGGCGGACCGCCGGTGTAGAGCGCCACGGGTCCGATCGTCACCGACGGCAGCCCCAAGCTGTAAGCTCCCAGGATCGGCCGCCAGACGATGATGAGCCCCGGGATCTCCCGCGTGTATCCGGCGACGACGTACGCCCGATCCGGAATCGCGCCGCAACCCGGGACGCCGGGCCTCAGATAGTACGACTGGCAGTACACTTCACTATTGCCCGCCGCCTGTCCCCCGTCGAACGGCCCGCCTCCGAACTTCGGATTCGAATCCATTCTCGGAAACACGTTCGTGTAGTCCGGCCCTCGCGTCGCGCTGATGGGATTCCACGGGTCCGGAGGATCCTGCCCGTTCGTGGTCTCATGCTTGTTGAGCGATAGAATCGCGAACCGACATTCCGGAATGGTCCCCTGAACCGTGTATGCGACAAAATAGCGGTATTCGTTGTCGTCGATCGTGTCGTAATCCCCGTCATCCCCCGGGTACGCGCCGAAGCATACGCCGTCGAACGTCACATTGGTGGCGGGGCCGAAAAACAGGCTTCCGCCTCCCACGCGATAAGGGGTCATCGTGGCGGGATTCACCAGCATCATGCCCGTCGTATTCCCGCTCCTCAACTGCTCTTCCGCGCTCATCTCGCCCACGATCACGTAGTGCTCCTTCAGGTCGTATCCCCTGGGGAACGTGTTGTGCGGCGGCGTCTTGGGCAAATTGTCGGTCACCAGGAACGCCCCTCCGAACCGCGCGAAGAACTGGCCGAAATCGTACGACGCCATCGGCGTTCCCGCCGTCCCCACCTGCCGCAGCGTCGTGCCGCTTTGGGTCACGCCATAAATGTAATCCGGGTTGACCGGGCTGGGAAACGCCCGACCCGAGACCAGCCCGGTGGACTGGCTGACCGCGAATTCGAACTTCCCCACCACCTCCAGGGAGCTCGGCGTGGGACGCTTTTCGGTGTCGATGAAGCTCAAGTGTCTGAAGTTGTTCAGGTGCATGAACATCATGCGCCGGATCAGTTGGTTGTCTTGTGATGCCGCGCCGGGCGCGTGAACCGCCATCACGGCGAACAGCCCGGCACACGAGGCCGCGAACACCAGACAGCTTCTCCGCACGCCCGCTCTCATACGACCTCCAGTGGCGATAAAGGGGACACGAGACAGGTTAAATTCCTCGGGACGCTTCGCATGTTTCATCAGGGTCCATAGATCTAACAATCACGCGGGCGTGCCCATTTAAAAATTGTGACGGCCGTTTCCGGAAATGTCCTGCAACGAATAAAACATGCAGGAGCGCCCCATACCCCTACTGGGCCCCATTATGGATGGGCTAAAATATTCGCGTCGAAAGAGGAGAGGCATCCCCCTTCCCGGCCATTCTGCATTTATTATGAGCAGTACGCCGTACTCCCCGCCTCTTGCGGCAGCAGATATACGGATGTGATCGGGAAATGAAAGAGAATAGCTTCCGGGGACGCCCGGGTCACGACGCGGCGTCCCTATCCTTCCCGCGCAAGGCGGACAGGCGCTTGCCGGTCCACAGCGCCTTGAAGAGCTTGCGGGCCCGATGGAGCCGCCACCGGGTGGTGGCGTGAGCGCTGCCGAGGATCTCGCTGATCTCCTCGCAGGTAAAGCCCTGGATATCGCGCAACAGGAGGACCGCTTTGTACTTCGGAGGCAGGCGGTCGAGCGTCTTCTGGACCCGCTCGCGCAGCTCCGCCCGCCCGAGCTCCGCATGCGGCTCGTCCCTCCCCTCCAGCAAGCCTCCCACTTCCTCCAAATTCACGAAGCGCCCGTGAGAGGCCTTGCGCAAATGATCGATGCAGAGATTGACCACGATCTGGTACAGCCACGTATAAAAATTCTTCTTCACGTCGAAGGTGCCCAAGTTTCGATAGACCCGCAGGAACGCCTCTTGAGCGATGTCCTGGGCGAGGTCGTAACTGTGCAGCATGTTGTAGGCGATCCAGTAGGTGCGGCGCTGATACCGTTCCACCAGCTCCAGGAACGCTTCGTCCTTATGGCCGTTCTGGCAGCGCTGGATCAATTCGGCGTCCGCGGGATCCAACATGGCAGTACCCGCCACACTCGTGAAACTCCGCCCTAAGCGCGCGCCGTCAAGGCGCGCGCGTCACTTCTTCAACGACTTCGCAGGCCGGCCGATGAGTTCGACGGCATCGATTTCGTTCCATCCCGGAACGAGCTTGGTGTCCAACGTGATCTTGATCGCGCGCGTGCTGAACGGCGGCGGATCGAAACGGACGTCGAGCCAACGGGGACATTCCGCCGCGCGATCGGCGCCCTGCCAGAGAAGCGTCCACTGCTTCTGAGCGCCGCCCGCCTCGATCCGGACGACGGCTCCCGGATTGTGGGTCTGGTGAATGCGCACCCCCACCGGCTGCACGGGAAGTTCATAGGACAATTCAATCCATTGCAGGCCGCCGTTGGGATCCAGGGAAGCCCATGCCGTCGGCTGATCCCCCGCAGTAGGCGTATTCGGCGCTCCGCAGGCCTGCCGGGCGCTCCAGCCTTCGGCGCTGTATTCTGAGGAGGCGCGCGCGTGGTTCGCCCATTGCCGGTACAACCCATCCTCTCCGATGGAATTGAAAACACGAACCAGCGCCTGTCCTTGGTTCGTGTTTTCAATTCCATCGGAGTGGATCGCCGAATTCGAATTGCATGACCCGAAAAAAGCATCCCCCGCGGGTTCCGCACCGATGATGTTCAAGAGCTGGAGGAATCTTCGAGCGTGCCCCCGCGCCGGAGCATCGTCCGTCCGGACGAGCGCCTCCAATTCGGCCGTCGCCGCGGCGCCCACGTCCAACGCCAGGCGGACGATCGCGCGGTCCCGAGTCGGAGGATCCTCGGCGGCTTCCTTCACGAGTTCCCGAACGAGTTCGGGAATGAGACCCTCCAAAGCCTTGTCCAACGCGGCCACTTCAGCCTGAAGCGCCTGGGCCTTTTGATGGGTCTCCACCGCCGCGTCATAATCGCCGCGATCGAGGGCCCGATGCGCCGCCCCCAACAAGTTCGGCACTTCAGCCGTCTTCGCGCTTCGTTCTCGCCTCGCGTTCCGCCAGGCTTCATACGTGCCGGGATCCGGCACGGCGACCGAGAAAGAAGCCCCTTTCCCCGCTCCGTTTTCTCGCGCCCCGTCGGGCGGACCGACCCTCCTCGAGGTGAACGCCGCATCGCCGTCCCGACGCTCGCCGGCGGCGCGCGGCGCCTCCGGGGCAGGCTCGCCGATGATCAAGAGCAGGATGGCCGCCGCGCCGGCCAGGGCCAGCAGAAGCGGAGAGACCGACGAGACGCGTTCCCATGAGCCGTCCATATCCGAGCGACATTCCTCATGCGGAACCGCCTGATGCTCCACATCGGGAGCGACGTGGATCAAGTGCGCCTCGAAGCGTGCCGTTCTGTAGAGTTTCCTGGCCGCCTCCAGATCGGCTCCGACGCGATCCACGACGGCCAGTTCTTCTTCAGGGGTGAGCGTGCCGTCGAACACGCAGTCGATCGGATCACGCCGCTTTGTCACGTCACGTTTCAGGTGCAACCTTCTTATCCTCAAGGGATGGGTCGGCGAAGCCTCGCCGGCCAACCGGGTTTCCCCTACTTAACAACACTTCCTGGGAATTCTCAGGGAGCTTTCGATAAGAAATATCGCCCCCGCCCGATTCTCGGACTTCTCTGAAGAACGGGCGGGGTCACCTTTTTTGCGCCGTCTTCGCTTTCTTCCTCTTGAACGGTCCGGAATCCCCGGGGTTCGTGTCGGAGCTTGGGGCTTCCTGCTGGGTTTTGCCGAGCAGTTCGACGGCGTCGATCTCGTTCCAACCCGGAACCAGCTTGGTGTCCAACGTGATCTTGATCGTGCGCGTGGTGAATTGCGGAGGGTCGAAGGGGACCTCAAACCACGCGATTTGCTGCCCTTTCATCGGGTCGGCCCCGCTCCACAGAATTTGGTACGTTCCCCCCAGATTGACCGCCTCGACCCGGACGACGGCGCCCGGGGCATTGGTCTCGTGAATGCGTATTCCGACCGGAACGACGGCGATGCTGTAGGTCAACTCGATCCACTCCTCGCCGCCGTCCGGATTCTGGGTGGCCCACGACTGCGGCTGGTCGCCCGCCTGCTGGATGTTCGGCGCTCCACACGCCTGCTGGGCTTTGTAACCTTCATTCTGAGCGCCCCCGTATTCCGATGACGCTTTGGCCGAGATCGCCCATTGGCGTATTACCTGGGGTGCAAGACCCACGTCCGCGGAAGCCCCTCCCGGGCCGCCGGCGATCCCGCCGCCGCTGGACCATGGGGAGTCGCCGATTCTCAGCGTTTCCTCCACGGCTCCGTTTCGGAACACGGCGCCGCCGGGGATCAGCCGCGCCAGCTTCCATCCGGCCAGTTCGGCTATTTCCTCCCCCGTCGCGCTGTCCAGGATGGGCTCTCCGCAATAGGCGTTGGCTTGCATCTTGCGCGAGGGAAGGTACAGGTAAGCGGTCGCCGATTTCGGATCTCCGGCCAGTTGATCGATCCCGTGGAGGAGGGCGACTTGAGCCAGAACCGAACGCGCGGACGCGTTCCTCGGTCCGTTCGAGGCTTCTCCCTCCGGCAGGCGCAGAGGATTCGGCAGCTCCCGCAGCATCTCCGTGCCCAGAGCCTCCCGCTTCTTGAACGGGTAGGGGGGGAGGGGCTGCGGGGGAATCAGCCCGTTGTACAGCTTGGCTCCTTCCGAAATCGAAGCGACATGGACTCCCACGGCGGCGATGGCCGCCAGGAGCATCGCGTTGACCGCCCACCAAACCGCAAAGGTCGCCTTCTTCACTTTGATGCGGGAGTGTCCGCGAGTTCGCCGAAAAGCTGAACCGCGTCGATTTCATTCCACCCCTGGACGGACGACGTGTCCAAGGTGATCCGGATCACGCGCGTGATCACCTTCGGCGCATCAAATCGAATGTCCAGACAGCCGGGGCATTCCGCCGTCTTATCCTTCCCTTTCCACAGCACGTGCCATTTCTTCTCCGCGTCCCGCGCTTCGATCTTGACGACCGCGCCGGGATTGAACGTTTCGTGGATGCGGATGCGGGTCGGACGGACCGACAATTCATAGGTCAATTCGAGCCACTCATCGCCGTCATCCGGGTTCGCGGAGGCCCACGCGGACTGTTGGTCGCCGGCCTGCGGGGTGTCCGGCTTTCCGCACGCCTGCTGGGCGCTCCATCCATCCTCTCCATATTGCGAGGAAGCCTCCGCGTCGACGGCCCACTGGCCCCACTTGCCGTTCGCGTCGATCTCGACGTTGCCGATTTGCTGGACGACCTTTCGGATCCGCGCCTGGATATCCGGATCCAGGTCGCCGGCCTTGAGAAGGGACTCCACCGCGGGGATCGCGGCGGGTCCCAGTTCCAGCAACGCCGCGGCCGCTCGATGGCGAACCTCCGGCGATCGTTCTTTCAAGTCCCGGAGGATTCCCCGGAGGACTTCCGGAAGAAGGCGCGACAAGGCCTTCCCCAAGGCTTCGCTTTCGGCGCGCAGCGCCCGGGCTTTCTTGTGGGTCTCGACGGCTGAGTCGTAGTCGCCCTGATCCAGGGCTTCATGGGCGGCCTTTTCCAGCGCCTCGGCCTCCATGGACTTCTGGCTCCGTTCCTTTCTCACGTTCCGCCATTCGTCGAGTTTGCCTTCCTGGGTGGCGGGGAGAAGGCCGCCCGCCGCGAGCAAAATCAGGAAGCGAATCACCATAAGGACCTCCTCTTCACATCGGGCGCGTCACCACTTAACGACGTTTCTCATGAAATCTCAGGGATGTTTCGGAAAACTTTCGCGGGAATGTGCCGAGAGCGGGAAGGCGCGCACTCGATGAGCGAGACGTGCGAGAGGACGGACGCGGGCGCTCCTGGAGATTACCGGCGCGATTTTATTCTTCTTTCTCCTTTTCTTTTTCGCGGATCCGTCTTTTCGGCTTTCCCTGCATCGGGTGCGGGAAGCGATAACCGCGAACCCTTTCCGGCGCCGTCTCCAGGTTGGCCATGTCCAGGATGATGTGGAACGCCAGCCGCACGATCTTTTCCTGGTTGGCGTAGTCGATCTTGTTGGGCGTGTCCGTCTTGCGATGATAATCGACGTGCAGCTTCCCGTAGCCGTGGGTGTAGAAATAAAGGAAGGGGATGTTCTTCTCGTAGAAGGGCATCACGTCGCCGGGCGGCGAAATCTTGGGATCTTCGATCACGTACTTCAAGCCGGATTGCTTGGCGTGCTTTTCGACCAGGTCGTTGAACTGCGGCTTCGCCGATTCGCAGCCGGAGATGAGGATGTCTTCCTGCCAGTTATTGCGGCCGATCATGTCGAGGTTGACGTTGGCGATGGTGCTCGCCAGGGGGAATTTGGTCGTATGCTTCACGTAATAGTAGGAGCCGACCATCCACAGCTCCTCGCTTCCGCACGCCATGAAGAGGACGCTCCGCTTGGGCTTGGCCTTGAGCGCGGCGAACGCTTGGGCCAACTCCAGAACGCCGACGAGGCCGGATCCGTTGTCGTCGGCGCCGACGCCCCCCACCGCGTCGAGGTGCGCCGTCACGATCACGCAGGTCTCCCGCAGCGCCGGGTCGGATCCTTCCACGGTGCCGAAGACGTTATACCCCGTCCCGCTCGTCTGCTTGACGGGGAATTCCTGAAGGTAGCCTTCCGTGCCGGCTTCCTGGAGCCCGTATTTCTTGAATTCGGCCCCCACGTATTCGGCGGTCAATCGCTCTCCTTTGGAGGCCGATTTGCGCCCCTCCAGCTCGCTGCACACGTATTCGAGCTGTTTCTGGAGATCCGCGGAGGTGATCGTGTCTCGCGCCGCTTGGACGTCGTCCGCCTCCTGCGCGAAAGCGACGGACACGAAAAGGAGAAGGGCGGCCAGCCATCGGGTGCGCATAGAAGTCGCTCCTTTGGATTCGATTTCGCCGGGCACGGCCATGCGAACGTTCGAGGATTTATACGCCGGGATCATCCCGCGTGGTAGAAAATCCGCGCCGGGGGCACAACTTCATGAGAGATGGTCGTGTTACAGTGCTAGACCAGACATGAGGCTGTTCATCGCTTCGACGGCCATCCTGGTCCTCGCCGCCGCGCCGCAGGATCGCGGCCGCCGGCCGAGGCAGGGCGAGGGAATCGCTCCCGGCACGGCGGCCGCGAACTTCGACCTGAAGAAGTTGAAATCCTCGCCCGACGAAAAGGACGAAAGGGTCGAGCTGGCGTCCTTCAAGGGCCGAAAACCCGTCGTCCTCATCTTCGGCAGCTACACCTGACCGCCGTTCCGCGCCCAGGCGGGCGCCTTGGAAAAGATGTATGAGAAACATCGCGAGCGTGCCGCGTTCTTCGTCGTCTATATTCGCGAGGCGCATCCGGTGGACGGATGGCGCGTGCCGCAGAACGACCGGCAGGGAATCGAGGTGGACGAGCCGGTCACCGAAAAGGAGCGCGAGGACGTGGCGAGCAAGTGCGCCCGCGCGTTGAAGCTTTCGATCCCGTTTCTCATCGACGACATGAAGAACACCGCGCAGCAGGCGTACGCCGGATGGCCGGACCGCTTGTACGTGATCGACACGGAGGGAAAAGTCGCGTATCGCGGCGATCCGGGGCCGCGCGGGTTCAAGCCCGCCGAAGCGGAAGCGGCATTGAAGAAGCTGCTTCAGTGACCTAACGCCGCGCGCAGCCCGGTGTACATGCCGCGATTGGCCGGAACGCCTTTGCCGCGGCCCGCGGAGCGCGTGACGGCATCGTCGCAGACGCACCAGCTTCCGCCGCGCAAGCACCGGAACTCCGCGTTCGCCGGCCCCGCCGGATCCGTGACCGGTCCGGAAGGATACTTCTCCTCATACCAATCCTGGCACCACTCCCACACGTTTCCATGCATGTCGCAGAGGCCCCAGCCGTTGGCCTTCTTCCGTCCCACCGGATGTGTCTGGTCGTCGGAATTCTCTCCGTACCACGCGTAATCGCCCAGCTCCTCCTCGTTGTCGCCGAAGCACCACGTGCCCTTTTCGCCCGCCCGGCAGGCGTACTCCCACTGCGCCTCCGTCGGCAGCTTGGCCGTCTTCCCGGCGAGCGCATCCTTCGCCTTCAGATTCAGCCGCTTCATGAACTCCTGGCACTCCTCCCAACTGACGCATTCGACCGGCCGGTCCGCCCCTTTGAAGTGGGATGGATTCGTCCCCATCACCGCTTCCCATTGCGCCTGCGTCGTCTCCGTCGTCTGCATCCAGAAGTCCTTCGTGATCGTCACCTCGTGGAGCGGTTTCTCGTCGTATTCGATGCCGCCCATGGTCAACGTTCCGGCCGTGATCCGGACGAACTCCATCTTCACTCCGCCGCCGAGATCGAGGATGACCTTCCCGGGCGCCTCGCGCACCGGCGCCGTGACCACGCTTCCGGCCCCGTCCGACACCATCCATCCGACGATCGCGACGCCCACACCCCAGATACAGATCATCTGCGTTCCTCCATGAATGTCCTTTCCATTAAACGATTTCTCGGCGTTTTCTGTATAATCTTGAGTCATGTTCAGGTTCGGCTGATAGTCCCTCGGTTTCCGAATGGCGGGACCATTCCCCGTTTCGGATCGGATTTCTTTCAAGGACCTGAACATGACAGAAGGCGGCTTCACATCTCCGGACGGCGCGTCGTGCGCGCCGGTTCCCGCGCCGTTCCAGGCGTCGAATGCGAACGTGCTGGAGGGCGTCTCGCTCGGCCGGCGCCGCGCCCTCGTCCTGGCGGGCATTTTTATCCTCATCACCGCGCTTGCGGCGCTCTTCTACTACAAGTGGACCGGCTCGTGGCGGACGGTCGGCGCCGCCGGCGCTTCGGGATGGACGATGTCGCCCGACGCGATCACGACCGGGGGCATGCTCCGGACGACGCTGAACTACTTCGGCCGGGTCTGGATCGCGCTCGTGTTTGGCATCCTGATCGGCGCCGTCGTGCGCGCGCTCATATCGCCGAGATGGGTGGCGTCGCTCCTGGGATACGGCGGCGCCGTGCGCCGCGCGGCGGTCGGGGGCTTCGCGGGCGCGCCCCTCATGCTGTGCTCGTGCTGCGTGACGCCGATCTTCACGGGCATTTATGAACGCGGGGCGCGGCTCGGAGGCGCGCTGACGCTCATGCTCGCCTCGCCGGGACTGAACCTCGCCGCCCTCCTGCTGACCTTCATGCTGTTTCCGCCGACGCTCTCCTTGGCTCGATTGGGAGCCTCGATCGTGGCCGTCTTCCTTCTGCCCATCCTTATCGAGCGGCTCTTCGGCGGGCATCTCAAGCCGCCGCGGTCGCCGGCGCCCGACGAGGACCCCGGGCCGCTCGGCTTCGGCGACTTCGCCTGGCGGTTCGTTCGAAGCGTGGCGTACCTCTCGGCCATCACGCTGCCGCTGATCGCGGCCGGCGTCCTCCTGTCCAGTCTGATCCTGCCCTTGGGGCTTTCCCCCTCCGCCGCGGGCTTGCCGCTGTCGGTGATCGTGGTCTCGGCGATCGGCGTGCTGGTCGCGCTCCCGACGTTCTTCGAGATCCCGCTGGCCATCCTGCTGATCCAGATGGGCGCGCCGGGCGCGGCCGCGGCCATGCTGTTCGCGGGCCCGATCGTGAACCTGCCTTCGCTCTTCGTCCTCGCGCGCGAGACGAACGCGAAGGTCGCCGGCGCCCTAGCCGCCGGCATCTGGCTCCTGGGCATCGCCGCCGGCGCGGTCGTCATGTGAGACTCGCGCCGCCCCGAGGCGTCGCCAACGATCGGAACTCCGCCTTGGAGATCCCGTATCGTTGAGGTAGACTCGCTCAATCTATCGTCCGGGAGGGGTTATGCTTGCGATGGTTGGGCAATCCACGAAGCCCCCATGGTGGGCGCTCGCGGGAATGGCCTTTGTTCTGGCGAGCTGCCGTTCCACGGAAGAGGCGCCACTGAGGGCAGGGAATTTCATCAAGGACCTCAAATCCCTCTCCCCTGAGACCGCGAGCGCGGCGGCGAGCGATGAGAACCTGCACAGATGGCGGGATCTCCAGAAGCGGCGAAAAAAAACGGAGGAAGAGCGGCTCGCGAGGCAGCCGAAAGTCAGCATGACATTGAACAACGCGCCCATCCGCGAAGCGTTGCTCCAGATCGCCCAGCAAGCCGGCGTCAACATCGTCATGGATCAGACGCTGGCCGGCCATGTGACGCTGAAGCTGCACGACGCTCCCCTGGAGACCGCCATCCGGCTGGTGGCCTTTGCGGGCAACACCACCTACTCGACGGACGGGTGTAATTACTACGTGGGCACCTTGGATCCTACGGCGCCCAACTTCTCCATGTACTCCACCACGCGGGTGATCCCGACCTACCAGCCGCCCAAGCAGGTCGTCGCCCGCCTGAACAAGGCGTACGCCAACTATCTGGCCTACGCGGAGGGGACCAACCTTCTGACGCTGACGGGCCCGACCGCGGTGCTGGACCGCTTGGAGGCGGACATCTGGCAGGTCGACCAGGCGCCGATCATGGTGCTGATCGAAGTCTTGATCGCCGAGGTGAAAACGGGGGACGGGATCGACGTGGGGCTGGATTACAGCCAGATCCAAGCGGCGATCGAACAGAAGAAAAAGTCGGACAACGACCGGTCCACGTTCAATCTGAATCAGTTGGACGTGATGGGTCGTTTGGCGCTCGCCTTCGACATCCTGGAGAGCCGCAACATCGCCACGATCCGGTCCAGGCCGCATATCGTGACGGCAAACGGGACGCCGGCGGAGATTCGATCCTTGGTGGAATCGTACGTGCACGTGTTCATCCAGCCGCCGGGGCTGCCGGTGCTGTCGTCCGGTTTGCAGATCATCAAGTCGGGCACGACGCTGCACGTGACGCCGACCGTCACGCGGAACGGAGAGATCGAGCTCGTTCTGGAACCGGAGCTGGCGGACGTGGTCGGGATCACGCCGGCGAACATCGGAAGCCTGCCGGTGATCAATCGGCGGGGGGCGAAAAGCGTGGTGCGCGTGAAGGACGGCGGCGTGGCGATCATCGGCGGCCTCTATGAGGAAAACTCACGGCGGATCAATCGGGGATTGCCGTTCCTGAAGGACGTACCTGTGGTCAACATCTTCACGAGCAAACAAGAACATCATTACGCGACGACGGAGCTGCTGATCTACGTCAGCCCGAAAATCCTCAGATAACGATCTGCGCCGGGAGGAAGGAGCATGATCAAGAGCCTGCTGGCGAAATTAGGCCTCTCGGACGTCCAGCCGGGAGGATTCGGGGGGGAATGGATCGGATCCGGAGTCGCGCTGCCGGTGGTCAGCCCGATCGACGGAAGCCCCCTCGCCACCGTCCGGCAGGTCACCGAGGCCGAGTACGGCCGCATCGTGGATCGCGCCCATCAGGCCTTTCTCCAGTGGCGGCGGGTCCCGGCCCCCAAGCGGGGCGATCTCGTCCGCCGGATCGGCAACCGCTTCCGCGAGATGAAGGACGATCTGGGCCTGCTCGTCACCGTGGAGATGGGCAAGATCGCGGACGAAGGCCGCGGCGAAGTGCAGGAGATGATTGACATCTGCGACTTCGCAACCGGTCTGTCGCGCCAGCTCCACGGGCTGACGATGCATTCCGAACGCCCCGACCACCGCATGTACGAGCAATGGCACCCGCTCGGCGTAGTGGGCGTTATCAGCGCCTTCAATTTCCCCGTCGCCGTCTGGAGCTGGAACGCCGCCGTCGCGTGCGTCTGCGGCGACAGCGTGCTGTGGAAGCCGGCGAGCAAGACGCCCCTGACCGCCATCGCGTGCATCAAGATCGCCGAGGAGGTCTGCCGGCGGAACGACGTCGATCCGGCCATCCTGTCGCTCGTCGTGGGACCGGGCTCGACCGTCGGCGAGCGGATGCTCGCCGACGCGCGCCTGCCGCTGATCAGCGCGACGGGGAGCACCCGGATGGGACGCCGCGTCGCCGAAGCCGTGGGCCGGCGCTGCGGACGGACGATCCTCGAGTTGGGCGGCAACAACGCGATCATCGTCAGCCCCGGCGCGAACCTCGACCTCGCCGTGCGCGCCATCCTCTTCGGGGCGGTAGGCACGGCGGGCCAGCGCTGCACCTCGACCCGGCGGCTCATCGTCCACGAGTCGATCCGCCGGGAGGTCATCGGGCGGCTGAGGCGGGCCTACGAGAGCGTCCGCATCGGGGATCCGCGGAGGGCCGAGACGCTGATGGGGCCGCTGGTGACGCTCGACGCCGTGAAAGACATGCAGGCCGCGATCGCGCGGCTCAAGGAGGAGGGCGGGGAAGTGGTTTACGGCGGCGAGCCCTTGACGGGGGCCGAGTATCCCGGCGGCCATTACGTGCGTCCCTGCATCGCGGCGATGAGGGACCAGACGCCCATCGTCCGCGAGGAGACGTTCGCGCCGATCCTCTACGTCATGGGCTACGGCCGCACCTCCACGGCCACGGCGGTGGACGATCTGCCGGAAGCGATCGAACGTCACAACGCCGTGCCGCAGGGACTCTCGTCCGCGATCTTCACGGAGAACGTGCGCGAGATGGAGCTCTTCCTCTCGCAGCGGGGCAGCGACTGCGGCATCGCCAACGTCAACATCGGGACGAGCGGGGCGGAAATCGGGGGGGCGTTCGGCGGCGAGAAGGAAACGGGCGGCGGCCGCGAGGCGGGCTCCGACGCCTGGAAACTTTACATGCGCCGGCAGACGAACACGATCAACTGGAGTCCCGACCTGCCGCTGGCGCAGGGGATTCGGTTCGGAGAGTAGCGCTCGCGCCTCGGTGCCAACAGCGCAGGGTCCGGATCGTCTAACATTAAGACGCTGTGTGCCGGGGGCTCGTCCGAACCACATCATGAAGCTCGCGCGCGTCGTGATGGCTTGCCTGTTGGGAGCCTCCGTGGTTCTCAACGGGATCGCGCTGGCCAAGCTCAGCCGCGGTCGGCCTTCGAAACTGGTTGCCGCGGCGCCGTCCGATTCCTCGACTCCTCGAACTTCGCCGCGCTCCATCTCGGTGCTTCGCGGAGAGTTGAAGGCGGTGCGCGCCCGGAACGCCGAACTCTTGGAGCAACGAGAGGAAGCGCTTCCCCCGGCCGAACCTGCGGGGGCGTCGGCTCCCGCGCCTCGGCGGCCGATCCGTTTCCCGCCGGCCAAGGGGAAAAAACTCTTTGATCTCTTCGGCGATCTTGAACCCTATGTCGGCCTCATCATGTTTCCGGCCACTAACCCCACGCGATACGCGGATCTCATGAACGGCATGGTCGATGCCGCCCTGGAAGGGGCGGGTGTCCCGCTGACGGACGAGCAGCGTCGAGGGCTGGAGCGGCACGCCGAGGCGCTCGCCGCCGCCCTCGAAGCGGCGCCCATGTCCCCGGCCTACGCGCGACAGCTCGGCGAGCTGGAAGCACGCAAGGCGTTCCTGGAAGGACTGGATGGTCTCGTGACGCCCGCGCAACGCAGCCATTTGACGGACCGCTCGAACGCGTACGCTTTGCTCATGACATTGACGAGCACGCAGGTGAATACGTATTCGCTCGCGTCGGCGGGCCGCTCGACCCAGCAGCCGGTATCGCGCGTTCTCGAAGAGTGGAATCGAGCGTTGGGCGTCGGCCAAGCCGATCTTCAGGCGCCCCAGATGCAGCAGGCGGCCGACCGATTCGTGAGCGCCGTCGCCCGCATCAACGAAGAACATCTGAGGCGCTATGGCGCGTATCCCGTGCCGGGGGAAGTGTGGAAGGAGAATGCCGCGCTTCTGGATCCGGCCGCTCAAGCCGGCCTTCTCGACTACCAGGCGCGGGTGCTGCGCGCCCAGATCGAGGCCCTTGACGCGATCTCCGGCCTTTCCGAGGAACAGCGGGAGCGGCTCGACTGGAGAACGTTGAACGTGCCCTATTCGTGGGAGTCCCGATGAAACCTCTGGACTTCGCCGTCCTCAGCGGATTGGGTCTTTCCCTGCTCTTCAACGTTTTCGCGTTCGCGTACCTGCGGCGCATGGAGCCCGTGGCGGCGGCCGTTGCGGAAACTCGATCGGAGGCCGCGGTCGAGCCGGCCGCACGGCATGAAATCGAGACGATCCGGAGGGCGCTGGCGGAGGAGACGGCCCTGAACGAGGAGCTGTCGCGACCCCGGAAGGAGGTTCCGGCGGCGCCGCCGCCTGGGAAACCCTCCGAGGATAAATTCTTTGATCGCGCCATCGAGCCATTCCGCAAGGCCTTGCGGAGTTTCTTGTCCGCTCCGGAAGGGAAGCCCTGGGACGGCGCGGGAGAGCTGATGCAGATGTGGTCCTATGTCCTGGCCAAGCCGTCGGAGGACCCGTCCCGATATGCAGAGGTGGTCCAGAGCGTGTACGAAGCCGCGCTGGAAGCCGGAGAGATGCCGCTCACGGAAGCTCAGGCGGAGCAGTTCGGCCGCCTGGGAGAAACGTTGGCGGAGGCGCTGCGCGGGACTTCGAAGTCGTCCGCCTACGAGCGCCAGCTCGGGGAGCTCGACGCGCAGAAGGCGTACCTGCGCGGCATGCTGGATCTTCTGAGTCCGGCCCAACGGGAGAAGCTGGCCGCGAACAACCGGCTGGTCACTCTGGAAAACAACTTGTGGACCCAAAGAACCGGCTTCGCGTCCGGACCCGAGCGGGCCCGGCACATCGCGGCCAATTGGACGCGGCTCCTGAACCTCGATCCTTCCCAGGCGACGGCCGGCTGGATGACGCTGGCCGCGCAGCGGTTCGCGGACCTGGCGAACCGGATCACGTCGGAATACAAGGATCGGTACGGGATGGATCCTCAGCCTCGGGGCGTGGCGAGTCAGAACGCCGCGACGCGCGATCCGTATCAGGCGGTGCATTCCCTGGATTATCGGGCCGCGATTCTCCGCGCGCAGATGGAGGCGCTGGAAAGCCTCTCGGGCGGGCTGACGCCGGAGCAGCGCGAGCGGCTGAACACGCAGGCGCTCCAGAGTTATTATTTCCAGTACCTGCCGGCTCAATGAACGAACGGTGGGGCCGTCGAATGGCAAAAGGCTGGCCGTGCTTTACTTTCCGGGAAATCCTGTGACCGTCCACTCGGTATGGTGGGAACAAGCCTGAAAAAAACATTTGACGTTGCAAGTCGCCCCCGGGGCCACTCTCTTCACATCTATCTGCGACCCATCCGAGCCGGGGGAGTCGCGCGGACTGAAGACGTTGGAGACGGAGTCCTCGCGGATTTGGACAAGGGCGGCTGCCCGTTGGGCGTGGAGTTGCTCGGAGCGAAGGCGGTCTCCAGATTATTCTCCCTGGTCGGAAAGGATGAGCGATTCAACCCGGTACGGGAGTTGGCGCCGAAGAAGAGACTGCTCGCCCGGATGATCGCCTGAAGCCGCGGATCGGCGCGCGTCACGATGAAATCAAAGTATCGACTGGCCCAGTGCGGCGAGAACGAGGTCGAGCGATAGGGCTGTGGTGCACGACTTCCGATCCCGCAACGGATTCAGTTCCACGACGTCCAGGGCCAGCATCTTTTCGGAATGGGCGCTCATCGGATCGCTCCCGCGCTCAATTGCGCGGCACGTCGCGTCGCTTGAATCACCGCTTTCATGAGCGCCGGCCGCACGCCGCCGGATTCCAGTTCCAGAAGTCCTTCGACGGTGCATCCGGCGGGCGTTGCGACCATGTCGCGAAGTGTGGCGGGATGTTCGCGCGTTTCCAGCGCCATGCGGGCCGCGCCGAGCATGGTCTGGGCCGCCAACTCGGATGCCGCGGCGCGGGGCAATCCCACCGACACGCCTCCGTCCACGAGCGCCTCCAGCACCAGATACAGGAAAGCCGTACCGCTACCCGAGAGCGCCGTGACGGCTTCCATCAAGCGCTCCTCGACGATCAACGTGCGGCCCATCGCGTCGAACAGATTCCGGGCCGCCTCCAGATGTTCGATCCGGACGCACGAGCCTGCGGCCAGCGCGATCATGCCCGAGCGTAAGAGGCACGGAGTATTCGGCATGGCGCGCACGACCGGCACCTCGGCTCCCAGTCCCGCCTCGATGGCTCGGAGAGAAACGCCGGCGGCCGTGGAAATGACGATCTGAGCAGGATGTACCTCGCCATTCAGGGAAGACAAAACATCCGCCACGACGTGAGGTTTGACGCATACGAGGATGAGGTCGGCTTCCCGCGCGGCGGCTCGGTTGTCCAGCGTGCCGCGGATGCCGTAGGTTCCGATCCGCGCTTCGATGGTTTCGCGATGGCGGGCCGTCACGATCACCCGGCGCCGGTCCAGCCAGCCGATTTCCAGCAGCACGCGAATGATGATCTCGCCCAGCTTGCCCGCGCCCAGAACGGCAAGCGTCTTGTCTCGAAACATAAATGGTCCCTGCGTGAAAGGCCGGAGGTTTGAGAAGAGAAACGCCGGCGCCGTCGACGACGGCGTAAGTGATGTTAAGGTCGCGGGTATGTGAGCGCGATCACGAGGGAAACTCTACTTGGAGGGTAGGCCGTTGTCAACTTCACCTTCGGGGTTTCCTGAAACGACATGGAAAGAAGTTTGCCTTTACACGCAGAATTCGGAATCTTGTAATCGAAGCTGGTGGACGACCACATGGAAACCAATTTCCCGCCCTCCGAGCACAGGAAATCCCTGAAAGGGAGCTTGGCCCCCTACATCAAAACACGCATTCATCCCGGCAAGGAGTGGAAGGCGGCACGGGAGACGGCATGGAAAAGGATGATGCAGGAGCGGCACAGGCTAGAAGGGCCGACTCCGTGAGCAGTCTGTTTGATACCAGCTTCCCGGCACGCTATCTTGCCGGGGATCCATCGGATCCAGCGGACGCGGCCGCGCGCACCCTCGAAAGAGAGATTTTTTGTCTTCTTCCGCGGCTTCTCCGCGTTCTTGGCAATCTCCGCGGTGAAAAATGCTGACCGATCAGCTCACGACGCGCTTCGGGCGAACTCGAGCGCTTCTCCGCGCGCGACCTTCACCTCGACCACGTCGCCCTCCTTGAACTTGCCCGCCAGGATCTCCAGCGCGAGCGGGTTCTCGATCCTTTTTTGGATCAGCCGCTTCAGCGGCCGCGCGCCGAACACGGGGTCGTACCCTTCCTTGGCCAGGAGCGCGCGCGCCTCGTCCGATAGCTTGAGCTCGATCTTGCGCTCCTCCAACCGCTTACGCAGGTAACGGATCTGGATATCCACGATCCGCTCGATGTCGCCTTCGTCGAGCGATCGGAAGACTACGAGCTCATCGATCCGATTGAGAAACTCGGGCCGGAAATGCCGGCGCAGCTCGGGCATCGGATCATCGCGATCCACGGGGATGTTGGACGTCAGGATGATGAGCGCGTTCTTGAAGCTCACCACGCGACCCCGGGAATCCGTCAGACGCCCTTCGTCGAGCATCTGAAGCAACAGGTTGAAGACTTCCGGATGCGCCTTCTCCGTCTCGTCGAAGAGAATCACCGCGTACGGGCGCCGCCGCACCGCTTCCGTCAGCGTCCCGCCCTCGTCATACCCCACGTACCCCGGCGGCGCGCCGATCAGTCGCGATACGGAAAACTTCTCCATGTACTCGCTCATGTCGATCCGCACGACCGCTTGATCCGTGTCAAACAGGAACTCCGCCAGCGCCTTCGCCAGCTCGGTCTTCCCCACGCCCGTGGGACCCAGGAAAAGAAACGTGCCGATGGGCCGGTTCGGATCGCCCAGCCGCGCCTTCGACCGGCGCACGGCGTCGCTCACCGCTCGCACCGCCTCGTCCTGGCCCACGACGCGCTCGCGCAGGCGGTCCTCCATGTGGAGCAGCTTCTGCACCTCGCCTTCGATCATCTTGGCGACGGGGATGCCCGTCCACTTCGAGACGACCTTGGCTATCTCCTCTTCGGTCACCTCTTCCGACAGCAACCGTGCGCCGCCCAATCCGGCCAGTTTCTTCTGGCCTTCCTCGAGGTCCTTTTGGAGCTTCGGGATCTCTCCATAGAGGATGCGCGCCACCGCCTCGAGATCGCCGGATCGCTTGAGCTTCTCCGCCTCGATCCGCTTCTCCTCGATCAACGTCTTGGCCGCGCGAAGGCCGGTGATCAGATCCTTCTCCTTCTGCCATTGCGCTTTCAACCGCGACGACTCCTCGCGCAGGTTCGCCAGCTCCCGCTCGATTTTTTCCAGCCGCGCCCGGCTGGAGGGGTCCGACTCGCGCTTGAGCGCTTGCTGCTCGATCTGAAGCTGGAGAATCCGCCGCTCCACGACGTCGATCTGGGCGGGCATCGACTCGATCTCCATCCGCAGCGCCGCCGCCGCCTCGTCCATCAGGTCGATCGCCTTGTCCGGCAGGAACCGGCCCGTGACGTAGCGGTTCGAGAGCGTCGCCGCCGCCACAAGGGCGGCGTCGGAGACGCGCACGCCGTGGTGAACCTCATAACGTTCCTTGAGCCCGCGCAGGATCGCGATCGCGTCCTCGACGCCGGGCTCGCCGACGAAGAGCGTCTGGAACCGGCGCTCGAGCGCCGCGTCCTTCTCGATATGCTTGCGGTACTCGTCGAGCGTCGTGGCGCCGATGGCCTGGATCTCGCCGCGCGCTAGCGCCGGCTTCAGGATGTTCGCGGCATCCACCGCGCCTTCCGCCGCCCCCGCGCCGACCAGCATGTGCAGCTCGTCGATGAAGAGAATGCAGTTCCCGGAGGAGCGAATCTCCTCGATCACCTTCTTCAAC
>JACQVR010000001.1 GCA_016209705.1 Planctomycetota bacterium
CAGGGGGCGAACTTTCTCAAGGCAAATTTCTGCCTATCGCCGGTCGCTCTCCCCTTCTACCGCCACATGAAAATATGAATCCATCGATCCACCTTCTGGGACGGCCTTCCGCCATCGCGGGAACTACCTTTCTACATCACCTTCATCATCTCCAATCGGCCAGCCCCTCGGTCCAGCGACTGTGGCCGTTGCAGCGGGCCAGCAGCCGGTCCGGCTGCTTTAACTCTTGACCCATTTCACGTTTCCCCCTTGAACCTCTTTTCCGTTTGCTCTTCAGGAGCCCGTAGATATCTGTAATCAAGCTTGGGTTGCCGTTACGGGTGTCCCCTTTTGTTTCGCCCTTGACTGTTCCCGTTTTGATCCTCCGGCTCTTCACGGTCCGCCGTCGATACGGCGGACGGAACGTCAAAGCGCGATCAGGGCGTCTACCTCGGTGTGCGCGAGAAACCGAAAAACCGCAGCTTTTTCGAAAATTTCGAAAGATGGAGCCCTGGAAGAAGGCGTCCGCTCTTTTTCTGCCCATTTCGGCGAGGCTGACGCACACCGTAATAGGAAGGCACTGGTGCCCTCCGCCCAGCGAGCGCCTCCATGGACGTGATTCTCGCCGCGGTGCGCCGGACGTGGGATTACGAAACTCTCCGTCCGCTTCAGCGGGAGGCGATCGAGGCATCGCTCGCACGGCGCGACGCACTGGTCGTCCTCCCTACGGGCGGGGGCAAGTCGCTTTGCTATCAGGTCCCCGCCCTCATCGAGTCGGGGCTCACGGTTGTCATCTCGCCGCTCATTTCGCTCATGAAGGATCAGGTGGACCGTCTCGCGGCCCGGGGGATCGCATCCGCGTTCCTCAACAGCAGTCTCGATGCCGGAGACGGCCACCCAGCGCGTCCGCGAGGATATCGTGTGGCGGCTGGCGCTGAACGATCCGTTGGTGCTCGTGGGTGACTTCTTCCGGCCGAATCTTCATCTTCGGGTCGCAGCTCGCCGGGACGCGCTCGCCGATGTTCTGGAAGTGATCCTCCGCCGGCCCGGCCAGGCCGGAATCGTCTACACCATCCGCCAGGCGGATGTGGACGACCTCGCGCAGGGCCTTCACGATTCCGGCGTGCGCGCGGTGGGTTATCACGCGGGATTGGAGGAGTCGTCCCGCGCCCGAGCGCAGGACCAATGGATGGCGGGCGAGGTCGAACTCATCGTAGCGACGGTGGCATTCGGAATGGGGATCGATCGCCGCGACGTGAGGTACGTGATTCATGCGGCGATGCCTCAATCGCTGGAACATTACCAGCAAGAGGCAGGTCGCGCTGGGCGCGACGGGAACGAGGCGGAATGCGTCCTCTTCTGGTCGCCGGGCGACGTGAAGCTCTGGCACACGCTCATCGAGGCGCAGAACTCGTCCGAGGCCACGGCGAAGAAGCGACTCGTCACCGAGATGCATCGCTTCTGCGCGGCCGCGACCTGCCGTCACCGGGCCTTGGTGGAATATTTCGGTCAGAAGTGGAATGGAGATTCCTGCGGCGCCTGCGATGTGTGTGACGGAAATGCCCGCTCCGGACCGCACGGTTCCCCTGCGCGGCCGATGCCCTTGGATCGCGGCCTGTACGAACGGCTTCGGCGGGTCCGGCGCGAGATCGCTGATACCCGAAGCGTTCCCGCAAACGCGATCGCCGCCGATTCGGCGCTGCGCGAGATGGCGGCGAGCCGCCCGGCGACGCTTGGAGAGTTGCGGCGGATTGGGGGAATGGGCCGCTCGGGCCTGGCCCCATGGGGCACGCGCTTCCTGGCCGCGATCCGCGAGCATGGCTTTTGAGCCGGGCCATGGCGCGTTTCGAATCGAGACGCGCGCGTTTCGATTCGTAACCCCTCGTCATCGCCGATCCCAATTGGCCGCGCGCCAAGACGATTTCCAGCGGCACGCCGATTGCGCCTACCGAGGAGGTGCAGATCACGGTCTACCGCCGCCGGACGCCGGAAGAGTCGATCCTCCACCAAGTGGTCCGGGATCATCTTGATGAATTCCTCGAGCGGGCCGACGCGCGGGCCGGCGGAAGGCGAAGGCTGCCCAAATACGTGTGTAACGCCTTTCGCAGATTCTTGGACTGCGGCATTCTGGCCAAAGGCTTCGCCCGAGTGCGATGTCCCTACTGCGGATTCGATACGGCCGTCGCGTTCTGCCGAAGAGCGCGGGCTGTGCCCGTCGTGCGCGGGCCGGCGAATGGCCGACATCGCCACGCATCTGGTGGATCGGGTGATCCCTCGCGTGCCGGTCCGCCAGTGGGTGCTCAGCGTGCCGCGCATGGTCCGATACATTCTGGCGCGCGATTCGAAACTTCAATCGACAGCGCGGCGGATTTTCGTGTCGGAGATCTTCCGTGACTTGCGAAAACGGGCGGGGATTCGCCGGGCGGCGGACGGTCCCGGCGGCGCGGTAACAGGTATTCAACGCTGGGGATCCGCGCTGAATCTTAACGTTCATTTTCATTCACTTGTTTTGGATGGCGTCTATCAAAGGGCCGCGGCGGGGACAATGCGATTCCGTCGGCTTCCGGCCCCATCGCGTGACGATCTGGACCGAGTGCTTTCGCGATCCAGACTGCGGATCTTGAAATACCTGGCGCGGCGAGGGCATCTGGTGGGACCGGAAGCGGGGCCAGCCGATTGCGGCGAGGAGCCGTCGCTTTTTGATGTGGTGCAGGGCGCACGATCCAGGAGCGGATCGGCCTATCGGCGGACGGGCGGCGCGTGCCGACGGTGGGGACCGGAGAAGCGGAGTGGGGACCGCCGGACGAGAAACCCTTCTGCGTGGTGTCGGGGGACGGATGGAGTCTTCAGGCCGGGGTTCGAATTCGGGCGGGCGATCGGGCGGGGCTGGAGCGGTTGTGCAAATATGTCTTCCGGCCGGCCTTGTCAACCGAGCGGCTGACGCGTCTGACGGACGGCAAGATCGCGTACGGGTTTCGCAAGCCTCGGTACGACGGAGCGACGCACATCGTGCTCCATCCGCTGGAACTGTTGGAGAAGCTCACGGCGTTGGTTGCGCCGCCCCGGTTCCACACGAGTTGCTACGATGGCGTGCTGGCGCCGCACGCCCGGGCGCGGGCTGTGGTGGTGGCGGGAGCGCGGGAGCCGGTTGAGGGGGACGAGTGCTGTCGGCGCGGGGCAAAACCTTTGGCACGGGGCTCGGAACCGAAAATACGGGGCCTCGAAAAAGTTGTTCGGCCGCATCGAACCCCAGCGGGGTATACTGAAATTTTCGGCGCGCCTCGCGGGGGATACGGCCACGGGGAAAGGAATCGTGCGACGGTCGCGGAGCCGGAGATGCCGAGGGAGGCAGCCCAAGAGCGAAGGGGCCGCACGCCGTGGGCGGAATTGATGGCGCGGTCGATGGGGCTGACGGGGACCCGAGAATACCCATAGTGACATGTAAGGAGACTGAAATGGGAACGACCCACGACAGGACCTTGGGATGGGGCACGCGCTCCGTGTGGTCCGGGGAAGAAGGGCTTTACTACCAGGGAGCGACTCAGGTCCCGGTCGTTCACAGCGTCACGTTCGGTTACGATGACTTGGACGAATGGTTCAACGTCGCCATCGGCAAGAAACCAGGGCACATCTATTCGCGGAACACCAACCCCACCTTGGTCCCGTTTGAGCGGAAGATCGCGAAACTCGAAGGAGCGGAGGCCGCGACGAGCTTCGCCACCGGAATGGCGGCCGCCAGCAACACCTTGTTTACTCTATTGAAACCGGGACAGCGGGTCGTGACGATTAAGGACACCTATGGAGGAACGAACAAAATATTCATCGAATTCCTGCCCGGATTCAACGTCGATGTCGCCTTGTGCGATACGAGCGATCACGAAAAGATCGAGGCGGAGATCGCCCATGGCTGCCAGGTCCTATATCTGGAAACGCCGACCAATCCGATGCTGAAGGTCGTCGACATCGCGCGGTTAAGCCGGGCCGCGAAGGCGCGGGGGGCGATCGTCATCGTGGACAATACGTTCGCCACGCCGATCAACCAGAACCCGTTGGACCTTGGCGCCGATCTGGTGATTCATAGCGCGACGAAGTACCTCGGAGGCCATTCCGACGCGATGGGCGGCGCCGTGTGCGGCCCTACGGACCTCGTCCAGAAGATCTTCCACTTCCGCGAGATCACCGGCGCGACCCTCCACCCGATGTCGGCCTATCTGCTCTTGCGCGGGATGAAAACATTGGAACTGAGAGTCGCCCGGCAGAATGAAAACGCCCAGCGCGCGGCCGAGTTTCTCGCGGGCCATCCGAAAGTCGACGCGGTCTTTTATCCCGGACTGAGAGACCACCTTTATCACGATGTCGCCAAGCGGCAGATGCGCGGGTTCGGCGGGATGATGAGTTTTTCGCTCAAGGGCGGTTTCGAAGCGGTCAAACGGATGATCCCCCGGCTGCGTTTCGCTCATCGGGCGGCCAGTCTCGGTTCGGTCGGAACCTTGGTCGGCCCGCCGAAAGTCACGAGTCATGTGGAGCTGACGGAGGCCGAACGGAAGGCGGCCGGAATTCCGGAAAGCCTCATCCGCTATTCCGTCGGGATCGAAAACGTCGTTGACTTGATCGCGGATCTGGATCAAGCGCTGGCGGAGGCATAAACGGCCTTCATGGGGTCGTCGGTCGCCTTGGGCGGCGGTGGCGCCTTGCTTCAAGGACCGCCCTCGCGTACCCTGTACCCGGCCGACCTGCCGTGGGACCTGGCCGGCGCCTGAACAGGAGCATCGTGATGCGTTTGACTCCCACCGAACTGGACCGACTCACCATATTCACCGCTGCCGAACTCGCCCGCCGCCGCCGCGCCAAAGGCTGGAAGCTGACCCATCCCGAGGCGGTGGCGATCCTATGCGATGAAATGCACGAGGCGGCCCGCGGCGGCGCCACCTATGAAGAGGTCGTCAACGTCGGCCGAAGTACGCTAACCGAGGACGATGTGCTGGAAGGGGTCGCCGAGCTGGTCGGTACGATCAAGCTCGAATGCCTGTTCGGCGACGGCATGCGCGTGCTGCACGTCGAGCGCCCCATCGGCAAAGGCAAAGAGGCCGCGCCATGAAGCCCGGCGAAATTCTGTTCGGCGAGGGGCCGATCGTCCTGAACGCGGGGCGCCGCACCGTGGACGTCGAGGTGCAGAACACCTCGGATCACACGATTTTTATCAGCTCCCATTTCCCATTCTTCGAAGTGAACCGGCGGCTCAGGTTCGATCGGGCGTTGGCCTGGGGCATGCATCTGGACATCCCGGCGGGCGACTCCGTCCGCTGGCGGCCCGGCGAGACCCAACGCGTACGCCTGGTCGCCTACGGCGGCCGAGGCGTCATCCTGGGGTTCAACCGATTGACGGAGGGGGCCGCCCTTCCGGAGCGGCTCGCCGAGGGTCTCGATCGCGTTCGCCTCGGCGGGTATGGCCACCGTCCCTCGACGTCCCGGGAGGCATAGGATGGCCCGTGATCTGAACCGACCCGAGTATGCGGCCCGGTATGGACCCACGACCGGCGACCGAGTGCGGCTGGGAGACACCAACCTCCTGGCACTGATCGAACGCGATGAGACGGGTTACGGCGATGAAGTGGTGCGCGGCTGGGGCAAGACGATCCGGACCGGCCTGATGATGAACGACCGGGCGACGGCCGCCAGCGAGCTTGACCTCATCATCACCAATGTCGTTGTCATGGACCCGGTGCTCGGCATCTTCAAGGCGAACATCGGCGTGAAAGACGGCCTGATCGTGGGCGTGGGGCGCGCCGGAAATCCGGACATTGTCGACAACCCGGATCTGCTCATCGGCGCGAACACCGCCCCCTTGTATGGGCTCGGATTCATCGCCACGCCGGGCGGCATAGACACGCATGTCCACTTGATCCAACCGCGTTTGATTCCCACCGCGCTGGCGGCGGGCATGACGACGCTGATCACCGCCGGTCTGAACGAAAACCCGGCCTTCAACCTCGAACGCATGTTCCTCTCTTTCGAACACCAGCCCGTGAACCTCGGCATCCTCGGCCGAGCGGCGAGCACGATCGCCGACCCCCTGAGCCGCCAGATCGAATCCGGCGCGTGCGGCCTCAAGGTGCACGAGGACTACGCCGGCTACCCGAGCATCATCGACCAGGCGCTCACGGTGGCCGAAGCCTACGACGTCCAGATCGCCATGCATACAGACGGGATCAACGAATCCTGCGAATTTCACGAAACGGTCGCAGCGATCGACGGACGGACCATCCACGCCTACCATGTCGAAGGGATGGGCGGGGGACATGCGCCGGACATCCTGGCGATCGCCGGCGTGCACAACGTCATCGGCTCATCGACCACGCCGACGATCCCGTACGGGCGGAATGTGGTGGCCGAGCATCACGCCATGATGTGGTCGGTGCATGGCATGAGCCCGCATGTGCCGAGCGACCGGTTGATGATCGCCGACCGGATTCGCGAGTCGACCATGAAGGCCGAGAGCTTTCTGCACGACCTGGGCGCGATCAGCATCATCAACTCCGACTCGCAGGGCATGGGACGGATCGGCGAGGTGATCCGTCGCACGTGGCAGCTTGCCCACCAGATGAAGAGCGTGAGCGGCGAAGCCACGCCGCACGACAACCCGCGGATCCTCAAGTACCTGGCGAAGTACACCATCAACCCGGCGAAGGCGCATGGCGTGGATCGATGGGTTGGCTCCCTCGAACCGGGAAAGATCGCCGATATCGTACTTTGGAAGCCGGAGTTCTTCGGCGTGAAGCCGGAGATGGTGATCAAAGGGGGCTATTGCGCGTGGGGAGCCTTGGGCGAAGGAAATGCTTCCGTCTCGCACAGCGAGCCGGTCGTCTATGCGGCCCACTGGGGCGGGAGCGGGCTGGCCGCGGCGAGCCTCAGCGCCAACTTCGTCTCCGCCGCCGCGGCCGCCGGGGACTTCCGCCGGCGCGTCAAGACACGCCGCCGCGCCATCCCGGTAAGCGGGACCCGCCGCGTCAGCAAGCGGGACATGCTCTATAATCAAACCAATCCACGAATCGACATCGATCCGCAGACGGCGGAGATCGTGATCGACGGGAAACCGCTGCCGCCGCTTCCTACGGAGGACTTGCCGCTCAACCGCCGCTACTTGCTGCTGTGACGCTCGGGCGGCGCGAAGCACGCGTGATCAGCTGCGTTGTTTCCCGGCCCTTCGCTTCGCGAGCGCCAGCATGACCGCGCAGCCCGCCAGCATGCCCGCCAGGAAGGAAACCGAGAGCGTTCCCACGTCGGTCAGAGTGATATGCGCCAGTAGCCCATTCATGCCGCGTCATTCTAGCCGCTCCCTTTCCGGAAGTCGATGAGCTCGGGCTCGGGATGCCAGTCGAAGGCCGTCATCGCCATGGAAGCCCATCAGGGACGGGTGTGCGTGGCACGAACACATGCCGCCCGGCTCGCGATCGATTCATCGTTTCCTCTCTCTGCCTCCGAACGACTTGCTGCGATCGGTGCGGGTCAAGGTGAGGCGGCTCCCTTTGACCTTCAGTCGGCAAGTTGAAACGCGATGTCTCCGTCAAGTACGGTCATCCATATGGGCAGGTCAGCGATCCTCTCCGTCGCGGCGAACGGGTCGCCATCCAGGACGACGAGATCCGCGAACTTGCCGGTCTCGAGTGAGCCCAGGCGATCCTCCATGCCGATCGCGAACGCGGCGTCGATCGTGTGGGCTCGGATCGCCTCCTCGACGCTCAAGGCTTGGGCGGTCCCGATCGGTTTCCCCTTCGACGTCCGCCTGGACACGGCTGCCGCGATCGTGTCGAGCGGGCGATAGGAGGCGACGTCGGAATCGCTACTCAGCACCACTCTGATGCCGAGCTCCAGTTCCTCGCGAAGGGGTTGGAGGCGGTGAGCGCGTTCGCCCAGGCGAACCAGGAAATCGTCCCCGCTGTCGTACAGATAGCGGGGCTGGTTGATGGTGATGACGCCCAGATCGGCCATCCGACGGAGCTGCCTGGGCGTTGGGAAGGCCGCGTGCTCGATCCGGAAGCGGGGGTCCTCACGCCGGTGGTGCCGCTGTGCCGCCTCGAAGGCCTGGAGGGTGATCTCCATGGCGCGGTCGCCGTTGGTGTGCACGCCAACCTGCCAGCCGAGCGTGTGGGCCCGCACGATCATCTGCTGAAGCTCGTCGGGTTCGTGGTACAGCGACCCTTTGAACTCCCCCCGCTCCCCGTAGGGCTCGGAGAACGCGGCCGTGCCCCCGATGAGGGAGCCGTCGGCGTAGAACTTCATCGGTCCGATCCAGAGGTGGTCGTCGCCAAACGCCCCGGCGAAACCGAGCGAGGCGAAGGCGTCAAGCTGGTGAGAGAGGGGCATGCACGCGGTCCGGATGAGCAGTCGGCCGAGTCGCCGTGCCTCACGATAGGCCAGGAACTCGCGTTTCGTCACCTGTGCGTCGCACACCGTGGTTAGCCCGGCGGCGAGGTATGCACGGCCGGCTCGCTCGACATTCTCGACGAGCCGGCAGAGGGGAAGGTCGGTGTGGAAGTTGGGCCCGTGGGACCCGATGTCGACCGCCACCGGCTGTACGAGCTGGCACGCGGCATCGAGACACAAACCCGTGAGACGCCCGTTCTCGTCGCGCACGAGCCGCCCTCCCTTGGGGTCTGGGGTGTCGTCGCCAAGCCTCCGCAACCCCAGCGCTACGCTGTTCAGCAGCACGTAGTGCCCGGAGACGTGCTGGGCCGCGACGGGGTGGCTCTCTGTGGCCCGGTCGAGATCCCACCGGTTCGGCGTGCGCTCGTACTTCGCATGGTCGAATCCGAACGCCCAGATCCAATCACCCTTCGGCGTCTTGCTCGCCGCCTTCGCGATGACCTTGACCAAGTCGTCGACGCTTGCCACCGTCGGATATCGGGCGTCCACGGAGGCCATGGACCCCCCAGTGCCGAGGAAGTGGTTGTGAGCGTCGATGAAGCCCGGCAGAACCGTCCTGCCCCCGACGTCGATTCGATTGGCGTGGGGGAATGCCTCGACGACCTCATTGTCCGAGCCGACCATGGCGATGCGTCCGTCTGCGATGGCGACGGCGCTCGCCCGGCTTGCCCCCCGGTCGGCCGTGTAGATCCGCCCGTTCGAAACAACCAACGATTCTCGTATGGTCTCGGTTGTCATGGGCTTCTCCAAGCCTCTCCCATTTCGCCAGTCAACCGGCATGGACGGGTGGTGAATCGGAGACACGTTCAAGCCGCCCACGTACTCCGCGACCTCGACCGCCGTTGCCACCCACACCCCGGAAGTCCCGACGGTCCGCTCGGGGGCGCTCTTGAAGCCAACGACGCGGGACGGCCCGGCCTAGGGCATGGCGAGGACCACGCCCCTGGGTTCACGTACAAGGTACATACTTGACAGGCCTGTTAGTACACAATACCGTACGCCGATACGTTTAGACAACCATGAAACCATGCCTGTCAAATCAAGCAGAGCGTTTTTTCCATGTTGCGTGACTCTGGGTTCTTGACTGGTAAGAGCAAATGTAGCGATCCACCCCAGCAAGTCCTCGAGACGGCGGCGATGAGGCCGCAGGCACCAGAGACCTGCCCAGTGACCGAACATCCAACACCGGACGACGGATGCGGCTCGGTCGAATCCGATCAGGTCGGGATCGAATGCATGCTTCAGGGCCGCTGGGATAATCAGAATCTTGGTCAGGATGTAGGCGCACATCGACGCATAGATTTGAATTTTGATTCCGTTGGCGTTGTAACAGAAGAGTTACGTTTCGCTCATCACGTGCTTCCACGATCTGAAAAACAGCTCCACCGAACCACAGCTTGCCAAAGCAGAGGCGTTGGAGGAGATCCATCACGTACCGAAGGGGGGACGATATGAACCCGCTGAGGTTCTGGACTCTCGCCGGCATCTGGTCAAGGGGGATCGCTGGGCCCGACAGGAAGAGGTCCTCGTCCTGTTCATGGAGAGGAACTTCCGCGACCGAACCCAACGGCTCGGCGCGATTCTCCGCGAATGCCTTATCCGTAGCGCTACCGTGCGCCGAGGAAAGGGCGCGTCGTGCCGACTCGCGCAAAGGAGGGCTATGCTCAGACTGAAGTGGCATCTAATCCTCGTACTGGTGGCGGCCCTGTCGCTCATGGAGGGGGCGTGCGCCAGGAAGAAGGAAGGTGCCGGCGGTGGTAGCGCCGGAACCGGGGCGCCCAAGGACCTGCTGGCAAAGATCCTGGCGGACGGGGTGATTCGTGTCTCGACCGATCCTGCGTACCCGCCGCAGTCGGAACTGAACGAGGAAACGGGCCAGTACGAGGGGTTCGACATCGACGTCACGACCGAGATCGCCGCCCGCCTGGGCGTGAAGATCGAGTTCAAGGCCCCTCCCTGGGAGCTCATTACGTCGGGCGGCTGGGGCGATCGCTGGGACATGAGCGTTGTATCGATGGCTGTCACGAAGGAGCGGGCCCAGGTGCTCTACTTCACGCCTGCCTACTACTACGCGCCGGCCTCGGTGGCGGTGCACAAGGACAACACCACGGTGAGGAACCTCGAGACCGACCTGGATGGCAAGAAGATCGGGGTTTGCGTGGGGTCCACCTACACCTTCTTCCTCCAAAAGACGCTCGAGATCCCGGGCTACACGTTCGACTTCATCATCGACGATGCCGAGATCGTGACCTACAACGACGATCCGCCTCCGGACCTGTATCTGGGCGACGGGGCTCGGCTGGATGCGGTGATCTCGGCGCGACCGACGCTCGAGGCCGCCATCAAGAAGGGCAAACCCATCAAGATCGTGGGCGACCCGGTGTTCTACGAACCCTTGGCCGTGGTCTTCGACAAGAGATCGAGTCTCGATCCGACGAGCTTGGTGAAGAAGGTCAGCCAGATCATCGACGACATGCACGCGGACGGGACCCTGAGCAAGCTGTCGATACGGTGGTACGGAACCGACGACATCGTGAGGACGCGCAACCCCAGGCGGGGAGCCCGGTGAATACTGAGAAGCAGACCGGGACCGGGGGAACCCGGCCCCTGGCCGATGCTGGGGGCCGAGGCCTGCTCGCCTCCCTCGAACGAGCCAGCATGCGTGTGCCGTTCCGCGTGAAGCTCGCGATCGTATGGCTCCTGATCTTCACGATGCTCGGCATCCTGTTTTCGGCGGTCCGGTTCGACGTGCCGTGGATGCATGAGCACTTCCAATTCATCTTCTTGGGGCTGCCGGTCACCGTGATGATCTCGGCGGTAGCCATCACCTTGGCCATGGTGCTGGCGCTCCTCGGGGCCTTGGGGAGGCTCTCGAAGAACCCCGTGGCGTACGGCATGACCGGCTTCTACACATCGTTCTTCCGGGGCACGCCCCTCATCGTGCAAATGTTCCTGTGGTACTCGGGGCTGGGGCAGATCGGCGCGAACCTGATCGCCTCGGGGCATGAGTGGGGGCGGATCCTGATCCTGGACGCCATCCCCGCCGGCATCCTCGCCCTCAGCGTTAACTACGGCGCGTACATGACGGAGATCTTCCGGGCCGGGATCCAGTCCGTTGGCCACGGCCAGTTCGAGGCCGCGGAAGCCCTTGGGATGACCTACCCCCAGAAGATGCGGCGCATCGTCCTGCCCCAGGCCATCAGGGTGATCATCCCGCCCACCGGCAACGAGTTCATCGCTATGCTAAAGGACTCGGCCCTCGTGAGCTTCCTTGGCGCCACGGTCTCGCAGCTCGAGATCTTCCGCCGGGCCCAGCTCGCCGGAAGGCGCGATTTCCGGAGCCTGGAGGCCCTGGTCGTCGCGGCCATCATCTACTGGGCCCTCACGACGGTGTTCCAGTACTTCCAGACCCACTTGGAGCGGCGGATGAGCAAGGGCTACGTGCGGGAGCAGGTCGGTGTCATCCCTCATTGACGGCCAGGCGGTCGTCCGGGTCGAAAACCTCCACAAGAGCTTCGGACCCCTCAAGGTCCTCAGGGGGATCGACATGGAGATCCACAAGGCTGAGGTGGTGGTCATCTTCGGGCGCTCGGGCTCGGGCAAGAGCACCCTTTTGCGGTGCATCAACTTCCTGGAGGACCCGACCGAGGGGACCGTCGAGGTGGACGGGATCCGCGTGGGACCGGGGCATCGCACCCGCGCCAAGCGAGAGCAGATCCGCCAGCTGCGGATCCACACCGGGATGGTCTTCCAGCAGTTCAACCTCTTCCCCCACATGACGGCTCTCCAGAACGTGATCGAAGGGCCGGTCACGGTAAAGGGTACGCCGAAGGAGGAGGCCCGAGCCGTCGGGAAGGAACTCCTGGCCAAGGTCGGATTGGCCGACAAGGCTGAGGAGTACCCAATTCGGCTCTCGGGGGGACAGCAGCAGCGGGTGGCCATCGCACGGGCTCTGGCCATGGAGCCGAAGGTGATGCTCTTCGACGAGCCGACATCTGCCCTCGATCCGGAGCTGATCGGCGAGGTCCTGGCGGTCATGAAGTCCCTCGCCACCGACATGCACATGACGATGATCGTCGTCACCCACGAGATGGGGTTCGCCCGCGAGGTGGCGCACCGGATGGTCTTCTTTCACGAGGGCCAAATCATCGAGGAGGGGCCGCCCTCTCAGGTCCTCGGCCAGACCCGGGATCCACGGACCCGAAAGTTCCTGGACGCGGTCCTGTAGTTCGACGCGCAGGGACCTTTTGGCGACTCGGGGCGGCGAAAGACGGGCCGAGGGACCTTTGGAGCCGCTCACGCCAGCGTCTGGGCCCAGCGTGCCTGTGGTCCTACGCGGGCGAGAGCTTGGCGAGGGACCCGTAACTATCGGGGCGGCGGTCCCGGTAGAAGTGAAACAGCGCCCTCGACTCGTGGATGATGTCCAGATCGCAATCTGCAACGAAAGCGCCCTCGTCGTCCTCTCCCGCTTCGACCAAGACCCGACCCCACGGATCGCAGATGAAGCTTCTTCCGTAAAACTTCAGGAGCTCCTCCTGGCCGGTCCGGTTGATTGCGGCGACGAAGATCTGGTTGTAGATGGCCTGGGCCCGGCAGGCGGTTTTCCAAGCCTCGTGCGTCGAGAACCCCGGATCGGCGGCCGGCTCGTTCCCGATGGCGGTGGGGAACACCGCGAGCTCCGCGCCACCGAGCCCGAGGGCGCGTCCGACCTCGGGGAACCACTGGTCAAAGCAGATCCCGACTCCGACCTTCACCTCCGGGGTGGAGATCACCGGGAAGCCAAGGTCGCCGGGGGAAAAATAAAACTTTTCCTCGTACCCGGGCCCGTGGGGGATGTGGACCTTGCGGTACTTCCCGAGGATCTCGCCCCGCGGCGAAAGCACGAGCGCCGCGTTGAACCAGAGCCCCTCGGCCGCCCGTTCGTACACGCCCCCCACGAGGACGACTTTGGAGCGAGCAGCCATGGAGGCAAGGGCCCCGCTGACCTCCCCCGGGATGACCTCGGAGAGTTCGTACCGTGCGTAGTCCATGCGCTGGGGAAAGTAGGGGTCGGCGAACAGCTCAGGAAGGATGACGACGCGGGCCCCTTGCGCCGCAGCCGTGGAGACGAACTTGTCGGCGCGCCGGAGGTTTTCCTCGCGCGACTCCCGTGAGGCCATCTGTACTACAGCGACGCGGACGGTCCTTAAGGTCTTTTTGAGGGATACGTTCTTCATAGGATCCCCTTTATCACGTTTCATAGATATGGACGGTCCCTACGGCCTTTGTCACGCATGCTCCCTCATCCGCCGACCGCCCGGCTCAGATGGCTCGCCTCCCAGGCATTTGAATAATACGAGTCCGCCCTCCGGCGGCAATGATATTCCTGAGACTTGATGGATACAGCTTCATCATTCTTGATGATTACAGATCAACAAGGCAACAATATGCGGGGACGGACTCGAAGGAACCATGAGCTCTGCCTCGACGCTGTATCAACGGGTTGCGAACCGCGTTTTGCGCCTCATCGAAAAAGGCGTCTATCCGGCCGGCCGTCGACTGCCGTCCGTGCGGGCGCTCAGCCGCCGGATGCGGGTCAGCATCAACACCATCCTGGGTGCTTATCGTTGGCTCGAGATACGGGGATTCGTGGAAGCACGCCCTAAGTCGGGGCATTTCGTCCGGGCCCGCCCCCAAGGGCCGCGGCCGATCCCCGCGAGTCTTCGAGAGAACCCCGTGCCCGTCGCCGTGCACAAGCTCATTCAGGAAATAGTGCGGAACTCAAGTGTTCCCCGTCTGATTCCCTTGGGAATGGCGATGGTGGATCCTCGCCTGCTTCCGCTGGCTAGATTGAATCGGATCCTCTCCTCGGTAGCACGCCGGATGCCGGAACTAGCTCACAGTTATGCCGATCCCGCAGGGTATGAACCGCTCCGAACGCAGATCGCCCGACTGGCGGCGGACGCCGGCGCGGAATTCGGACCGGATGAGATTGTCGTAACGTCTGGAGCCCAAGAAGCGTTGCATCTGGCGTTGGAGGTGGTTTGCCGTCCGAATGATGCGGTGGCGGTAGAGGTGCCGGTCTATTACGGAGTCCTGCAAGCGATAGAATCCCTCGGATTGCGGGCGATCGAGATTCCCGCGGACGCACTGGACGGAATGAACTTGGACGCGCTCCGCGCCGTCCTCAAGCAATACCGTCCCCGCGCGGTAGTCGCCATGCCCACGTCCCATAACCCGTTGGGGATTACGATGCCGGAGAGCAAAAAGCGGGAATTGGCGCGGATTCTGGCCCATGAGCGGGTGCCGCTTATCGAGGACGACGCGGCTTCAGGCTTACATTTCGGCCCGGTTCGTCCCTCACCGGCAAAGGCGTTCGATTCCCAGGGGCTGGTGATGTACTGCTCCTCGATCTCGAAGGTGCTTTCTCCTGGGTTGCGGGTAGGCTGGATCGCCTGCGGGCGCTTTCGCGCCGAAGTGGAGCACCGAAAGACCTTCAGAACATCCGCCAATGCGACGATGCCTCAGTTGGCCTTAGCTGAGTACTTCGAGGAAGGGGCCTTTGGACGCCATTTGAGATCCCTTCGGAACATTCTCGCCGGTCACGTTGATCTGATGTCGCGCGCGATTCGGCGGTCATTTCCGATTGGTACGCAGCTATCAATTCCTTCCGGTGGATTTCACCTGTGGGTGGAGCTGCCCTTGGGTGTCAATTCTCTCGAACTCTACCAACTGGCCTTGCGTGCGGGCATTACGATTGTGCCGGGCCCCGTCTTCTCGCCGCGCGGACGCTTTGAAAATCATATTCGTCTGAGCGCCGGGCGTTGGTCGGCGAAAGAAGAGCGCGCCATTTCTGATCTAGGTAACTTAGTTAGACAAATGCAATGCTGTGGAGGGTCTAGTTCCACCATGCAAATGTGATGTAACCATGTGTTGATAAAGCAGTCACAGGCGACCCATTTCCGGGCTGAGGCATATTTAGTGGATCTTGTGCAATGGTGTGGGGTGAAGACGGTGTAAGCGGAGTTGGAGGCTGATGAAGTGAGGGGGCATCGCCCCGCCTTGGTACAAGGCTTGTGCTACCAGGCCTTAGCCAAGGGG
>JACQVR010000003.1 GCA_016209705.1 Planctomycetota bacterium
ATTGCGCTTCGTGTGTGTCGCGGACGGGACGCCGGCGGGTCGCGAGGAGGAGGCGAGATCGAAAGAGATCTGCCGACGACTCGCGACGTCGCGCGCCGATGCTTCCCGGCCCGCCCCTTCGGGGTGGCGGCGGGGAGGGCCCGTCTGCGGCGTCGCGCCTCCTCAGCGTATTTCTCCGTCAATACGCTTGCGTCGGCGCTCCTTGCATCCGCGCCCTCCGTGCCGTCACCGCGGCCACGATGCCTGCTGAGATAGGGTCTTAGAGCCGAACGTCCAAGCCGACGACGGGGCCGGCCGCGTCGAAATCCGCGTGGGTCTGCGCGCGCTGGCGGAGCACCTGGTCCTCGAACGTGCGGTACTTGGCGTAGATGCGCCGGTAGCCGAAGTTCGCGGAGACCCGTTCCGACAGGTCGAGCTTCATTCCGATCCGCACATCCGTGAGCTGCGCGGTCTGACCGCCGATGTTGGCCGGGACGCTTTGAAGGACCTCGATGGTCAAACCTCCCGGCGAGAACGTCCATATTCCCACCGTGAGCCCCACCGCGGGCGCGCTCCAGCCCCGCTCGCCGTCCTGCATCTCGGCCAGTTGCGCTCCATCCACCTTCAGGCGGCCGTAGGTGTAATCGACCATCGCGCCCAGATGCAGGGCGCAGTCGAACCGGCTCTCGCGGGTAAATCCGGCCATCTTGTGGGAGAAACCCGCGAAGAGGTGGGTCCAGGTGAACGTGAAGTCGTAGGCGGCTCCCGCGAGCGAAGCGTTCGCGCTGAAATCGGCGTCATCGCCCACCGTGCCGCCCTGGCGCAGGCGCATCCCGACGAAGCTCACGCGGAAGGCGTCGCGGCGCGACAGAGGAAACTCCAGCAGAAGCTCGCCTCCGCGTTCCAGCGTGTCGCCTCCCAGGACGTCTCCCACGTTCAGCTCGAACGGTCGTGTTTCGCCCACGAACCGCATGCTCAGGTATCCGCCGAGCATCCCGAAATAGAGAGAAGCGCCGGCTTCCACCGGCGGCAGCTCTTCCGGTCGAAATTGGGAAGGGACGCCCAGCCGCGGAAATCGCCGCTCCAGATCGAGCTCCCGCTCCAGCGCAAAAGGAATCGAAGACGGTGGAAATGATTTTCCGAATGCCGGCCGCTCCAGCCACTCCGCCGGGGGGGCGGAATCTTCGCGGGGCTTATCCGGAAGGGGTCGGGGCGGCGGAGGCGCTTCATCCTGAAAATGCGCAGCGCCACGGGGCTCGGCGGGCTCCACGAGGGCCGGCGGTTCAGGTCGTTCAGAGGCGCGGGCCAGCGGTCTCGGCGACTCGACCAAACCGAGCGGTTCCGGCATTCGTCGCGGTTCGGAGTCGAGAGCGTGGAGCGCGAGGGCCGTCGAGGCGGGAGCCCGTCCTTCGGGGGCCAAGGCTGGGGTCGCCAGCGCCAAGAACGCCGCGATGGCGGCGCCCGCGAGCGCCACGAATGGGGCCTCTCTCCTCGCGGCCTGGCGCGCGCCGCGCTTCCACGGGGACTTCGCGCCCCGCGGACCGGACACGTGGCATGCGAGAAGATATCCCAGGATCCCGGTGATAAACGCGGTGATCAGCAACGCGACGGCGTGAACGGCCGCCCCAGCCGGATCCGCCGCCAACCTCAAGACGTGCAGCGCCGACAACGCGGCCGTGGCGGCGCCCGCAAGACCGATCAAGCACAGGCGCCGGAATGTCCAGACGCGATACGCGCTCTCTAGCTTTCTCATTCCGGGGCGCTCCTTCGGAAGGAGATGGTCCGGATCGTGGAGAAAGGGAGATGCGGCTGAGGGGTCTTATCTCCGATATCTCCTACGTCTCGACATCTCCTTGAATATCTCGATACGCTCCTCGGAAGCGGGGTCCAGTGTATCCGGCCGCGGGAGGAAATCCAAGCGGGCGGCTGGTTTCATTTCGCCTGGAAACTCGCGAAGGCGCCGGGTTAAATGGCGTCGTGCGCATTCTGGTCGTCGAGGACGAAAAAAAACTCGCCGGCTTCATCAAGCGCGCGCTCGTCGAGGACGCGCACGCCGTGGATGTTTGCCATGACGGCGAAGAAGGCGCACACCTCGCTTCGACCGAATCCTACGACCTGCTCATTCTCGACCTCCTGCTTCCGAAAAAGGACGGCTGGACGGTGCTTCGGGAATTCCGTGAGAAGAAGCGCGCCACGCCCGTCCTGATCCTTTCGGCGCGCGGGCAGGTCAAGGATCGGGTCAAAGGTCTGGACCTCGGCGCGGACGATTACCTCGCCAAGCCGTTCGCGCTGGATGAATTGAGGGCGCGCGTGCGCGCCTTGCTCCGGCGGGGGAGCGAAGCCTCGGCATCCACCCTCAAAGTGGCGGACGTGACGATGGACTTGCTGCGCCGCGAAGTCCATCGCGGCAAGGACGAAATCCGGCTGACACCGCGGGAGTACGCCCTCCTGGAATACCTGATGCGCCACCCCAACCGCGTGCTGACGCGGACGTCGATCGCCGAGCATGTGTGGGACTACAGCTTCGATTGGCAGAGCAACGTGGTGGACGTTTTCGTGAATTACCTGCGCCGGAAACTGGATGGAGACCGCCACCCGAAGCTGATCCACACGGTTCGGGGGGTCGGGTACATGATCAAGGAGCCTGATGCTGAAGTCCCTTAAGTCGCGGCTGACGCTGCTGTACGTCATCATCCTGGCGGTGATTCTGGCCGTTTTCGCCTCGTCCATCTACGTCGCGGCGCGCCTCGAGTTCCAAAGGGACTTCGACGAACTTCTCGATCGGGAGGCCCGCGTGTTCGCGGAACATGTCCTCGGCCGTTTCGAGGAGCTGGCGGGGGGGGACGCCTCTTCCGTCGAGGCCGCGGCGAGCGCGCTCGGAGCCGTGGCCGCGGTGTACGACGCGGAGGGGAACGCGTGGTGGCGGATGCCGGGCGCGGTGAGTTTCGAACGCCTCCGCCCCGCCGCGGCGTCCGAGACGATCCGTTCGCGGGTGGGCCGGACTTCGTTCCGTTTCAAGGTGCGATCCGTGGAGGACCGTCGCGGCCGCGCCGCCTGGGTGGCGTTCGGACTGGACGAAGCGCCGTTCGAGCGCCGGCTGCGCCGCCTGCTGTATTATTTCGCCCTGTTCATTCCGGCGATGCTCCTGGTCGCGGGGTACGTGGGTCGGATCTTCGTCCGCGGGGCGCTCTCGCCGGTCGACGAACTTCGCCTACAGGCGGAACAGATCCAGCGATCGAATCTGTCGCAGCGCGTTCCCGTCCCTCCGACGAAAGGCGAAATCCGCGACCTGGCCATCACGCTGAATGACATGCTGGCGCGGCTGGAGCGGGTGTTCGAGCAGGTGACCGCGTTCACGGCCAACGCCTCCCACGAGCTGAAGACTCCGCTGGCCAACCTGCGCACGGAGATCGAGCTGGCGCTCGAAGGCGAGTCGGACGCGGCCGCCTATCAGGCGTTGCTGGCCAGCGTGGCCGAGGAAGTCTCGCGCATGACGCGCATCGTGGACAATCTGCTCCTGCTGGCGCAGCTTGACAGCAAGCAGGCCGCGCTGCGCCAGGAAACGGTGGACCTGTCTCACGTGACGCAAGAGGCGCTGGGAGACGCGCAGATTCTGGGCGAGGCGCACGGGGTTCGCGTCCGGGCGGGATTGATCGCTCCCCACGTGCGTGTTCGAGGCGATACGGTGATGCTGCGGCGAGTGATCCTCAACCTGCTGGAAAACGGAGTCAAGTACAACCACCCGGGAGGCGAAGTGAAGATCTCCGTGTGGCGGGAAGACGCGACGGCCAGGATCGAGGTGACGGACACCGGGGTGGGAATTCCCGTGGAAAGCGTGCCCCACCTGTTCGATCGATTCTATCGGGTGGATCGCGGGCGCGGGCGGCCCTCGGGAGATCGGGTGGGAGGTCACGGGCTGGGGCTGTCGATCAGCAAGTCCCTCGTGGAGGCGCACGGAGGGAAGATCGAGATGACGTCGAAGGAGGGCGTGGGCACGACGGTCCACGTCACGCTTCCGGCCGCGCGCGAGGGGAAATGAAGAGGACATATTTCGTTGAAGCGATGCGCTCCTTTCCCTACAGTGTCCGCACCATGACCCCTTCCGCGATGAAAGAACGCTCGCCGATCTCCCGCCGCGCGCGGGCGGTCGAGGAATCCGTCACCCTGGCCATGACCGAGCGCGCCGCTCGGCTTCGGGCGGAAGGCATGGAGGTTCTCTCGTTCAGCGCCGGCGAACCCGACTTCGAGACGCCGGAGCACATCAAACAGGCGGCGGTGGAAGCGATGGCCAAAGGTTATACCCGATACACGCCGTCCTCCGGTATTCCCGCGCTCCGCAAAGCGGTCGCCGCGAAGTTTCGCCGCGACAACGGGTTGGACTACGAACCGGCGCAGGTCGTGATTTCCTGCGGTGCCAAGCACGCCATTTTCAACGCGTTCCTCGCCCTCCTGGATCCGCGGGACGAGGTGCTCATTCCGTCCCCCTACTGGACCAGCTATCCCGAGATGGTCAAGTCCACCGGCGCCAAGCCGGTGCTGGTTCGCGGTTCCGAGGAGGCCTCCTTCAAGGTCGCCGCCAAAGATCTCGAAGCGGCCGTGACGCCGAAGACCAAGCTGCTCATTCACTGTAGCCCCGTCAATCCGACGGGCGCCGTGTACTCGCGCGCGGAGCTCGAGGCGATCGCCAAGGTGGCCGTGGAGCGCGGCCTGTGGGTCATCTCGGACGAGGTGTACGAGAAGATCGTCTACGGCTCGACCCCTCACATCTCGATCGCCTCGCTGGGTCCCGAAATCCGGGAGCGCACCGTCACCGTCAATAGCTGCTCGAAGACGTACTCCATGACCGGATGGCGGATCGGCTATTCGGCCGGTCCCCCGGAGATCATGGAAGCCGTGGCCAAGATCCAGAGCCAATCGACGTCGAATCCGAACTCCATCGCTCAATACGCCGCGGTGGCGGCGTTCGAAGGAGACCAATCGTTCGTCGCGGGTTGGGTCGCCGAATACTCGCGCCGGCGGGACGTCATCGTCCAGAGGCTTCAAGCCATTCCCGGCCTCTCCCTGTCGGTTCCCGAAGGAGCGTTTTACGCGTTCCCTCGCGTGAGCGCCCTGTTCGGGCGGCGCCACGGCAAGAAGAAGATCCGGAATTCTGCGGGCATGGCGGATCTGCTGCTGGACGAGGGTCACGTCGCCGTCGTTCCCGGCGAAGGGTTCGGCAGCGACGCGCATATCCGCCTGTCGTACGCCACGTCGATGGATTGCATCCAGAAGGGCATGGATCGTTTGGAAGAGGTGGTTCGGTCCTTGGCGTAGACGAGGGCGCGGAGGAGACGCCCTTCGATCCGGCTCGGGGCAGGGAGGCACAGAGAAGATTTTTGGAGATAAGAGATCGGGAGATGTACGAAGAGGATTCCTAAAAAACATCTCCCTATCTCCACATCTCCTTGAAAAGATTTTCTCCGTGTCTCGGTGCCTTCGTGGTTATTTTCCTCCGTGAATTCCGCACTCTTCGGGATCTCCCATGGGCCGCCGGCACGAGAAATCCCTCGCCCTTTCCCTCCGGACGTTCGACTATAGCGAGACCAGCCAGGTGGTCCATCTCTATGCCCGGGAGCTGGGAAAAATTCACTGCATCGCGAAAGGCTCCAAGCGCCGCAAGAGCGCGTTTCACGGTCCTTTCGATGTGCTCTGCCTGTACGAAATCACCCGACTGGAAAAGGAGCCCGGCGCGCTGGACTTGCTGACGGGCGCCGAGACGCTGAAAGACTACCGCGGGGTTCGCGAAAGCTACGCGCGGTTCGCCGCGGCCAGCTACGTCGCGGACCTGGTGGACGAGTTCACCCCGGAAGCGCAGCCGCAGCCGGAATTGTTCGACGCGCTTCGCCGGACACTGGACCGTCTCAACGAAGGCGCTCCGGTGGCGCAAGAGGTGTTCGGCTTCGAGGCGGCGTTCCTGCGCGAACTGGGGCATTTTCCCCGCACCGACGCCTGCGGCGCGTGCCGCAAGCCCCCCTCCGGATCTGATCTTTGGTTTAGCGTGCGCGACGGCGGAGTCTTCTGCGCGAGCTGTTCCCCTCGCGATCCGAACCGGATCCTGACCCGGCGCGTCGTGATCGACGCGCTTCAGGCCTTTCGCCACGGAAGGCCGTTCCCCATGGCCGTCACCGCGGGAATCGCCGACGACCTCCGGCGGCTGCTGGACGCCCACCTCCGGTACGTCTTCGACCGCGAACCGAAATCCGCCCGCTTCATGCGCCAGGCGTTGCTGGCTGCTGAAGGCCGATAGCTGAGAGCTGATCGCTTCTTTGGGACATGCCGAATCCTTCATGCCCTATAATGGGGGGTGATGAACGAGTACGAGCTGTTCATCTCCCTGGCCGTTTCGCTGGGGGTCGGCTTGCTCATCGGATTGCAGCGCGAGCAGCAGGCCATGGAGGAGCACGGCGACAAGAAGCTCTTCCTGGGCGGCATCCGCACGTTCCCCTTGTACGCGCTCGTCGGGTCGCTTTCGATGCTCCTGGGCCGCCAGGTCGGTTCTTGGGCGGTCGGCGTGGGATTCGTGGCGCTGATGGCGCCGCTGGTCGTGTCGTACGCGGACGACGTCGCCAAAGGGCGCGATCGGGGGCTTACCACCAAAACGGCGTTCGCCGTCACGTTCCTGCTCGGCGTGCTCGCCCAGACCGAGGGGTTGATCGAACCGCTCAAGAACAGGCTGCTCCTGGTGGCGGCCATCGGGGTCGTGGTGACGACGTTGTTGTCGCTGAAACGGCCGCTGCACGAGCTGGTGACCAAAGTCTCCCATGAGGACATCTACGCGACGGTGAAGTTCCTGGTCGTGGCGGTCGTCGCGCTTCCGCTCCTGCCGGATGAGGCGTACGGCCCCTTGAAGGCGCTGAATCCGTTTCACATCGGCTTGATGATCACGCTCATCGCCGGCATCAGCTTCGTCGGGTATGTGGCGTTTCGCGTGTGGGGGGCGGGCAAGGGATTGGGCATGACAGGGCTGCTGGGCGGGTTGGTTTCGTCCACGGCCGTGACGCTGTCGTTCTCCGAGCGCTCGCGCCGGGAGCCGCAGGTGGTCGAGGCGTGCGCGCTGGGGGTCGTGCTGGCGTCGACGGTCATGTTCGTTCGAATCGTGGCCATGGTGGCCGTGGTCTATCCGGAGCTGGTGCCGGCGATCCTGCCGTCCATGAGCGGTTCCACGCTTGGAGGCGTGTTGGCGGCGGGTTTGCTCTACCGCAAGAGCCGCCAAGCGGAGGTCCGTCCGGAAGAGGTCAAGCTGACGAACCCGTTCGAGTTGAACGCGGCGATCAAGTTCGGTCTCCTGTTCGGAGTGGTGCTCTTGGTTTCCAAGGCGGCCCGCTCTTATCTGGGGTCGGGAGGGATTTACTTGGCCAGCGCGCTGGCGGGCACGACCAGCACGGACGCCGTTACGTTGTCGGTCGCGGACATGGCCAAGGAGGGCTTGCCGCACACGACGGCGGCGGTGGCGATTCTGCTGGCGGCGGCGGCCGCCATGCTGATCAAGGGGCTCCTGGCGGCGTTCCTGGGCAGTCCCGGCTTTCGAGGACGCGTCGTCTTCTCTTTCCTGGTCATGATCGGCGCGGGCACGGCCGGGCTGGCATGGCTGGGGATTTGGAGGTGACGATCCATGAAAAGAATGGCGGGCGCGATCTCTTGTGGAAAGCTTTTGACCGCCACCAAATCACCAAAGAGGCGCCGGGGAGCTGTCTGACGGCGCTTCCGCGTTTTGGCGGTTCGTCCAAGACGTGGAGGAATCATCCCCTGACGGATCTTCATTCACCGGCCCGCCGCCGCCCGCCACTTCTTGAGGATCTCTTCGCGCCGCTCGGGCTCGGCGGGGATGTCTACCTTGGTCTTGTCCGTCTGGGCGGTCAGCCGGGCCGCGGCGAAATCGCACATCCTCGCCCGGGGCAATCCGTCCGTCCGCACCGAGCGCTCATCCTCCAGGAGGGATCGGACCGCTTTCGGATCCAGCTCGTGCGGGCTGCCCCACAGGATCCGAGCCGCCAGCGTTTCATCCGGGCTGGCCAGCAGCGCCTCGTGGATGCGCCGGCCCTTGACCGCGTCGAAGTCCGGCCGCGCCGCCGCGGCCGCGATGAATCCTCGAGCCGGGAAGACTTCGCCGGCTTGCTTGTTCAGGAAATCGTCCAGCTCGGCGAGCGTCATCACCCGCACCATGGCTTCCGCGGACTCCGCAGTGCTCGCCGGGCCCATGGCCAGCCGATGCGCCGTGAGCTGGACCCGCAGCCGGAACCGCTCTTCCTCGCGGGGCAAGGCCGGCGCTTGCGCGGAACAGTCCCAGATCTTCCCGAGCGCGCGCAGCGCCGCGCCGTCCCCGTCGGTGCTGAAGAAATAATCCATGATGTCCGGCGTGGCTTCACGCGCGCCGCATGCGCTCATGGCGCCCAGCGCGACGCCCGCGACGTCTTTCCGCCGGGGATCCAGGAGCGTCTTGGCATGGCGGGCGAGCAGCGGCCGAGCTTCGGCGAGCCGCGATTCCCGCAGAAGCAAGAGCACCCGCATGCGTTTCGTCGCGTCTTGCGAAGCGAGGGCGTTTTCGATCCAGGGTTCTTCCGAGGGGCCGATCAGCCGCGCGGCGGCCAGGATGGCGGCCAGCGCGGGCGCCGAATCTTCCCGTTCGATGACCTTCAGGAGCGCGTCCAGGTGTTTCTTGCCGGCGTGTTCGGCCAGGTAGATGCAGTCTTTCTCGGCTTCTTCAGGCGTTTTCCACGGCCGGTTCTCGCGGATGGCGCGGGCGATTTCATCCGCGCGCGTCGAAGACGTCTCTTCCTGGCGCGGAGCGGGAGCGGAGCATGCGGCGGGCAGAGCGAGCAGCAGCGCGGCGGGCCAGGCGTTCATCATGGCGACGAAGATGATACGGATCGTGAAGGCGCGCATGAGGAGGTCCGAGTCGTTCAAGGCGATGGACTCCCAGCGCGGCGAGAAACCGCTCGGGAAGGATTGAGTTGCGGCTTCGCCGCGCTGGGGACTATGGACGAGGGACTTTTTCAGAGAGGTACGAACAGGGCGATGCCGTTGAGGGTGCGGCGCGCGTAGATGACGGCGCCGGTGGGCAAGGGGCGCGACGCCAGCAGGTCCCGCAGCGGCGTCTCCAGATGACGGTCCACCGCCTGGCGCAACCCTTTGGTGCCGAATCGCAGCGACCGATTGCCCGCGCTCAGCAAGAAATTGCTGGCCGCGTCCTCCACGTGCAGATGAAGGCCGAGCGACGTCAACCGCTGCCGCAAGGTGCGCAGGAGTTTTTCAAGAATGGAGCGCAGATCCCACTCCCGAATTTTCCGGAAGAACACGAACTCGTCCACCAGACTCAGCAGGCGCGGCGGGAAACTGGCGTAGACCCGCTCCTCGATCGTCTTTCGAAATCGGGCGTCCTCCTTGGCCACGGCTTCGGGATCCGACGCTTTGAATCCGAGGAACAGCTCCTCGCCCGTCTCCAGCTCTCCCACGTCCGTCTCCAGGACGAAGATCGTCCGGCGGAAATCGACCGTCCATCCCGGAACGAGCATCGCCTCTCCGTTGGTGAAGATGTCAATGAACAGCTCCATGACGGCGGGCTGCGATTTCTCGATCGGATTGACGAAGATCAGCCTCAAGGGGTTCTCGCCCGGCAGGAGCGTCGCATCAAAGGCCTGGCAGGCCGAGGCTAGGTACGTCAACAGATGCCCGGCCTGAGGGAACAGACTGGGATTGATCTTGATGACCCGTCGATCGCTTCCGAGCAGGAGGCGCGCCAGCGCTTCCATCAAGGTGCGCTTGCCGCTACCCAGGGGACCCGCGACCAGGACGACGGACAAAGGGTGGCTGCCGCCCTCGTGGCCGTCGCTCGCCCGCATCGCGACACGGGCGAAGGCCTGGATGGCTTCCGATTGTACGGAGATCTCCTCCGCGAAATAACTTAAGTAGGCTTGATACATACCGCAAGCGCGGAACCCGAGCCGATGGAGACTGCCTCCCCTGGATCACAGGTACTGCCCTTGTTCAAGCCATATAAGCGGGCTGGGCCAGCCCGCACCCGATCAACAACTGAGCCACCTGCGGCGGGCACATCACGGCCGCCAGCGTCGGTCGCAGCCCCTGAGCATGGGCGAACTCCGGAATCGAGGACAGGGGGTTGAAACCCTGACTCTGCGCGCCCAGCGGGAATTGCGTGCCGAAGGGCGAGTATCCGAACGGTCCGGCGGCCCAGGGAGTGAACGGCGAGGCCATCGAAATCGGAGGATTCCCCGCCGTGACCTGAGGCACGAAACTTCCGATGAAGGGAAGGTTGGGATTCGCTCCGAACGGGGCGATGTTTTGGAGCCACCACGGTCTTCCGAAAATCTCGGTTGGGTAGACCATACAGAACCTCCTGCGGTACGTACCACAAACGCATCGATCCCATCCAGAGGACGGCAGTCTCTTCGGCGCGAGCCTTCAAGACAATGGATCGCCGGCGCCCGTCACATCCGGGAATACCCGGTGGGTGAGAAGACCTCGGGGGCGCCTGGCGCGAAGCTCTGAAGCCATGGGTTTCTCGGCGCCAATCCGGGACCGAACTCGCGACCCGCCCCGGGATTGACCATCTCTTGGGCTGCGTAGGGACGGTACCCCATGAACTGGTATTGCGGCGGCATCAGCTCCGCGCCGGGGCTGGCATGCTGATAGCCAAGCCTTTGATAAAGCTCGCCCAGCACGGCGAGGATCTCCTCGATTTTTTCCTGGCGCCCCTGCGTCCGCGATTCTGTCGTTGTTTTCGATTCAGCGGCCATGACTCCTCCTTTGCACATGTCCTCTCAATTGATTTCCACCCGGCTCGTTCCTTCGTGGGTGGATTCGGATTTTTGCAAACGGATTTCCAGGACGCCGTCGCGAAGGACCGCCTTGGGCTCCGGCGTGACCCGATACGGCAGGGGAATCCAGCGCTCGAACGGCCCGTAGAACCGCTCTTTCGCCATGACGGTGATGTTACGGTCTTCGGGACGGAAGATGCGCTCGCCCTTGACGACGACGAGGCTGTCCCCGACGCTGAGATCGATGTCTTCCCGAAGCAGGCCCGGCAATTCCATGCGCAGGACGAGGGCGTTGTTCGTTTCGTAGGCGTCGAGGACCGGCATCCACATGGGAGTGCTGGACCAGAAGGGCGAGGTTCGAGCGGCCAGCAGATTCCGCAGATGGGCGATCTGCTGGTACAGATAGCCTTCGGTGTCGGCGTCCTTGGGCAACGTCAAAGGTCGGCCCCGGAGCCGTTCCCGGGAATACGGCGTCCCCGTCGCTTGTTCGTAGAGCCGTTTCACGTCCACCAACATCTGGTCCAGAATTTCCATGGCGCCTCCCGTAAGTGAATGGATTTGTTAGGCTTCAGCTCTCGATCCGCTGGGAGATTGTCGGCATATTGGAGATATGGAGTTGACCACCGCCACAAATCGTAGTCTTAACTCCAGCATCCCCTATATCTCGGCATCTCCTTGAGTATCTCGACACGCTCCTAGCGGGCGGGTCGAACTCGGGGGTCGTGTGCGGGATGACGGCCGCGCGTCACGCCCCGCCGAATCGGAGGCCGCGGGCCTCGACGCAATTCCGTCGCGAGCACTGGAAAGACGCTTCGAACCTCACCTTTTCAAAGACTTTCCCCGGCGCGAAAGCGCGCTCTCTCCTTGTACTTGGCGAATACATGCCGGCGCGTTTACATTTTGAGCGGACTTCCACAGCGTCAAACCGCCTAACCTCTTGGCGGGCCGAATGATCGAAGATCAACCCTAATTTTCACCGCGCGAAAGCGAGCGTGCGCTCAACCGGAGCCGGCAACGCTGAAGCGTGCGGCATACGGCGGACGCGGTCACGCCGAGTTCGGTGGCGGCTTCGCCCAGCGAATGGCCGGTTTGAGCCCACGCGCGCAGCACCTTGAGCTGCCAGGGGGTGAGGCCCATCAGAAAGCGGTAGAAGTGATAGGCCATGACTCGGGAGACTCCGTAGCGGCGGAGCGGCTTGCGGAGGCGGAAGCGGAGGTCGTCTAGGCGGAGGTCCTGCGCGGCGTTCTCGGGGCGGATGGATCGGAGAAGAGAGCGGAGCTCTTTGCGCCGCCCCAAAGCTTCAGGCCAGCGAAGCAGGATCAGCGCCAGCGCGTCCGTCACGTCCAACGCCGGTTCTTCTGCGACATCCTGGCCCAGCCATTCGATGACGCCGGCCGAGCGGCAGTGACGGCGACTCCACGTAGAATGTTCGTATTGCCTAGTCGCAGCGGCACCCCCTTTATGATGCGAGCCGCCAAAAGCCGCGGGAGGTTCGAAAATCGAGTATAGCGTTCCCGGCGTGGAGGTAAAGTCTTTTAGCAAGAAAAAACCCGGGGAGTTCCCGGGTTTTCTTACTTGAGTCTGCCGCGAGAAGTTTTTTTCCTTGCGGCAGGCCCATCACGCCGAAGTCCCGCCCATTCTTGAGCTGAGGAGCGCCGTTGAAGGCTCCGTCCCGGAATGGAGCGAATCAAGCCGATGGAGCGTTCCAGCTTTAGAATGGGCGGGACGAAGGCGGATCATGCGGGACGCCTCGTTACGAGCATCCCATCGTGTTGCCGCAATTCATGCACTTGTAGCAGACGCCGTTGCGGACGGTCACGTGGCCGCAGAGGTTGCAGAAGGGAGCATCGCCCATCATCGTCGACAGGTGTTCGCTGAGGGCGGATGTTTCCCGGCCCTGAGCGAGGCCGGCTTTGCCGGCCGAGTCGAAGGGCCTGCCCGGTGTGAGGCCGGTCGTCCCGTTTTCCCCTTCTCCGGCCTTCGGAACGGCCGCGGGGCGCTCTGGGCGGATCTTCGCCGGCGCGGCGAGGCCGTCCACCGGTTTCACCTGCGCGAATTCGGTCATGCCCAGGTACTCGAGCGCCAGCACGCGGAAGACGTAGTCCACGATGCTCGTCGCGAATTTGATGTTCGGATGGTCCACCGGTCCCTGTGGTTCGAACCGCTGGAACGTGAAGCAATCGACGAACTCTTTCAGGGGCACGCCGTGCTGGAGGCCGAGCGAGACGGCGATCGCGAAGCAGTTCATCACCGACCGCAGCGCCGCGCCTTCCTTGTGCAAGTCGATGAAGATCTCGCCGGGCGTGCCGTCTTCGTATTCGCCCGTGCGCAGATACACTTTGTGGCCGCCCACGCGCGCTTCCTGGGTGAAGCCGCCGCGCTTCTTGGGCAGCCGGATGCGCCGCAGGCCGGAGAACGCGGCGGTGGGACTGACCGGTTCGCCCACCGTGGCGGGCAGCGCGGTCGCCTGCACGTCCACTTTGGAGGCGTCCTTCTTGGCCTTGGTCGAAAGCGGCTGGCTCGCCTTGCAGCCGTCGCGGTAGAGGGCCACCGCCTTCAGCCCGAGACGCCAGCTTTCGAGGTAGGCCTGCTGGATGTCCTCGACGGTGGTCTCGCGAGGCATGTTGATCGTCTTGGAGATGGCCCCGGAGATGAAGGGCTGCGTCGCGGCCATCATGCGGATGTGGCCCATGTGGTGGATGAACCGTTTTCCGTGCGGCCCGCACACGTTGGCGCAGTCGAAGATCGGCAGGTGTTCTTCCTTCAGATGGGGCGCGTTCTCGATCGTCATCCAGCCGCAGATCTTCAGGTTGGACGCCTCGATCTCCGCGTCGGCGAATCCGAGCTCCCGCAGCAGGCTGAACTTCGGGTCTTTCGCCTTGTCGTGCAGGCCGAGCCGCTTCAGCGCCGCTTCGCCCACGGCGAACGGGGAGAACGCGTGCTCCAGATCGAAGACCTTGGGAAGCTGCTTCTCGATCCGCTCGATCTCCTCGGCGGCGAGCCCCTTCTCCTCGAGCGCCTTCGCGTTGATGGCGGAGCCGTTTCGGAGCGTGTTGGTGCCGGCCACGTGTTCCACGATGTCCCGGATCTGCGGCGGCGTATAGCCCAGCCGCCGGAGCGCCTCGGAGACGGAATCGTTGACGATCTTGAAGCATCCGCCGCCGGCCAGCTTCTTGAACTTCACGAGCGCGAAGTCGGGCTCCACGCCGGTGGTGTCGCAGTCCATGAGCAGTCCGATGGTGCCCGTCGGGGCCAGGACGGTGGCCTGCGCGTTTCGGAAGCCGTGCAGTTCGCCCAGCGCGACGGCGTCGTCCCAGTCGGCGCGCGCGGCCTCCAGGAGCTCGGGCGGGGCGCCCGCGTCGGGAATCCCGTGCGCCGCGTCGCGGTGCATCCGCATGACGTGGAGAAACGGCTCCCGATTCTTGGAGAAGCCCGCGAAGGGCCCTTTGGATCGCGCGATCTCGGCGCTCTGCCGGTAGGCGCGCCCGCACATGACGGCCGTCAGCGCCGCCGCGACGGCGCGCCCGCGATCGCTGTCATACGGGATGCCCAGGAGCATGAGCAGCGTTCCGAGGTTCGCGTACCCCAACCCGAGCGGCCGGTAATCGTGCGAGTTCTGGGCGATGGATTGGGTGGGATAGCTGGCGAAGTCGACGACGATCTCCTGGGCCGTGATGAAGATCTCGCACGCGTGCCGGTACGCGCCGACGTCGAAGCGGCCTTCGGCGTCGAGGAATTTGGTCAGGTTCAACGAGGCCAGGTTGCACGCGGAGTCGTCCAGGAACATATACTCGCTGCACGGGTTCGACGCGTTGATCTTCTCCGTGTTCGGGCAGGGGTGCCACCGGTTGATCGCGGTGTCGAACTGGACGCCGGGGTCGGCGCAGCGCCACGCGGCGGTGGCGATCCGGTCCCACAAGTCACGCGCCTTGTACACCTTGGCCGGCTGCCCGTTCTGCCGCCATGTCGTGGTCCACTCGCCGTCGTTCTGGACCGCTTCCATGAACGCGTCGGGGATGCGGACGGAGTTGTTCGAATTCTGGCCGCTGACGGTATGGTACGCCTCGCCGTTGAAATCGGCATCGAGTCCGCCGAGCTCGATGAGGATGCGGGCCTTCTCCTCCTCGCGCATTTTCCAGGTGATGAAGCGATCGATCTCGGGATGGTCCATGTCGAGGCATACCATCTTGGCGGCGCGCCGGGTGGTGCCGCCGCTCTTGATGGCTCCGGCCGCCTTGTCGTAGATCTCCAGGAAGCTCATCAATCCGCTCGACGTGCCGCCGCTGGAGAGGCGTTCGCCTTCCGCGCGGATGGACGAGAAGTTCGTGCCCGTGCCCGAGCCGAACTTGAAGATGCGCATTTCGCGCTTGACCTGATCGGCCATGTCCATCAAGTCGTCCTGGATCTTCTGGATGAAGCACGCGGAAAGCTGGGGGCGGGTGTAGGCGTCGGCCGTCTCCTCGATCCGATCCTCGCGCTCATTCCAGGCCCAGTTGCCGACGCTGCGGCCGGTGATGCCGTATTCCTGGGCCAGGCCGCAGTTGAACCAGACGGGCGAATTGAACGCGCCGTATTGATGGATGAGAAAGTACGTCAACTCCATCTCGAACGCGTCGGCGTCCTCGGAGGAGGCGAAGTATCCGCCGAACCGCTCGCCCGCCCGCCGCAACGAACGGGCGACACGGGTGACGGACTGACGCGCGCTGGTCTCGTGGCCGGTGCCGGGCACGCCGGCCTTGCGGAAATATTTCGAGGCGATGATGTCGGTGGCAAGCTGCGACCAGGCCTGGGGAACCTCGACGTCCGCCATCTCGAAGACGATGGAACCGTCGGGATTGGCGATCTTCGAGGCGCGGCGCTCCCAGACGATTTCATTGAAAGGATGGGCGCCTGGGGACGTGAACATCCTCTTGAACTTGAGCCCCGCGCCGTCTCCCGCGCGGCGCCGCCCTCGGCGCGTCTGGGCTTTCGAGGTGGCCACGGCGGACGATCCGGCGGATTCGAAAAGATGGTCCGGCATGTTTTCTCCCCCCTCTCAAATATTTTTTCGACGCGAACGACTTTGAATTTCCAAGGAGGTGGCCCGGGACGCGCGAAATGGGCTTCGGCGGCCCCCCTCTCTTCTCCTCCCCCTGCGCTTTCGCCGTGACGGCGGAAGTGACCCGCTCTTGTCTTACTTTTACAGAACGCTTGTGTGTTGCGATTCTTGTCGGACCGGCCCGAATCACAACAAATAAGGCAATCAATTCATGTATACCCCAAGCCCTTGGGGTTGTCAACGGGGAAACCGCCGGAGCCGGCGATATTTTTTTGCGCGATCCGGAACGTCTTTTGGCGGGGATAGAGCGGGAGTGCGAAAAATGCGCCGCTCGCGGACTCTACTACTTGCTACATGCTTCTTACTTATTTCTGCGCTTCCGCTTTCAGCGTGACGACTTTCCCTCCGCGCAGGACTTTGAGCTCCGATTCTCGCGACAGATGTCGCCGGACATCCTTGAGCGACCGGACTTTGACGCCGTCGATCTCCAACAGGACGTCGTGCCTCTTCAGGCCCAGCGCCGAGGCGGTGGAACCCTCCCAGACTGACTCGACGATCCGTCCCTGCCCTTCGGGAAGGGACACGTGCGCTCTCAGGACCTCGGGAACCGGTCCGAACACGGCGCCGCGCGTCGGCCGATTCATCCAATCCATGAATCGATCCGGGAAATCGTCGAAACGATCGTGGAAGTCGTCGAACCGGTGCAGGCCTTCGGTCATTTTTCGAATTTCTTCGTGCAGGCGGCGGACGGCATCCTCGAAATCTTCGGAGGGCGTCTTCTCGTCCTGATCCTGCGGAGCGTCGTCGCCGTCCACGTTCCAGCGCCAGATGCGCCATTGCCGCGGGCCGAACGTCGTATGCGTCCCGCCGTAGTCGATGCCGTTCTTGGTGATGCCGTAGCGCTCGCAGAGGTCCTTGTGTTGCTGGTGGAAGGCGTCCAGCGAGTCCGCGCTCGCCGTCGCTTTCTTTCCCTGGGCGTCCCGGTATTCGAGCTCCACGCCGCCGCCCGATTTCATGCGGAACGTGATGGGCTCCTGGCCCGCCGGGTCGATGTGGTAGACGGCCTCTCCGTCCAGCATCTTCACCGCAATGCGCCCGCTCTTGGCGTGGCGCTCCGGTCTCGAGGACGAGGGCCGCTCGATCTCTTCGAGGATGCGCCGGGCCCGCACCCGGACCTCGGCGTCGGGATTTTCGTCCGCGGCCTTCCGAAGCGCTTCCAGCGCGGACCGGCCGATGTTCTTGAGCTCCGCGGTCGCCTTCTCGCGGACTTCAAAGCGTTCGCTGCCGAGGTCGCGGATCAGAGCGCCCACTCGATCGTCTTCCTGACTCGCGGCGGCGGCCGCCAGCAGCGCCGTCAACGACAACACCGTGGTCACGCGTTTCATCATGGGGTCACCTCCGTCACTTCACTGGATCTGTATCCGAGGACGACGAAAAGTTCGCAACCTCTGCGCCGCGTCGCGGCGTTCGGAACGCCCACAGCTCGCTGGCGGCGTAGTTGAACAGGGCTCCGGTGGCGATGCCCGCGGCGGAAGCCAGGAGGTAGAACAAACCGGCGCGCTCGAACAGGAACCATGTGACGCCCACCTGGGCGCTCAGCCCCAGCAGGGTCCCGGCCACGTAGCGCGCGTAAGATCCCGCCAGCCCCAGCTTTCGTCCCCGGAATGTCCAGAGGCGATTGAGCGTGTAGTTCCACGTGACCGCGACCGCGAAGGCCGGCACGCTGGCCGCTGCCGGGTGCAGGCCCGCCGCTTCGTGAAGCATGGCGACGAGACCCAGGTTGACGAGCGTTCCCGTCCCCCCGACGGTCAGGAATTTCCACAGGCGTATCGGCCAGGCGCGTTCGTTACAAAAAATTTTCAAAATATATTGTAACAGTCTAATCGGCGAACTCCGGAGGGGAGGGGTATGGAAGCAGACCCGCTTCATGGCCCCGACGGAGGAGGAGATTCAAGGCGTCCCTCCCCCGGGGGCCCAGATCGAGCGTGTATTCATTGACATACATGCCGACAAAGCGGTCGGCGCGCGCGCGATCCATGCCGCGCGCGTACTTCATTGCGTGATCCAGCGCGTCGGATCGATGCCGCAATCCGTATTCGACGGAATCCCGGAGAACGGAGCATACGGTCCGCCGCACGTCGGGGTCGAGGGACCGGCGAACCGCGTTGCCGCCCAGCGGCAGGGGCAATCCGGTCGTTTCCTTCCACCACGCGCCCAGGTCGGCGATCCGATGCAGCTTCGCATCGGCAAACGTGAGCTGAGCTTCGTGGATGAGCAAGCCCGCCTCGACCGCGCCCTTGGCGACTTCTTCCGGAATGCGGTCGAAGGGGACCTCTACCGTGCGGGCACGCGGGGCATAGAGGTTCAGCGCCAGGCAGGACGTCGTCCGCGCTCCGGCCACCGCGACGGGGACGCCCTCGAGGTCTTCGCGGGTCATCGGGCGGCGGGATACAAGCACCGGTCCGTAGCCGTCGCCCACGCTCGAGCCGGCGCTCGACAGCAGATATCGCTCCCGCACGTAGGGGTACGCGTGGAAGCTGATCGCCGTCAGATCGTAGGCGCCTTCGAGCGCGCGCCGGTTCAGCGTCTCGATGTCCGACAGGGTATGCCGGAACTCGAGGCCGCGCGCGTCCACCTTGCCTTCCGCCAGCGCCCAGAACATGAAGGCGTCGTCGCTGTCCGGGCTGTGCGCCAGGGTGATCGTGCGGCGGGTCACGCGCGCATCTTATGAAGTCCGCCGCTCAAAGTCCAAGTCGGCCTATTCCTCTTCTTCCTCCTCATCTTGAGGATGGGGACCGAGCTTGATCTTGATGTCCTTTTTCTTCCCGTTTCGCAGGATGACGACTTTCGCTTCCCGACCGGCGCCGTGCCGCTGGACGAGCGGAGCCAGTTCCTGGACGCTGGTCACCTTCTTCCCTTCGAACTCCACGACGATGTCGTCGTCCTCCATGCCGGCCTTTTCCGCGGGGGAATCCGGCTCAACGGTGGCCTTGATGCCGCCCTCGTATCCGTTCTTTTCCAGGACTTCCTCGTCGTCTTCGTCCAGTTCCTGGGCCTGGATGCCCATGTAGCCGCGCTTCCTCGGAGCGTCGTCGGCTTTCTGGTCGTCTTTCTTCGGCTCATCCTTTTTCTTCGCTTCAGGCTCCTTCTTGGGAGGTTCCGGGGCCTTCTTGGCCGCGCTCTTCAGCGCCTCGCGCACCGTCTTCAGCAGCTCCTCCCGCAAGGCGGACATGCGTTCCTGAATGAGCTTGCCGATGCGCTCCTCGAGGGCGCTGTCCTGCGGTGCGGGACGAGGGGAAACCATGGCGGTGGCGTGCTTTCCGGAGTCGTCCTGGCCGCCGCGGAGTTCTTCCCCGGCGAAGGCGGAAGCCGCGGCGAAGAGGGTCAAGGTCGAAACGATCAGCGGGCGTTTCATGAGAGGGCTCCTGTCAAAAACTCGGTGTCAAATAATACGGATCACGGGTCGAGCAAGCGAGCATTTCCCTATTTTCGCAACACGTTCTTCAGCGACAGGAGCGCCATCGCCGTGCCGTAGCTCTTGCCCATCTCATGGCTGTCGAGGAAGCTTCCGTCGATCTCCGGAATCTTCACCAGATGTGCCAGCGCCTTCGACGCGTTCTCGTCGCGCGCCTTCTCGTCCAGCAGCCGGAACGTCTCCGTCGTATGAAAGAACCCATGGAAGAAGAAGAAGCCGCCCAGTTCGCCGATGGAATGGAAATCGCACACGCGAATCCGCTCGCGGACTTTCAGGTACTTCCAAAAATCGGACAGCGCCGTCGCCAGGTCGTCGCGCGTGACGATCTCCGCGTCGAGGAGCACGCCGTCGCACATCGCGCTGCGGGCGCTGGAATCCTGCGCGCGGCTCGCCCCGCCTCCGCCGCCGTACGGCTGGCGCCCCCGGCTGCCTCGCGTGGACTTCAAGCGCGAAGTCGCTTTCTCCAGGACTTCATCGGCGACCTCCGCCCCGGCTTTCTTGGCGGCTTGCAGCGGCTGGAGCACCGCCGCCGAGCAGAAGGGATTCGGATACTCGTGCGCCCAGAAACCCGACCGCGTCTGTATGGTCGCCAGCCTCTTGGCGACGGCGTTCATATGTTCGATGTTGGTCGCCCGGGCCTTCTCGTCCGAGAGCGTCGCGTGTTTGCGCGTGAGATAGACGAGCCGGTACGCCTGCGCGTAGCACTCCTCGTTCTTGCCTTTGGCGAGATTCTCGTCGTCCAGCAGGTACTTCTCCGCCGCCGCCACGGCCGCGTCCGCGCGCGCGGGATCGACGGAACGCCATTCCAAGAGCGCGGCCGCCGCTAGGCTGGTCACCGCCACGCGCACGTTGGGGATGATGGCCGGCGACGGCCAGTACGCGTACCGCGTATCGGTCCAGCCGCCCGAAGCGGTCTGGGCGCGCAACAGCCACGTGACCGCGCGGCGCGCGATATCGTCGACATCCTTCTCGGTACGCGGCCAGCACGTGCCGTCCCGCAGACCGTACGCCGACTCGTGGCTCCAGAACACGTCTTCGTAGCATGAAGGAGCCGGTCCGATCGGCCGCGTGTCCCGATGTTTCTTCACGTTGGCCGACGCGCGCCAGCCCCACCGGGTCTCGGCCGCTTCGCTCGCCAGCTTCTCCCACCGCGCCATGGCGGATTCGTCCTTGCCGCTGAACCGTTCCGCCACGGCTAGGTAATACTCCGCCTCGAACGCGCGGGAGGATTTCATTCCCGCCGCTTTCTCGAGCTGCGCTTTGGCTTCTTCGATCTTCCCTTGCGCCAGAAGCACCTCGCCCCGTTCCGTGGCGATGCTTCCCAGCAGCTCGGCGTCCTTCGTCTGCTGGGCGGCCTCATCCAGCATGCGAATCGCCTTCTCGCCCATCCGCAGACCCTGGCAAATCTTGGCCATTTGCAGCCGCGCGACGGGATCTTTGTCCTTCCATTGCGCCATGAGCCGGTTCGTGGCGCGGTCGTAATCTCCGCCCTTGATCAGTTCGTCGATGTCGTCGGTGCTTTCAGACGCGGCGAACTTGCCCTCCTGAGCGAGCACCGCCCTCAGCATGGAATGAATGTAGCCGGCGTTGAAGGTTCGAATGCGCTGGAGGACGTGGACCAAGGCTCCTTCGGCGTTCAGGATGGCGATCGCCGGCTCGACTACCTCCCAGCGGCCCACTTTCGTCTCCTTGGTCATCGCCGGTGTGCAGACGTTACGCAGGGGAACGAAGCGGCGGCGAACCAGATCTACGATGCGTTCGTCCGTCCAGACCGCCGCTTTCATATAGTTGTCCGGCAGCATCGGCCGGTACATCTGTTGGCCCGCGACCTGAGGGATGTACCAGAGGATGAGCCGGCCGGACTCTTTCGCCTTGGCCTTGGCCTGCTCCAGAAGCTCGACATCTTTGGCGTCCACCTTTCGATCGCGAGCGCCTTGATTCTGATCCTTAATGGAGCGGCCGTCGGAGAGCCACTCGATCTCGCTGTCGCACCGCTTCCAGGGCGCCGCCGTATCCTGCGCCGCGCCGGTGGCAGCGAGCGTCAGCCCGACAAAGACGAGCCGAAGGGGATTCTTCATAGATAGGTTCCTGCAAATGGGGATATAGCAGATACGGCCTCGGGGCTTGCCGTGCGAGACCGCTCATCCGCGATCGCGCAGCCGCTCGCTCGCGTCTTCGAGCACGCGCCGTTCCTCGGGCGTCAGGCTGCCGATTCCTTCCCGACTCACCTTGTCGAGCAGTTCGTCCACCCGGCGCCGCAGCTCCATCTCCTCCTGCGCCCGCCGCGCCGCGTCCCGTTCGCGGCGCATCCTCCGGCGGCGCTCGAAATACCCCTCTCGGCGCGGTTCTTCGATGACGTAACCGCGATCCGAATATCCGCGCGGCGTGTACACGTCGTCCGCCGTGACCGTCTGCTTCAGGTGGTAGGCCTGGATGACCACCCAGATGCCCAGAAGAATGAGGAAGAGATCGCCTTGGAGGAACCCCCACACGGTAAGGACGCAGCCGATCGGAATCGAGATCCTGGCCGAGAGGCGCATCGCGGCGTGGGGGCCGTGGCGCAGCGTGAGATATCCGAGGAGGATCCTGCCGCCGTCCAGAGGATAGGCGGGAACCAGGAGATTGAACGCCGCCAGGACGATGCTGATCTTGAGGGTGGCCAGAAGAAGCGTCTCGCCGAAGTTCAGCGAAGGCAAGGCCCATGCCATGAGGGGATTCAGGTAGTGCCAATGCCACGGCATTCCGGCCGCGAAGATCGCTCCGATCGCGGCCAGGCCGAAGAAGACGTTGACGGCCGGACCCCAGATCGTGATGAACATGTCTTCCCGCGGATCCTCGGAGTGTCCGACATACGCGAGGCCGCCCAGAGGCCACAAAACGATCTGATCCGCATACTGCCCCACCCGCAGCGCCGCCCAGCAATGGCCCAGTTCGTGAGCCAGCACCTGAACGAACAGGATGCCCAAGCCGGCGGCCGTGAACGCGAACCAATACGACGACCCGCCTTCGAGGAGAGGCCTGAGCAGATATACGGCCGCGATCAGAAGCAGCGTCCAATGGATCCGCACCGGGATCCCGAACAGCGTGAACGCTCGAAAGCTCCAGTCCATCATGATGGTCTGCGGTTCCCGCCGGCGGAATCGGCCGGCCACCGCTCCAGCACGGTCGCGAATTCGTTCATCGTCGGGAAACGCCCGTTCGGGTCCTTGTCCATCGCGCGCCTCAAGATGGCGGCCATGGCGGGATCCAACTCGGACGGCATCAGCGGGTCTTCCGTCTGCACGCGGCGCAGGATTTCCAGCGACTGCGTTCCCGAAAAGGGGGGACGTCCCGTGACGGCATTGTACAGGACCGCTCCCAGCGAGTATACGTCCGCCCGCGCATCCACCATGTCGTGCAGCGCCACCGCCTGTTCGGGGCTCATGAACACCGGCGTTCCCGACGCCACGCCCGGCGCCAGGCGGACGTTCTCGTCGATACGGATGGCCTGGCCGAAATCGGTCAACTTGGCCGTTCGATCGGCCGACAGAAGGATGTTCCCCGGGGTGATATCTCGATGCACGACCCCCCGCCGGTGCGCGTGATGCAACGCGCGCGCCACTTGCGCCAGCATCAACACGTAGTCCGCGACCGTGAACAGGCGCCGGCGGATGGCTTCCGCCAGCGAAGGGCCGCCGACCAGCTCCATCGAGAGATAGCCGTGGCCGTCCGCCTCTCCCGCGTCGAACACCTGAACCAGATTCGGATGGGACAAGGCGGAGGCGACCTCCGCTTCGCGGCGGAATTGCGCGACGATGTCGGGCTGCGTGGACTCGAGGATCTTGAGCGCGACCTCCATGCCGTCGCGAACGGCGCGGAACACCACGGCCAGGCCGCCCCGGCCGAGCCGCTCGACGAGTCGGAACGGGCCGAACCGCGCCGAGTCCTGGGCGGGGTGAAAGCCGCAGTAAGGGCAGCGTTCGTCTTGGGGAGAAATCTCCCGTTCGCACCGCGCGCAATCGATCCGCATCTGGACGTCCATCTTTGGCCGCCGCCGGCGCGGAACGCAACCCAATTTTGAGTCGCCCGCAAAAAGTCTCTTCCGCTGGGGCGACTCAACCACGCCGTGGCCGCCTCATAGCCGCTTGGCGGAGGCGGCGGCTCCTCCCCGGCCATCACGTTTCTCGTATCGGGGACCGCCTTCTACGTGAAGCGGCTTGCCGATCCCGCGGCCGCCGCGCTTACGAACCGGACCGAACGCCGCCCGATTCCGAACGCCGTCGTCGAGATCGTGCGCGCGGACGACGATTCGGTGGTGGCCGTCGGAGCGACCACTGCGTCGGGCGCCTTCGGCATCCCGATCGGCGGGGCGTTCCCGTCTCCGTCCCTCTACGCGCGCGTGTGGAGCGAGAGCGCGCTGCCCTACGCGGAGGCCGGAGTCGCCGACGATTCGGGATTCGTTCACGAGGCGCGCAGCGCCACGTTCCGCGGTTCCCAAGGAAACGTCGAGATTCTGGCCGCCGCGGACGACGCGTCCGGCCGCGTCGCCGGCGCGTTCAACATCTACGCGCAGATCATGCATGGAATCGACTTCGTGCGCCGCGTTGACCCGGCCGCGATATTTCCGCCGCTCACCGTGATCTGGGAACGGGGCGTGGCGGCGCCGGCGGGTCTCGGCTGCACCTGCGCGCTTCATGTCCATCTGGACGGCGGACTTCTGTACGTGATCGTCATCGAGGACCTTCCACGGGATTCGAACGATTTCGATCGCGCTCGATTGACGCTCGCGCCTTCGGCGCTCACTTCTGGAACGGCGGCTCCCGCGCCGGTTTGTCGGATGGCCTGAATAACCGGCGGGGTCGCACGCCGTTCCAATCCGGCGGGCGGGGTTTTAGACTTTGCCCGCCGCCAAGCGGAAAGAACCCGCGCCGCAGACCGCCTTCGCCATCCGACTTCGCCAAGGCTACGTCGGGACAGGAGGCCTCGGCGAGCCTCGCCGTAGCTTTAGCTGAGGCGAGCGGCGGGGTTTCCACAGTTGTGGGCGGAATCCCCTTGCTTGGACGCTGCCGGTTGAAGATGATCCTCTGAGAAATGAACGCCCAATTTTCGTAGGAACCACCAAGACGCTGAAGCGCCATCGGATGCCCATTTTTGAGTTGTCGTGGCGATTTGGCGTTTCGGCGGTTCATATTCTTCACGAGCGGTTATTTCTTTACGAACTCTAACCGACCCTTGTCGCTCCTAGAGGCGGTCGTTCTCGGAATCCTCCAGGGACTGACGGAATTCCTTCCCGTCAGTTCCAGCGGGCATCTTGAAATAGCGAAGGCGTTTTGGGGAGACGCCCAGGTGCCCGAGGAGGGCCTGCTTTTCACCGTCGTCGTTCATGCCGCGACGGCCATCAGCACTCTGGTGGTTTTTCGCAAGGATGTGATGGACATTCTCCGCGAGCTGTTCCAGCTCCGATGGAATGATGAAACGCGTTTCTTGGCCAAGATTCTTCTTTCCATGGTTCCGGCCGCCGTGATCGGCGTGCTGTTTGAAGCGCACATCGAGCGGCTTTTCGGCGGCCACGTCGTCCTGGTGGGGTGCATGCTGCTGGTGACCGGGGCGCTGCTCCTCCTCGCGGACCGCGCCAAGAATACGGGCAAAGCCGTGGGTTACGGAAACGCCTTCGTTATCGGCATCTCCCAAGCCGTGGCCATCCTTCCGGGAGTATCACGATCCGGAGCGACGATCTCCACGTCGGTCTTGCTCGGCATCGACCGCGCGCGCGCCGCGCGTTTCTCGTTTCTCATGGTCGTGCCGCTCATCCTGGGGAAGATGGCGAAAGACGTGATGGACGGCAAGGTCTCCACCGACGGGGCGAGTCTTCTGCCTCTCGTCGCGGGCTTCGTCGCGGCCTTCCTGGCGGGCCTGTTCGCCTGCGCCTGGATGGTCGAGTTGGTCAAGCGCGCGAAGCTGCGGTATTTTTCGATCTACTGCTTCATGGTCGGGATCGCGGCCATCGCGGGGGCGTTGATCTTTTACGGGAAACGGTAGCGGAGCGGGATTTCCTCACCGTTCCTTGTCCGCCTCTTCCCCCGGCGCTCCGGCGGCGCGATAGTAGACCTCCAGCGTCAGCGCGTTGATCGCCGTCGCGTAGACGCGCCCCCCTTCCCCGCTCCATCGATCGACCGGATCCCAGGAACCGTTCTTGCACTCCGCCGCCTTCATGTTCTGGTGACGCACGAGCGCATCTTTCATTTTTTCGTTCCATGCCGTCCATTTCGGACCGCCGGGCCCATCGTAGTGGAAGAGCGCCAGCGACGCGTGATGCCAATAATAATAGTCGATTTCGACGTCCTCCCACCGCGGGAGGTCGTTCAGGAGCAGATCGCATCCCTTGGCGACGCGGGGATCTTTTCTGGCGCGGTCGATGAGAATCCGCGACATCGCTCCGATCGCCGCCAGCGTCTCATGGTGGCTGAAGTGTTCGTTCATCCCCATGGTGAACACCTTTCCGGTCCCCTTACGGTTGTACCCCACTCGTCCGGAGGCCTCGTCCGTCACCTCATCGAACCATGCGCGCGCGCCGTCGTACGCGGCCCGGGGGAACGTCAGGCCCGAGAGTTCGGCCGATTTCAACGCCATGACGGCCCACCCCGTCACCGAACTGTCGTTGTCTCCGCTTCGGACCTTGTACCTCCACGCCTTGCCGGGGTTTTGAGACGCCACCGTGAAATCGACCGCTTTCTGAGCAGGCTCCTTGAACAGGTTCGATCCCGTCAGCCCGTAGGCCTCCGACATCGCCAGCACGCAGATATGATGGCTGTAGCCGTGCTTCAGCGCCTGGCGCGGGCCGATGCATCCCTCTTTGTCCTGATGGGCCATCAGCCACTGGAGGCCCTTGCGAACGACGTCGCCGAAGCAGATCTCATCGTGCGTATCCTTCGACAGGTGCGAATGGCCGGCGCCCAGGAAGGCCAAGAGCGACAGCCCCGTCACGCCGGCATCGAAATCGGCGTGTCCGGGACTAGCTCCGCACGTGCCGGGATACCGCTCCGGCGCCGCCACGCCGCAGTTTTTCGAATGATCCACCGCGCTCCACGAGCCGTCCGCGTTCTGGTGGCGTGACAGCCATTTGAGCGCCGCCAGGACGGCCTCTTCCGTCGCCTTGCCGCCGCCCCCGCGGGCCACCAGGTTCGCCTTGCCTTTCAAACGTCCCGCGTGCGGGCCGGCGGGAGTTCCCACCACGCGCGGCGCTCCGCCCAGCGATTTGAGAATTTTCTTCAACCATTCGGAGACGTCCGGGTTCTTCGCGCGCGCGATTTCATCTTGCAGAAACGGAAGTCCTTTCGAGCCCAGGGCCGGAACGATTTTCTTTATTTCTTCCGCCGCGCGCCCCTGCTCTTCGAAGCTGGACGAACCCAGGTGCGGCACGAGCCGGCGAATCTTTTCTTCGATCTCCGCCTCGGATTCCTGCACGACAGGGCTCTCTCTCGAACCGAAGAAGCCTTGCGGGGTCCGTCCGGATTCCTGAGGCGCGGAGGCGATTCCTCCCCGTCCATTTTCCGCCGTCGATCGCGGCGAAAATATAGCCCAGAGCACCGCGGCGCAGGCCAGCAGCGACGCGGCCAACGCGACCGTTTCGGCGAACAAAGGCCGGCGCTTCGTGCCGAGGTCCGCCGCCCCGGGAGCTTTCAGGCGTTCCAAAAAGGTCCGGCACGAATGCTCGGCTTGATTCTCGGAAGTCGACTCAGCCCACCGGCGGATCAGGCGCCGCAGGTTCCGATCCAGCACGTCTGTGTCGGGTTCAGGATTCATCGCGCACCTCGTTCTGCAGAATCTTCCGGAACGCCTCGCGCGCGCGCCGCAGGCGCGATTCGATCGCGTCCTCGCTCTCGTGCAGGCGCGTCGCGATTTCAGGGACGGACAGGTCCTCCAGATATCGGAGCAGGAGGAGCTTTGTGTATTCCGGGGGAAGGTCGTTGAGGGCGCGCCGAACGCGGGCGCCGACCTCCCGGTCTTCCAGGACCTCCTCCGGGAGATCCTCGCGATCCAAATGGGTCAAACCGCGCAGCGTCTCGCCGGCGTGGCGCTGGAGTCGTTTCCTGCGGTTGAAGTCCATGGCCCGATTGCGGGCGATCGCGTTCAGCCAGGTCAAAGGCGAGGCATGGCCGTTGAATCGGCGGCGATCTCTCCATGCCTGGAGGAAGGTCTCTTGAACGATGTCGTCGACGTCCGCGTGAGAGGCGCCCGTGATCGCGGAGACGCGCCGGAATAGCTCGGGATAGAATTTGAGGAAGAACTCCCCGGCGTCCGCGTCCGCCACGGAGTCCGGCTTCTTTTTCTCCATCTTCATATCTAGGCGTTTAGAGAAACGAATTCCGTCGCGAAAACGGCCAAAATGACTGAAATTACGTGTGGGAAGCGCCTGGCTTCGTCACGATCTTGGGCGCGGGCCTTCGACGGCTTGAAAATATCTTCCCGGACGGTCTGCATTATGGTTACGTCGCATTGGAGTCAGCGGAAGAACCGACCCGGGCGATAGGCCATCTTCATCCGGAGGCGCCCCATGCCGCACATCCCCCTTTTTCCTGCCCTGCTGCTTTCGTCGGCCGTGCTAAGCAGCCCCGAGTAAATATTTGCATCCCTACGGGGCTGCTTACCCCGAGCGAAGTCGAGGGGTTCCTGGTGAATCCTTCGACTCGCCTGCGGCTCGCTCAGGATAAGCGGCCCGCAAGGAGTGCAGGAAATTTCTTCGGGCCGCTTAGTGTCACCCAGCTCCGCCCAGGATCTGCGTGACCGATACGGGACGCGATCCCTTGAGGCGGCCCGGGAATTGGACGAGGGCATCAAGCGGGTCAAGCAGAGGAAAGCGGCGGACACCTCGACGGTCCTTCTTCCGCGAATCGTCTCCTGGGCCTACAATCAACCCCCATGCGCGCGTGCTTGCTGTTTTTTTTCGCGTCGTTGGCGGTTCAGGACGGCGGCGCCAAACCCCGCGATATTTCAACCATCCTCAAATCGATCCGGAAAGGAAAGGATCTTCCCGGAATCGTGGGGGCGATCGTCACGTCCGCAGGGATCGTCGCCATCGGCGCCGACGGCGTCCGCCGGCGCGGGGCCGACGAGAAAGTCACTGCGGGGGATCGTTTTCACATCGGATCCTGCGCGAAATCCATGACCGCAACGGTTCTGGCGATGCTGGTGGAGGAGAAGAAGCTCGCGTGGGATACGAAAGTCGCGGAGGTTTTCTCCGACGTCCCGGACGTCCACGAAGGATGGAACGTCGTCGCGTTGAAACATTTGCTGACGCATCGCGGGGGCGCCCCGGAGGATCTCCTCGCCGGCGGACTGTGGGAATCCTTGCTGAAGCGACAGGGGACGCCGGCCGAGGAGCGCGCCCGGCTCGCTCGCGCCGTGCTCAAAAAGGAACCGATCGCCGCGCCGGGAACGACGTTCCTGTATTCGAACGCCGGATACGCCCTCGCGGGCGCCATGGCGGAAAAAACGACGGGGCAAGCGTGGGAAGATCTCCTTCGCAAACGCCTCTTCGAGCCGCTCGGAATGACGTCCGCCGGGTTCGGAGCTCCCGGCGCGCCGGATAAGCTCGACCAACCTCGCGGGCACAAACCGAACGGAGAGCCGGTCGAACCCGGCCCACAGGCCGACAATCCCCCGGCGCTCAGTCCGGCCGGCACCGTTCATTGCTCGATCGGCGACTGGGCGAAGTTCGTCGCGCTGCACCTCCGAGTCGGCAAGGGGACGCCGGCGCTTCTGAAGCCGGGTTCCTTCGCGGCGCTTCACCATCCTCCCGAAGGGGCGGATTACGCCATGGGCTGGATCGCGACGCCTCGTGAATGGGCCGGAGGCGAGGCGCTCACGCACGCGGGCAGCAATACGATGTGGTTCGCCGTCGTCTGGATGGCGCCGAAGAAGGACGTCGCCGTGCTGATCGCGACGAACAGCGGCGAAGAGAAGGCCGCCGGCGCCTGCGACGCGGCCGCCAGCGCGCTGATCCGCGAACAGTTCCAGGGTAAATGACCGGGGATCGCTGGGGCGCGCGGTGCCGAGCCGCTTGCCCGGCTTCTCTCGGCGGAGGTAGGATCCCTGCTTATGCCTCTCGGCGAAACGTTGATCACTCCGATCTTGATCGCGGTTTTCGCGGCTCCGGTTGCGGCTCAACAGGCGACCGACGCCGCCATCGACTGGATCAAGGCGCGCGCGATCCCGATCAAAACGGTCGAGGCGGAAAACGGCTTCGAAGATCTCCAGCCGCTCAAGCGGGTGATCGGCGACGCGCGGATCGTTTCGCTCGGTGAATCGACGCACGGCAGCCGCGAGATCTTCCAGATGAAGCACCGCCTGGTCGAGTTCCTCACGACGGAGATGGGATTCACGATCTTCTCCATCGAAGCGAACCTGCCCGAGGCCTATCGCGTGAACGACTACGTGCTCCGCGGCGAGGGCGACCCCGATCGTTTGATCGCCGGCATGTACTTCTGGACGTGGAACACGCGCGAAATGAAGGACATGGTCGAGTGGATGCGGCGATTCAATCAGGAGGGCAAGGGCCGGATCGAGTTCACCGGATTCGATATGCAGGTGCCAGACGTCGCGATGAAGGAAGTGGTGCGGTTCCTCGAAGGAGCCGATGAAGACCAGGCAGGGGCCGCCCGAGCGGCGTACAAGGACGCCAAGAAGAGCGCGCCTCAAAATGAGTTCGGCGTCGCCACCGGAACATTCCCCGCGAAAGCCGCGCGCGGGAAAAAGGTGACGTTCCGCGGTTGGATCAAGACGGACAACGTGCGCGGATATGCCGGTCTTTGGTGGCGCTGCGACGGACCGAACCATCAGGTGCTCGCCTTCGACAACATGGCGTCGAAGGAAATAAACGGCACGCGGGATTGGCGGCAATATAGCCTCGAACTGATGGTGCCCGCTGAAACCACGAACATCAATTTCGGGGTCCTCATGGCGGGTCAAGGGACCGCATGGTTCGACGACCTGGAGGTGCTCCTCGATGGACACGCGTTCAAGAAGCCCGAGCTTTTCGACTTTGACTTCGAAGCGGACGCGATCCGCGGGTTCTTCATCCCTCCCCTGAGGGGATACCGCGTCGAGCTCGACGCGGATGTTTCGAAGTCCGGAAAGAGGAGCCTGAGACTACGTTCCGTCGACCCTCCGTCCGCGCCGTCGACCGAGGATTTTAAGAACGTGGTGGCGGCTTGCGAAGAGGTTCAGAAACGCCTCGCCGGTTCGCGAGCGGACCTCGTCAAGAAGCACGATCCTCAGGACGTGGACTGGGCCATTGTCAACGCCCGGTTGGTGGTTTCCGCGATGAAGCTTCGAAGCGGAAACGCGGTCGTGCGCGATGCGGCGATGGCCGATAACGTGCAATGGATCCTCGAGCAACGCCCCGGCGCGAAGATCGTTCTCTGGGCGCACAACGGACATGTCGGCAAGCAGGCGTTCGCCATGGGCAAATACCTGGATCGGAAATTCGGGAAGGATCACGTGGCGATCGCCTTTGCGACGGCCAAAGGGGAATACCAGGCTATCGGAAAGAAGGGCTTGGCCACGCATCCCTTGCAAGCCCCGCCCGCGGAGAGCTATGAGGCGGCATTCTTGCGAACCGGCCTGCCCCGCTTTCTCCTCGATCTTCGCCAGGTCGGAAGAGACGACGAAGACTCGGGCTGGTTGAGCAAGCCCCACCCCTTCCGTTTGATCGGCGCTCTGGCGATGGACTCGCAGTTTACTGCCGCGGTGCTGCCGGCCCTGTACGATGCGGTCCTCTATCTGGAAGATACGACGTCGGCACGGCCTCTGGGCCCTTGATTCCGCGCTAGTCGCCGCCGCCAACGCCGCGCCGGCGGGATACGTCGAATCTCCGGTTTCCGGCGGCCGACGATACTTGAGGAGGATCGGACGGATGATCAAGCACGCGCTCGCGGCGTTTATCCCCTTTCTCTGTGCGTTCGCTCAAGACCAGGACGATCCCGGCGACGGGAAAAAGGCGAGCTGGAAACGGTGCGGAAGCGAGATCCGCTGGATCCGCAACTCGAAGCCTTCGGTGACCACGTTCGACGAGGCTGTGGAGAAGGCGCGGAACGATCAAAAGCTTCTGCTATGGTATATCCCCCATCTCAATGTGGGCGGGTACATCCACAACCTGGAATCGCTCGACCGATACCTCCTGACCGGGCCGTTCTCGGACCCCGAGCTTTCGGTGTTGATCAACCGGAAATTCACGCCGCTGTACATGCCTTCCGGAGGCGAAGCCGCGAAAATATTCGGCATCAAGCCGTTCAAGTACATGGAGCCGTGCATCGCCGTCTGCACGCCGGACAAGAAGCTCGTCCACGTCCTCCATCGCATCCGGACGTTCGACACCGATTATTTCATGTGGATGTTGCGCAAGATCCTCGCGGACCATCCGGAATACAATTCGCCGAGCGCCTCGGCGAGAAAAGCGAAGGAAGAACTGGATCAAAACAAGGAATCGGTTCCCCATCGCCTGTCGTGGGCGGCCGAATGCGTGATGGACGGCGATTACGACGCCGCGCGGGCGACGCTCGATTCCGTTTCGGAAACTCCCGACCACTCCGCGCCGGCGCATTTCCTGCGCGCCCTCTTGGCCAAGCGCAACCGGAACGCCCGGGAGGCGCTCCGCCATCTGGAAAAAGCGCGGAAGGGGAGCGACGAGGAACGGCTCGCCCGAATCTTGACGGAGAGTGGCGTCGTCCTGGCCCGCGTCGGCGAGAATGGCGAGGCCGCGAAAATCCTGGAGGAAGTCGTCCAAAAGTATCCGCGGTCCGAGGCGGCTCCGCAAGCCGCGTACTTCCTCGGAGCGCTGAGGTTCCTCAACGCCGCCGATGATGAGGCGACAAGAATCTGGAGCGAGCTGAGGGAGCGGTATCCGGAGTCGATCTGGGCCTGCAAGGCGGACGCGAACCTGGCGAAAGCGTTCGACTCCACGTCCGGCGTCGGAGCCTTTACTCATTCGATGCAGATCCTGGAATGGCCGTCTGAAGACGCGTTCAAACTGGAGAGCGAAACCGTCTGGAAGCGCGCGATGACGGATAAGGACGACATCGTCCGGCGCGCGGTGAAGTTTCTGATCGCGTCCCAGCGCGCCGACGGATCGTGGAGAGCCAGCCGGTACATCAACGAGCGCAAGCCGGGCATCCTCGACAACGTCTGGATGGCCACGAGCGCGGTATGCGCGGCCGCCTTGGCCGAGTACCGGGACGCGAGTCCCGACGCGATCGGCAAAGCGCTGGATCGAGCCGACGGTTTTTTCCTCAAGGACGGCGTCCACCGGGGGAAGAACGGCGCCGTCGGAGGCAAATATGACGAGTGGTCGTACGCCGACGCGTACCGGTTGCTCTATTTCTCCAAGCGGATCGCGCTTCTGGAAGACGCGGACCGGAAGGCGAAAATCAAGGAGTTCGGCGCCGAGCTGATCCGGAATCTGGCGCAGCAGCAGGGCACTTACCGCGGATTCTTCGCCCATGAATACCCGAATCCGTTTTGCTCCGCGACGGTCATCTTCTGCCTGAGCCGGGCTAAAGGCGCCGGCTTCGAGGTGCCCGAAGAAATGCTGGCGGCCGCGGCGGAGCGGATCGCGTCGGTACGCGGCAAGGAAGGGACGTTCGCGTACGGCGCGGGCGGTCGAGGCGCTCCGAAAAAGAGCGGAAGTTCGCGGGCCGCGTTGTGCCAGTACGCGATGCTGCTCGCCGGACGAGGCGAAAAGAAGGACGTGTCGGAAGCGCTGGACCTGTTTCTGAAATACCACGACCAGGGGATGGCCATAGCCCGCAAATCAGATTGCCATTGCCCCCCGCTGGACGCCGTCGCCGGATTTTTCTACTGGCACAACTTCTATCCCGCGTGCGAGGCGGCCAAGGCCTGCGCGCAGGAAGGAGACGACAAGCGCCCGCGGCTTTTCGAGATCATCGTCTCCATCCCCGAAATCGACGGAACGTTCATCGACGGCCACGAAATGGGCAAGCCCTATGGAACCGCCATGGCGCTGCTTTCGATCCAGGCCCTGGATTCGAAGTGACGCTCGGGCTTCTCGTTATTTCGCGGCATGAGTGTAGATGTTCAGCTTCGTCGCGGCGGCCACGACCAGGTAGCGGCCGGCGACGAGCAGGTTCCCATGTCCGTTGGGCTCCCGCCATTCGGCCTCCCGAGGATCGTTGACCCAGCGCCACGTAACTCCGTCGAAGATGGCCAGCGCACCTTTTTCGTTCCTTCCGGCCACGCAGGTCGGCAAGTACACCAACCCGTCATGAATCGTGCCCAAGCCGCTGCGCTGGACGTTCGATTCCACCAGGCGGTGCCACGTTCCCGCAGGATATCTGGGCTCTCCCCGCTCATCCTTTTGCGGGCTATCCGTCAGCCGCATCACGATCGATTCCATGCCGTACCTATTGCCGCCGCCGCCCAGGACCAGCTTGTCGCCATGCTCCCCGATCATGCGGACGATGTTTTTCCAATTGAACGGCCTCTGGCCGGAGGTCGGCACCGTCAGTTTGGCCGCGTCGCCGGTCGCCATGTCGAACACTTGAAGCTCATCCTGGTCCTGAGGCAACGCATAGATCTTGCCGCGATGCAGCACGAGGGGACTGACGTGCCGCCCTTTGTCTTCGCCGCGCGGATATTTCGACATCCATCGAATCGCTCCCGTTGTCGCGTCGACCGCCGCCACGACGCCCAGGTTCGAGTGCGCGAAGATGACTCCGCCCTTTTCGGCGATCAGGGTCAGGCGCGTGGCCGGCCGAGCATCGAATGGGCCGTGTCGTTTGCCCGTCACCGCGGCCACGAGCCGCTCCCACACCGGCAATCCCGTGCGCCGATCCAGGCACAGGACCTGAGACTCTTCTTCCTCTTCTCGATAGGCGCTAATCCCGGCGTAGACCCGATCGCCCGCGACGACGGGCGGGCCGCAGAATGAGAAGCCGCGCTCGATGATCCAGAGATTCCGCTTCCGTGCCGCCTCCCACCAGCCTTCCACGTCGGTATCCCACAGCACCCTTCTTTCGGCGACATGGATGCAGACCATTCTCTGGGTCCGGACGATCGGTTCCGCGACGCCGGCGCGAACGGGACGACGGCTGTACAGCGTGGCGAATGCATGCGTCCCATCGATGGCCACGCCGAGGAAAGGGCGGCTGCGGCCGACCTGTGGCTCGATTTTATTCTCTCTCAAGGCGAAGGGCTTTGTCTCGGGGAGCTTCCAATGGATCCCTTCGTCGGGATCGGCGGGGTTTGCACCCACTCTGGTTGGATCGACAGCCACCATGGTTCCGCCGCCGCTGAAGACGACGTAATCGCGCTCGTCGATCTTGGCGTACGCGGGCAGGCACGGGAAATCCCCCGCGCCCCGCTCCGGAATCGCGGATTTTGGAAGCTGGACGTCGTTCGAGAACTCGTAGCTCCACCGTCTGACTTCGTTGCGCGCGCCCCACGGCTTCGCGGCTTTTTCCTGGGGAAAGAAGGTGAGCGCCTCGCCGTCTGGCGAAAGGAGTAACGCGAATCCGAACGCAGCGTACACGGCCATCAGGACGGGACGTGCCATTCCCATGCGGCGTCCATCCTGACCTTCTCCGTCTGCCGTAGCAAGGATTTGGCGCCGCAAGTATTCGCCTTCGGCGGCGCGCGTGCGCCGACACGCCCAAGTTCGTCCTAGAACAGGACGCCTTCCTTGGGCCGTTGAGCGGGCGCTTCGCGCTTTCTGGGCGAACGACGACGGAAGTCGTCGACGTTGCGCCGGAGTTCTTCCAACTGCCGCCGGATCCGCTCCAGCGGCTCGCCGTCCCGCCGCCTCTTCTCGTCCGGTCGCTGAAACCGTTCCCGCATCCGATCGATGAAGCGGCGAAGGGGTGCGCGTCGCCCGGGTCCGCGCCGGCGCAGCTCGTCGACGTCGCGCCGCAGCTCCTCGACCTGCCGCCGGAGCTCCTCGATCGCGCGCGCCAGCCGCTGAATCGCCTGCTCGGGCGGTTGCTGCCGCCGGGCGCGCGGGCGGTCCGGATCGCGCGGTCGATCACCCTTCTCCAGGCGTTCAAGGCGTTCCCGAAACTCGCGGTCGATCCGCTCGCTTTCGGCCTTGAACCGCTCTTCGAGCCGGCGCCGCGCCTCGGCGTGCTGGCGTTTCAGTTCCTCCGCCTGCCGAGCCCGATCCTGATCCTGCGCGGTCGCCGCGGCGGGCAGCGCTGCCAGCGCCGCCAGCATCATGGCCATCTTTCTCATGGGTGCCTCCATCGCGTCTATATGCTTAACACTGTTAGGCGTGTCGAGGTTTCGGTGATTCGGTCTCAAACCCTCATGGCCGGGGGACTTGGTGGCGCACGACCGGGACATGGATTTGGGCCTCCCGCAAGTATAGGGTACACTTATCTTTGAACTGTGACAGATCCTCCGTCCCGCCGGCTCACCGGGCGACGCGAGGATTTGAAAACGGCATGAACAGATCCTGGGGCAACGAAACGCAGGTTCCCGACTTGGGACTGCTGCTGCTTCAAGCGGGCACCATCACTCGGAGCCAGCTCCAGGAATGCCTTCGCGAACAGTCGGAGGCCGCCCGCGCCGAAGCCGCCTCCGTTCCGCGCATCGGGGAAATCCTCGTGCGCAAAGGGTATGCCCGGTATTCCGATATCGTCGCCGCGTTGGGCCAGCAGGCGCGCAAGCCGCTGTTTTGCTCGCGATGCCGCGTGACGGTCACCGTTCGACTGCGCCCCGACGCCAGTTCGTACAAATGTGGGCAGTGCGAAACGACCCTCACCGAGGTTCCGACCGGAACGCCTCCCACAATTTCTGAAGCGATGCCTGCCGATCCGCGCCGCCGAGCTTCGCCCACGCCGCGGCCCACTCTCGGACGCGCGTCTTGTGGGGACGCCGCCGGGCGCTGAACGAGGCGGCGGATGGCGAGGCGCGGGCGAGAATCGAAGACATTCTGAAACGGATCGACCTCGCGGAGCGCGTGGAGGAGTTGAAGAAATTCTGCGTGCCTGTAGGCGATACCGGGAACGAAACTCCGGATGGATTACCTCCGAACCTTGTCAAGACAGGATCGAAGGGCGGCAGGGGACGGAATAACTTTACTCATAGGCCTATCTTTACCAGAAAGTAAAATAGTGTACCAATGTCAATTCTAGGTCAAGCTTCCGCCCGACCGACCCATCCGCGCGCCGCGGCGCGACCAGGACCTCGTTCAGGCAGTAGAGCGCGGTGGAGCTGACGCCTCCGATGACATATGCTTATCTGTTTCTGTGATCTTCAGCCGGGTGATGTAACATGATCAAACGCGGAGAAGAACATGCAAATCCGAACGTTCCTCGTCGAACGGTGGATGTCCACGTACGAGAACGACATTCGCTTCAACCTGGCCGAGTCCAGCATCAAGCAACTGACGCTGGACGAACTTCTCTCACTGGCCGAACAAAACGGCGCGCCCGACATCCGCCGGCGGATGCATCGGCTCGTATTGACGTACGACGAAACCCGCGGAACCCGCGAGCTGCGCGAGGCGATCGCGACCCATTACCCCGGCGCCACCGCCGAGAACGTGCTCGTGACCAACGGCGCCATCGAGGCCAACTATCTTTTGTTCCACACGCTCGTCCGGCCCGGCGACACCGTCATCACCCCCTTTCCAGCCTACCAGCAGCTTTATTCGGTGGCGGAGGCGATCGGCGCGAACGTCAAGCATTGGGAGATCAAGGAAGAGAATGGCTACGTCCCCGACGTGGCGGACCTTGATGCCCTCCTCGATGATCGGACGCGGCTGATCGTCGTCAACACGCCGCACAATCCTACCGGCGGAGTCTTTACCGAAGAGCAGGTCCGCGCCGTGTTCGCACGCGCCGAAGAGATCGGCGCTCGAGTCCTGTCCGATGAGACGTACCAGGGGATTTCGTTGGATGAAAAGCCGCTCTGCCCGCCGGCCTATAGCCTCTCCGACAAGATGATCAGCGTCTGCACCGCGTCGAAGAACCTGGGACTGGCCGGGTTGCGCATCGGATGGATCGTCGCCGACGCCGACCTTGTTCAACGATGCTGGCATTACCGCGATTACACGTCGATCTCCTCCGGGCGGCTGTCCGATTTTCTCGCGCTCATCGCCGTCAAACACCGGCCCCAACTCATCGAACGGGCCTGCCGGATCGCTCGCAAAAACTTTCAAGTCGCCGACGCGTTCATGCAATCCCACGCCGAGCTCTTTCATTACATCCCGCCTCGCGCGGGTCTGTTGATGTTCCCGCGCCTGAAGCGGACGCGCGATTCGGTCGCCTTCTGCCGTGATCTGATCAAAGAGCAGGGTGTGCTGCTTGTGCCGGGGCAGGCGTTCGAGAAGGAGGGATACATTCGGATGGGCTACGGCGACGACATCGAATTGCTCCAGGAAGGCCTCGAGAGATTCGATCGGCATCTCAAAGCTCGCGTTTAGTTTTGCATGCTTTCCCTGAGCGACATCATCGCGGCGCGCGCGCGGATCAAGCCGTACCTGAGACCGACGCCGTTGCTGTTCTCCGAGCCCCTCAGCCGGCTGGCCGGACGGCCCGTCCACTTGAAACTAGAGTGCTGGCAGGAGACCGGATCCTTCAAGGCGCGAGGCGCGCTGAACTTCTGCCTCCAATTGAGCGCCGAGGAGCGAAAGCGCGGCCTGGTGACGGCCTCCGCCGGCAATCATGGGCAGGGGACCGCCCTGGCTTGCAAGATTCTGGGCGCCCGCATGACCGTCTTCGTTCCCGACCGCGCGCCAGAGGCGAAGAAACGCGGCATCCGCGCCCTTGGCGCCGACTTGATTGAAGCGCCCCACGGGTATGAAACGGCGCACCGGCAGGCTCTGAGACTCGCCGCCGAAGGCCGTCAGGTTTACGTCCCGGCTTGTGAAGACGATCGAATCATGGCCGGGCAAGGCACCGTCGCGCTCGAGGCCGTCGACGAACTCGGCGGACCGGCGGATTTCATGGTTCCCGTAGGAGGCGGCGGACTGATGGCCGGCGTCGGAGTGGCCGCGAAAGGGATCGATCCCGCGAGCCGACTGATCGGTGTCCAATCGGAGAAAACGGACGCCATGCATCGGTCGCTGGCGGCCGGTCAACTCATCCACATCGAGGACCATCCCACGCTTTGCGACGGTCTGGCCGGCGATGTTGAGGCGATCAACCTCACGTACGCTCAGCGCCTGCTTGACAAGATGGTGCTTGTCGGCGAACGAGACGTTGCGCGCGGGATCGTTTTTCTCGTGCGCGAGCACCAGATCATTGCGGAGGGGTCGGCGGCGGCGGGCCCGGCGGCGCTGCTGGACCCGACCGTTCGCGAGTCCGTGCGGGCCGCGCTTGGAAGCGTCCGGCCGCTGGTGGTCGTGATCACCGGTCGAAACATCGACATGGAAACGCTGACGAGCATTTTGAAGGATGCCGACAACCTTCGCTGATTCACGGAGACCCGATAGTCCGCATTCTGGTCCTCAAGGAGACGGAGATCGCGCAGGTCCTGACGTTTGAACAGACGATCGAGAAAGTCGAAAAATCGTCGTCACCGCAACCCCGTCGCGGGCACCGATCCTCAAAGCCGACATGATCCGGCCGGGCACGCACATCAACGCCATAGGCGCCGACGGTCCCGGGAAGCAGGAGCTTGACGCGCGCCTGACCGCGTCCGCAACGCTCGTCGTCGATCGCCTGGCGCCATGCCGCATCGCCGGCGAACTTCAGCACCCCCTCAAGGCCGGGCTGATGAGCGAAGATCGGGTCCATGCTGAGATCGGCGCGGTCATTGCCGGGGATAAAAAGGCGCGCACGACTGCGGACGAGATCACCGTATTCGATGCCACCGGCGTGGCCGCGCAGGACATCGCCGTCGGCTCGCTGGCCTATGAGCAGGCCTTACGCCGGAAGCTGGGGGCTTGGATCGAATTGTAGGAATCTCGCTGGTCAAGCGGGCGGAAGTCATCAACGTTGCCCTTCAGCGGTCCAAAGATGCCGCAGGCCGCTGATCTCCTCCCGGAGCGCCGCCACGTCGGATTCCAGCTTGGCCACTCTGGCTTCCAGCGCCGCCGGCGGAACCGGCGGGGATGGCGCGACGCCCGGCGGATCTTGCGGCTCATCCGCGGGATAGAAAAGATGATCGTAGCGCGGGGCGCTCTTGCCCGGTGCCCGCGGTAGATGCCGAACCACGGGAGGTTCCTGCGCGGCGAACGCCTCCAGGAGCTTCATGATGCTCTCGAGGTCCGGAACGGCCGCCATGCGCGAAGCATTGGTCTTGAGTTCGCCGGCCGTCTGGGGCCCGCGCAAGAGGAGCTCGGCCAGCACGGCCAGTTGGGCTTCATTCCAGCCGCACTTCTCCTCCGCGAGGTGTTTATAGCGTTCGACTCTGGCGCCGCGGTCGGGATCCACTTCGGCGGCGAGCTCCATTTCTCCCAGCTCGCGCAGGGCCTTCGCCACGTCATCCTCGTTCAGACGCATCACCGGCTCGCGGCACGAGAGCTGATTGCACCCGAGGACGACCGCATTGAGCGTGAGAGGATAAGCGGCCGGCGTCGTTCGGGATTTCTCGATCAATACGCCGAGCACGCGGCGCTGAACGGCGTTGAGCGTGATGGGCATCGGGGTTCTTCTACGGATCCGCGGATGCTATCCGACCGTTCTTCCGCGCGCAATCCGCAACGAGCGCCCGCGCGTCTCGCCGATCCAGCTCAGGACTTCCGCAGCCGGTCGTTGAAGCAGACCTTCACAATGGGTACGATTGGCTGGCCTTGACCGAAGTCACGCGGGCCCCGGGGATGCGAGATGTTGCTTTCGTCCAGTTTCAGATGCGATATCGAGGAGCAAATCTTCAGTCTCAAGTGGAGGTGAGAGGCCGAAAGTGGCCAACGAGGTGGCCAAGAAGTGAGCAGTAGGCGCCCCTCGGCCGGCCGCCGACCGGAAGGCGGCACGCTCGTAATCCGTTGGGTTCAAGTAGGTTCCACAAAATCGGAGGGGTGGCAGAGTGGTCGATTGCGGCGGCTTGCTAAGCCGTTGTACGGGCTTACACCTGTACCCAGGGTTCGAATCCCTGCCCCTCCGCCAGTTCGGCTCGGACCGCCTACGTTCCTCGCTCACTGCAAGCAGCCAAGCGCCCCATCCACCTTCGCCTGTTCGAAGCTTGGCTTCGGCGGGCCTCCGCCATGCCGAAGCGGCAGCCACGACCGCGCAGGCGGGATCCTTCCTTCAATGCGCGTCCAACCCGTGCGCAGGCCGGTTTGAAGCCCATCTTTCCACCGCGTCCTTCCCGTCCGCCCGGACCGAAAAATATGGCTCGGCTTATCGCTATTGCGGCTGAGGGCTTTCCCAATGACTCCCTCAATGAAGAAGGTCTACGCTCCGAAAGTCATGTGGTGCGGACGAGCGACGCAGCAGGTCCACCGTTGACCACTGTGGACCTCGCCGATCAAGGTGCGCATCAGCAAACGCGGGCTGCCCTTCTTCTCCTGCCGCGCATGCTTCTCGAGGATGTTCTTGAATTCCGCGCGTGCCGCCATCCTGCTCGAACTCGCTGATCTGGGGATGAGTCGAAGTGGACAATACGCTCGGGATGTGAACCAGCAGTATGAGCTGCTTTTGGAGAGGCCGGAGGTCATTGCAGCGAAGAAGCCGCCCGATCCCAATTTCTTCCTTCAGCGACCGAGTGATTCGGAAGCGCAAAAACGTTGGAACAAGGAGTACCCGGTAAAATTGCTGACGCATCATCTATTTAGTGCGGGACGCCGTTGCATCCTCTGCGGCGGTCCCGCCGAGTGGCGCCGGCTGGCAAAGAAGGGGCACCATCAAGCTTGCCGCTACTGCGTGACCACTCTTTTCGTTCACTCGCCCCTCGGCTTGGCGGGGGTCATGATCCGCTCCGTCCACCTCCCCTGGTTGATAAAGACAGGGCGCACGCTGTCCGGACAGCGAAGAATTGTGAAGGATCCTCCCCATACCGCCACCAGATATGGAATAATCAGGCCGAAATGATGTCCACGCCCCCGTAAAGGGAGGAAAGGCCCGTGCTCAAGACCCCGGCGATCGCACTTCTTTGCGTGGCGTTGGCCGCATTCCTTGGCGCTGTGGGACAATTCCTGATCAAAGCCGGCTCCGAATCGAAACGCGTCCTGCTGGATTTTCGGGTCTGGACCGGAATGGCCTGCTACCTGCTCGTGATGGCCCTTTTTGTTTACGCATTCCGGCGCGGTGGAACCGTTACCGTTCTCTATCCGGTGTACGCTTCCACCTTCATCTGGGCCGCGGTGATCGCGCGCGTGATGTACGGACAACCCATACTCCCCGTGAACATCGTCGGCATGGCGTTGCTGGTCACGGGAATGTTTCTGATGGGCATTCAGACATGACCTACGAGCCCACGTCCCGACGTCCGATTGCAAATTTCTTTCGCAAGACGGGCCGAGGCGCGACGAATCTCTGCATACGCTGGAACGTTCATCCGGATGCCATCTCCTCTCTCTCCATCGTCTTTTCGGCGGCGGCGGCCGTCTGCTTCTGGCAATCCGGAAATCATCCATGGCTCCTCCTGCTCGCTCCTGCCTTATGCTACGTCCGGCTGTGGTGCAACATGCTGGACGGAATGGTCGCCCTCGCTGCCAGCAAAGCGAGCCGACGGGGTGAGATCCTGAATGAACTTCCCGATCGCGTTTCGGATTTACTCATCTTCGTCGGCGTTGCCCATAGCGGTTTATGCTCACCCATCTCCGCATACTGGGCCGCGATCATGGCGCTCTTCACCGCCTATGTGGGCACATTGGGTCAGGCCGTCGGCGCGCGGCGAGAATTCGGAGGGTTGATGTCCAAGCCGTGGCGCATGGCCTTGCTGCACCTGGGAGCCTGGGTCTTCCTTGGGATAATCTGGTTCGGCGATGGGCGCCTCCGGTTCGGTGGTCTGACCATTCTCGATTGGACATGTCTCGTGATCGTGCTGGGATGCGTCCAGACGATCGCGGTGCGTTTGACCAGGATCTTCCGGGAGCTTCGCCGGGGAGCCGCCTCATGAGTCGACACGAGTTGACCGAAAGATTCTTCACGACGTGGGATGGTACGAACCTCTTCTATCGCGCCTGGCGCCCGAGCCGTTCCAGCGACAGGGCCTTGGTCCTGTTTCATCGAGGGCATGAGCATTCGGGTCGGTTTCAAGAACTGGTCGAACGGCTGGACCTGGAGGATTTCTGGATCTTCGCATGGGATCAGCGAGGCCACGGACGCTCCCCCGGCGAACGCGGGTGGGCCGAGAGTTTAAGTGCCGTCCTCAAGGATGCGGATGGCTTCGTCCGCCATCTTTCGCGGGAGTACTCGATCCCGATCTACAACATGACCGCGCTCGGCTACAGCGTAGGCAGCGTCCTCGTCGCCGCGTGGGTCCATGACTACGCTCCGCCTTTACGCGCTATGGTCCTGGGCACGCCCGCTTTCCGCGTGAAACTTTACATTCCTCTGGCGCTTTCGCTGCTTCGTCTGAAGCAGCGATTGTTCGGAAAGTCGTTCGTGAAGAGCTACGTCAAATCGAAAATGCTGACCCACGATACGGAGCAAGCGTCCGCGTATAACGCCGACCCGCTCATCTCGCGCAACATCGCCGTGAACATCCTCATCGATCTCTTCGACGTCTCGGACCGCCTTTTGAAGGATGCGGGCGCTATTCGAGTGCCGACGTTGATCCTCGGCGCGGGCTCCGATTGGGTCGTACATCTCTCGGCTCAAAGAAAATTCTTCGAGCGGCTTTCCTCGCCGGTCAAGGTCATGGAGACGTACGAGGGCTTTCATCAAGCCGTCTTTCACGAAAAAGACCGGCAACGGCCCATCGCCCGGACCCGCGAGTTCATTTTGGAAGCATTTCGCAACTCCCCCTCCCGCAACCCATCGCCGCCGCAAGCGGATCGCGACGGATATACCAAACAGGAGTTTGATCGCTTGTCCCAACCCCTGCATACGCTCTCCCCGCGCCGGGTCGGGTATGCCATGCAGCGAGGACTCTTGAAGAGTGTGGGGAGACTGAGCAGCGGAATCCAGATCGGCTGGCAAACCGGTTTCGACTCGGGCCAATCGTTGGACTATGTATACGCGAACACCTCGCGTGGAATCACGCCGCTCGGGCGGTGGATCGACCGGGCGTACCTCAACAGCATCGGCTGGCGGGGCATCCGTCGCAGGAAGGAAAACCTTCAGAAATTTCTCGAGGCCGCGATCGCGCGCGTCGGGCAAATACGCAATGCGGTCAGGATCGTAGACATCGCTTCGGGTCCGGGTCGCTACCTCCTGGAGGTCCTCCGCAAGTCGAAGCATCCGGAATGCTGGGCGTTGCTTCGAGACTGGAACGAAAACGCACTCGAGGCCGGGCGTGCCCTCGCACGCGAGATGGGAGTCGACCATGTGACGTACGCCAAGGGAGACGCATTCGATCCGGTGTCTCTCAGGGATATCCATCCGCGCTGCAACATCGGGATCATTTCGGGACTCTACGAGCTGGTCCCCGACAACGAGAGAGTCTTTCGTTCTCTCCGCGGATTGCGAGAGGCGCTGGCTGAGGACAGTTTGCTCATCTACACCAACCAGCCGTGGCATCCTCAAATGGAGTTCATCGCGCGGGTCCTTATCAATCGCGAGGGAAAGCCTTGGATCATGCGGCGACGAACGCAGGAGGAGATGGACGAACTCGTTCGTAACGCGGGCTTCGAGAAGGAACAAATGGAGATCGACGAATGGGGAATCTTCACGGTGTCGCTGGCGCGGAAGCGATCGAGCCCTATTTCCGCCTCATGACCGCCAACGGCGCGACGCGTGTCTATCACGCAGTCCGTCGTCTCGGAATTCTTCAGGCCCTGCCCGCGGATGCGGCCGGCGTGGCGAAAGCGTGCGGGCTTCAACCGGAACCTTTGGGTCTCTTTCTGGAAGTTCTTTCAGCGCTTGGGATCGTGGAATTCATTGGCGGGCAATATCGGCCCACCGCCGCCGGACGTTTCCTTTCCGGCGCGTACCAGGATCTCGGAGACTTGTATTGGGAACACCTCAGCGAATTTCTCAAGACAAGTGTGCCATGTACGATCACGGATGACGCGGCACGGAGTGAAGCGTTTTACCAAGGCCAAGCGGCCGCGCTGGAATGGATGCTCCGGCCCGCGGCGGAAGCGGCCGCCGATTTACTGGCAACGACACGGCACGCGATTATCCTCGACGTTGGTTCCGGCAGCGCTGTGTGGAGCCTCGCGATCGCTCGCCGCGATCCAGCGACCCGCGTGACCGCGATCGACTGGCCAGCTGTGCTGACTGCGGCCCGAGTCTCGGCGCAACGGGCGGGCCTCGCCGACCGCTTCACGACCATCGCGGGAAATTACCATGAAGTGGATCTGCCGGAAGGCGCATACGACCTGGCGATCGCGGCCAACGTGACCCACCTGGAAACGGCGGACAGCAATTCGACGCTGTTTCGCAAGCTTCACCGAGCGCTTCGCCCAGAGGGAGCGCTCGCGGTGATCGATGTCTTACCCGGCCAACCGGAAGGAGATCTGGCCCGAACGCTTTATGCCTTGGGACTTGCGCTTCGGACGAAGCGGGGTCGCGTGCACTTGGCAGCGGAACTCAACGACCTGCTCCGACAATCAGGATTCTCGGAAGGAACGCTGCACCCGTTACGGGTTTCGCCCTACACCATGGGCGTGCTCTTGGCCCGAAAAGGATGATCGCGTGACGCAGGAGCGGCTGTTCGGATACCGACACGCCTTCGATCATCCCGTGACGCTCTGGATCTCGGTCGGCGTGGTAGGCGCCCTTGCGATGGCCGCGGCCGGCATCTGGCTCGCGTCGCGGACGAACGTGGTGAGCGGATCGCTTCGCACGGAACTGTGGAAGAGAACCGTCGGCTGGGCCGTCATCGTCCCATTGATTCTGGGCGCCGTTCTTCTCGGAGCCGCGTGGCACATCGCCGCCGTGACCCTCCTTTCGCTCGGATGCTTTCATGAGTACGCGCGGGCCACCGGCTTGTTTCGGGAGAAGTTGGTCAGTCTGTCCGTGGTTCTTGGCATCTTTGCCGTCTCGTTCGCGGCGCTGGATCACTGGTACGGTTTCTTCATGGCGCTCTTTCCGCTTTCGGTCGGGCTGATTGCGGCATCCTCTGTGACGGTCGACCAACCCAAGGGATATATTCAACGAGTGGCGCTGGGGGTTTTCGCGTTCATGTTCTTCGGATGCGCGCTCGGCCATCTGAGCTACATGGCCAACGATTGGGAATACCGCCCTCGCGTGCTGCTTCTGTTGGCGGGAGTTCAGTTGAACGATGTATTCGCGTTCACCGTCGGAAAGGCGCTGGGTCAGCGGAAGCTGGCGCCGAATACAAGCCCGAACAAGACCGTCGCCGGATCATTGGGAGCCATGGCTCTGACGACGCCTTTGGTCGCATTCCTTGGCCACCATGTCTTCCGCGGAACCGCGCTTGATCATCCGTTGCCGCTCCTCCTCTTGGGAATTGTCATTAGCATTTCGGGGCAGCTCGGGGATCTCATGCTCTCGTCCATCAAGCGGGATATCGGAATCAAGGACATGGGAACCGTGATCCCGGGACATGGCGGGCTTCTGGACCGCTTCAACAGCCTGCTTCTTTCGGCGCCTGCCTTCTTCCACTTCGTCCGATATTTCGTCGACGTGGGCCTTGACCAACCGTCGCGGATCCTTACCGGGGGCTGATAGGTGTTCGAATGGAAACTTGAGCCTGCGCACGATCTGGGATTGCCGCCGGCGGAACGACTGCGCAGCCTGAGGCGCGAGAGCGGCGTCCTGGAGATGGGCCTCCAGGTTCTATGGTGGGGGTTCGCCGGCGCCTATCTTCGATGGTGCCACCGCCTCAGGATCTTCGGCTCGGAACATTTGCCCTCCCAACTTCCGTTCATTCTGGTGGCGAATCACTCAAGCCACTTGGACGCTCTCGTGCTGGGGTCGCCTCTGCCTTGGAAGCTGCGGGATTGCATCTTCCCACTCGCCGCCGGCGACACCTTTTTCGAAACCATGCCCGCCTCCGCCTTCGCCGCGTTCCTCCTGAACGCCTTGCCTGTGTGGCGAAAGAGCCGCAATCTCGAGGACTTGCAGATATTGCGGCGAAGGCTCATCGAGGGTCCCTGCGGATACATTTTATTTCCCGAGGGAACGCGAAGCCGTACGGGAGAAATGGGCAGGTTCCGCCGCGGGATCGGAATGTTGGCAGCAGGAACGGCGGTGCCGATCGTGCCCTGCTACATCATTGGCGCATTCGAAGCGTGGCCCCCTCACAGGCACCTCCCGCGCCTGCGACCCCTTACGCTGTTCGTGGGCCGTCCGCTCACTTTCGAAGGCGTTCCGAACGATGCGGCCGGGTGGACCCATGTCGCGGCCCAGGTGGATGCGGCCGTCCAAATGATGGTAACGTCACATCGTAAAGGTAGGTTATCTGATCCCAGCCCCATCTCTTAGGCGCCAGAAAACGGCCAACGGTTTGTTGCGAAATTCCATCAAGTGAATTCTTCAGAGCACAAGCTCAGAAGCGCCGGTCGGACCAAATCTTTTCTTAAGGCAAGCCATCCAAAGTTGCATCCAAAATGGCCAACCTGTCAAACTCAAATTTATAACTAGCTGTATATCAATAAGTTATGAATTTTAATGCAGGGCTTGCTAAGCCGTTGTAC
>JACQVR010000029.1 GCA_016209705.1 Planctomycetota bacterium
CCCTCTCCAATCTGGTCTACAGGGTTTATCGGCCAATTCGGGAGGGGGGTGCAGGAAATTACGTCGGCCCGCTTAGATTGCCGGAGGACCGAATACCTATGATCCTCGATCCTCGCGCGATATGAAGCCCACTACGGACGGGATTCATTCTTCAGCTACGCTGTCCCAACGGCGCCTACAGCAGACCTTCGCTATCCGCGAAACGATGACGAGTTGCTTCCAGTGCACAGGCTGCGTGTCTTGCTCTTCGGCTTCATCGTGCATCGCCGCCCATGGCGGACGGACTGTCTTTCCGAATCCACCGCTCGCCGTTGCGTTCCAGCTTCGCCAGCTTTGTCAGTTCATCGAGGAACGCCGTCCGCTCCCTTGGCGAGATGAGCAGGAATGCCTTCCGGCCGGACGGGCGCACGTAGTCGATCCGCAACCTGTCCAGGGACCACGCTGGCGCCGAGAGCGGGTTGCGGGACGGCGCGACCGCGAGGATGCCGGAAATAGGGACGTGCATGCGGATGAAGCGTCCGCTGCGGACGGTCATCCCCAAAGCTGGCATAACCGGCCCGACGTCAAAGATAAACACTGGGATTCGTACAAGGACCTGGCGGCGTCGTCTGATTTCTTCTACACGTTCCTGCGCCTCGCGCTCGACGTGGCGCTCCGCGAAAACGTGGCCGTCTACCAGTGGCACGCGTCGCGCCGGCAAGCACTGGTCGAGGAGGCATGGACACGCGCAGGGCTCTTCGTCCATCAGCAAATCATCTGGGCCAAGACGCGACCGATCCTGACGCATTCGCATTTCATGTGGCAGCACGAGCCGGCGTTTTACGGGTGGGTCGAAGGCAAGCCCCCTTCCCTTCGCCCGGACCCGTGTCTGAGAACGGTATGGCAGATCGACCAGAAGGACGCTCAGGATGGCATCCATCCGACGCAGAAGCCGCTGGAGATTTTTGGAATCCCGATTCGCAGCCACACGCGAGCGGGCGAGATTTGTTACGAACCGTTCTCCGGCTCCGGCAGCCAGATCATCGCTGCTGAGAAACTGGGACGGCGCTGCTTCGCGATGGAGCTGGAGCCCAAGTTCGTGGATTGCGCCGTTGCCCGGTTTCAGCGCGTGACGGGAAAGCGTGCGGTGAACGAATCCCGTTCGCAAGTGAGGATTGTATGAAACCAATCGGCCGGCCCTCCAAATTCACGCCTGAAGCAAGGGAGCGGATTCTTCAGGCGGTCTCGCTCGGCGTACATTGGGAGCTCGCCCCCCTCGTCGGCGGGGTGTCCTACCCCACCTTTCGCGAATGGATGCGCCGGGGGGAGAGTGAAGAGTCTGGAGAATTCCGCGATTTCTTCGATGCCGTGAAGGAGGCCGAGGCCAGGGCGGCGATGAAGCTCTTGGCGATCATCGAGAAGGACGCCCAGAGCGGCCATTGGAGCGCCGCCGCCTGGAAACTCGAGCGCCGCTATCCGGCCAAGTTCGGCAAGCTCGTCCAGCGCCTCGAGCATACGGGACCCGACGGCGAGCGGTTGCCCGAACCCACGCACACTACCAACGTCCAGATCAACTTCCAGCGCCTGGCCACCCAGTTGAAGGGTCTCTCGGATGATGAGCGTCCTCCAGAAGCTTGCCAAACTCCGGATCGATCAGGGTCCATCCCCTGACGAACGGCCGGGGCTTCCCTATGAGAATGGTAACGGGGTCTCAGGCTATAACAGGCATATAACTGAGAGGCGAGCCTCGGATGTGTTATAACATAGAGCGTGTGTTATATGCGTACATCTCTATATCGCAGCGCGCTGACCTCCCGTGGCATTCGCATACCGCAAGTAGGATGTTTTGTTGTGAGCGGTCGATCCGATAGACATAACCAATCCGCCGCAGGAGGAAAACGTGGGCACTCTTCAGGTTGCGTCCACAGCCGCGCACAAGACTTGGCCCGTCACGGAGCAATCCCGTCAGAGCTGAGCACTAAAGTGCAGTTCGTGCCGCCGAAGCCGAACGAATTCGAAAGTACGATTTGCGGCTTGGCCTTGGAGCACTGGCGGACTACAGGCAAGTCTTCCACGAGCGACTCAGGGTGCTCGAGATTGATATTGGGGGCGAGAAACTGGCCGTTCATCATTAAACAACAAAAGATCGCTTCGTGCACACCCGCCGCGCCCAAGGTATGCCCCGTCATGGACTTTGTCGACGAAAACGGCGGCGTCTTCTTCCCGAAGACTGAGAGCAGGGCCTCAATCTCCTTCAAGTCGCCCGTAGGCGTCGATGTGCCGTGAAGATTGATGTAATCCACGGACTCAGGCGCGATGCCGGCATCCTGCAGGGCGAGCCTCATGGCCGATTCCGCGCCGACGCGATTGGGCACGACCATGTCCTCGCCGTCGCAGGTGGCCGCCGCGCCCTGGAGGATGGCCCACACCTTCCCCCCGCGCGCTCGCGCCGCTTCAAGGTCCTCCAACACGACAACCCCCGCACCGCCCGCAAACACGAACCCGTCGCGGCCCCGATCCAGGGGGCGAGACGCCCGGTGTGGTTCATCGTTGTACCCGGCCGATAGCGCCCCCATTCCGTCGAACCCCGCCGCCGAAAACTCGTTGACATCCTCCGCTCCGCCCGCGAACACGCGCACTTGACGGCCCGACCGAATCAGGTCCAATCCCGTCATCAACGCGTGCGCCGAGGTCGCGCATGCAGACGTCACGGAATAGGAATGCCCGTGGATGTGGAAGAGCGTCGCCAGATTTGCCGTGATCGAGGAACCCATGACGAGGGGCACGTGGAAAGCTCCGACTCTAGCCCCTCCTCGCGCGCGTAGCCGGTCCACAAGTTCGACCGCGTCGCGCATGCTCGAACCAGCACCAGTGCCAATGACGAGGCCCGTTCGGGGATCCTCCACCTCCTCCAGCGATAACTTCGAGTGCTCGATCGCATCGCGTAAAGCGACTCCTGAGAGCAATGCGGCGTCGCAAAGAAAGCGGTTCTCCTTGCGACTGAACGCGTCGCGGAATTTTCCGGCATCGACGAATCCCGCCACCTGCGATCGCATGCCTTTCTCCGCCCAAGCCGGACGCATGCTGACGATCCCGGATCGCCCTTCGCGAAGCGCGGCGGTATTCTCTTCGGCTCCGCGGCCCAGCGGAGTGATGATGCCGATTCCCGTGATGGCAACCCTTCTCATGGATACTGGTACTGAAGATTGGCGAAAAGACCCGTCATCAAATTTTCGATCTCGACCGATACCTTCCCGTCGACCTCCACAAACGCGTCCGCGACTGCGATCGGGGTGGGTCTAGCCGTGACCTTGCGGAAATCGATCCGGTACTTGACAAGGCGATGGTGCGGACGCACCTGCTCGCGGAAGATGATCCTGCCCATGCGCAGGGCGCGACCGTATCCGTCGTGCCCGAGGTGCATGAGAAAGAAACCCGCGAGCTGCAGAATCCCATCGAGTTCCAGCACGCCTGGCATGACCGGGTCCCCCTGGAAGTGTGAGAAGAAGAACCATTCATCGAATCGGAGGTTCTTTTCCGCCACGAGATACCCGCTCCCATGCTTCCCACCTTCGGCATGAATCTCCAGAACCTGATCGAACATCAAAAGCGGAGGAGCGGGCAGCCGACGGGGCGACGCCGAATTGTGGACGCAGTACGCCAACACCTCCCGATGCGAGTAGGACGTCTTGCCTTTCAGCGCTCCACCGCTCTCCGCATTGCTCATCCGGTTCCCTTTCCGAGGTTCCTCTCCAACTCTCGCACCGCGGCCCGCAGATCACTCAAGCGGCGCGCCACGGCTTGATTCTTCAGATAGTCACGGAGCCGCTGTGTCGGTCCCCCCGCGTACTGACCGGATTCCGTGATGTCACTCATCACGCCAGCTCGATGAAGCAGAATCGTATCATCGGCAATCTTCACGTGATCCAAGATTCCCGTCTGGCCGCTCGTGATTACTCGGTCTCCAATGTGTGTGGAGCCAGCGACACAGAGCATGGCCGTGAGGATACAGTCGCGACCGATTCGCACATTGTGCGCCACGTGACAGAGATTGTCCATCACGGTTCCGGAGCCGATGCGCGTCTCGCCGAACGTGGCACGGTCGATGCAGCAGTTCGCTCCGATCACGACCCGGTCCTCGATCACCACCTTACCCAGTTGCGGGATGCGATAGTTACGGCGCTGTTCATCCTGCGCAAATCCAAAGCCTTCCGAACCTATAATGCTGCCGGATCGAATGAGGGTGGCCCGACCGATTTCGCATCCAAACCCCACGACGACGCAAGGATACAACACCGCATCGTCACCCACGACGGCATCTTCCTCAACAACCACGTTCGCCATCACAACAACCCGTTCGCCAATGTGCGCCCCGCGTCCGATCATAGTGTTTGGCCCGATAAATGCGCCCTCGGCGATTCGCGCGCTCTCGTGGACAACGGCGGAAGGATGGATTCGAGTCCAGCCGAGATTTCGTAAATCGCGATCAAAATATCTCTGGCGGATCAGCGCGTGCGCGAGCCTCACATTGTTGCTCGTGAGAACCGTTGTCTCAGAGAACCGATCGACCCACTCGGGTCGCGTGACGACGACCGCCGGGCGACGCGCGAGTACGGGCGCCACGTACGCATCCGTCTCAACGAACACAAGGTCTCCTTCCCCGCACGAGTCCGCGGCGGCGACCCCGGAAATCGGAACGTCCCGTCCGCGCATTCCCAACAAGACACCGCTCTTCCTGAATTCTTCGAAAACGGCGGCTGCGTTCACACCCATCCCCACCTCCTCAAGTCAACGCCCCGGATCACCCTTACGAATGCCTTGCAAGATTTCCTGGTGTGCTGCGAGTAGGGTACGATTCATGGCGACCGAGAATTACCCGCCATCCGCAAGGTGCAAGACCTACACGGGCTCTCCGGCGACAGAATTTGAGCAGGCATCCCACCGATTGTGGTGAATCATTCCTACCGAACCTCGGATCCTGCCGAAGATGCAAGCCAAAAAGCCCCCATTCATCAGCGTTCCGCATTTTTAGGGGTTTCATCGGCCTCAGAAGGTTACCTGCTTCCGGCGACCCGGAACAGCCTTTTCGTCCTAGAATTGAATTAGCGCTGAGCCTATGGGAAGTTTGGATTCGACTCTAACTCCTGGCATGCGCATACTTTTCCGTTGTCGTCACATGCCGGTGATCCATCGCCCGCTTCACGAGGAGGATGTCCTTCGTCCGGGCGTAGCGTCGGATCTCCAATCAACGGCGGGCCGCCTTCGCAAGAGCCAAAGTGCAATCATGGGCCGCAGCGCATCAAGCCCTACAGAGCCGCAGCCCCCGCTTGAGCTACTACCACCACTGGACCCGACATTCACGATAGGGGTCCCGGAAACGGTGATGTCCGAAACATACGTGGCCGCATTCGTGTCGATCGTTGCGGTATCGTCCAACGTCACGCGAATCCAGACGTAGCGTGCCGTCCCGGAGACTTCAATGGTGCTTCCCAGCGGAGCGGGATCCACGACCGTTTCCTCCCCGAACACTTTGGTGGTGTCTGGAGCGACGCGCACCTGCAGGCGAACGCTGCCTCCGGGCGAGGTCTGACCGTTGAGAATGATGGACTGGGTGGAGGTGTCGCTTTGCAGATCCACGAGATGAGAATAGGCGCCGCGGAGACGATCGGGCGTCTGGTTCGTGTCGCCAACGTCGCTGTCGATGGCCGCGACCAGGATATCGCTCATGGGGGCCAAACTCTCGTCGTAGCCTCCAGTGACGTAAATGAATCCATTATTCACGACCGTAGAGTGATAGCCGCGAGCAAAAGGAAGTACCGTGGAGGTCGACGAAGTCCCGACAGATCCATCCGCATTGATGGGCGCGACCAAGGTGTCATCAAAGACGTTACCTGCAAAAAGGCTAGTGTCTCCTCCGATAACGTAAATGAAGCCATTATATGCGGCGGAAGCGTGAGCGGCCCGCACCGAGGGAAGTGCTGTAGTGGTCGACCACGCGCCAATGGACCCATCCGCATGAATCGGCGCAACGATGACATCGCCTATGACATTAGTAAGACCGCTGGCGCCCCCGATGGCGTACAGAAAGCCGTTATGCGCGACGCAAGAGTGACCGAATCGTCCCGACGGAAGCGCGGTAGTGGTAGACCATGCCCCCACGGTGCCATTCACGTTTCAGGTAATGCGCAAGGAAGCGGACCAGATCCGGCAAACGATTGACCGGCGGCCGAGCCTGCACGAGCCGGGTAATCCCCTTCTCCACCTCGCGCGTCCAGTTGAGAATCGTCTGCATCGAGACCACGAACGCACGGGCGGTCGATTCGACCGACAGTCCGTAGCGGGCCTGATGAACCAGGATGGCGAGTCTCTGCCACGGTGCGTAATGTGGCCGGCGACGGGAATCGACTTCGAGCATCCGAGCTCGGAGGAGATCTATCTCGGCGCGCAGCTTCTCGACCTGCTCCCGAAGCGCATCCACCTCGGCGCCGAGCGGACGGCGTCGGCAGACTCGGGCGCGCCAGCGGTCATGGGCCAGGCCGATCCAGCGGGTGATGAGGAGGAGAGAGGGAATCATCCCTCCACGATGCCACAGAGGACGGAGACCGGCAAAGCCCCTGGACCGTAAGCGGCCAGGGGCTCGTCAGTTTTTTACGCTTTCGTGGAACTGCTCAATGCGAATGTCACCGTTCGGAAGATGGGCGACGATCTCCATCCGACCCCCCAGCGCCTCGATCAGCCGGCGAAGCGTGCTGACGTACATGTCGTCTTGCGATTCCAGGCGGGAAAGCGTGGGCTGTTTGATTCCCAACTTCTCCGCCAGCTCCTCCTGCGTCAGCCCCAGCAGGCGACGCACCTCCGAAAGGAGCATCTCCGCCATCATTTCCCGCGTCTGCGTCTCCGCCCGAGTGCGTGCCTCCGGCGACATCTTCGCTTTCAGGTCCGAAAACTTCCGGCTCATGGATTCCGTCCTTCCTTCTTCAGATCTTCCAAATGCAGATCGTACAACCCGTCCGCCAGAGGGATCATCCGCTCATAGAACCTCGGGTCGCCCGTCTTGTCCCCGCCGATCAAGAGGATCGCCTTACGGCGTGGGTCGAACGCGTAAAACGTCCGGATCGGTCGCCCCCTATGCTGCGTCCTCAATTCCTTTCCTTCATGTTCGCGTGCTTTGACCCCTTCACGGTGTCGGAATGAGGCCGCGGCAAGTGCGGCCCCAACGTTTCGACAAGCCCGACGCTCGCAGCAACCGACACCTGTTCCTCCTCGTCCAAGCTGTTCCACCACTCCTGGAACTGGTCGGTGTACTCGACCTCCCACATGGGCAGAATATAGCACAATATCTATATTTGTCAATGGCCCCACAAGGCAAGAGGCAGGAAACGCCGTTAACAAGATTGTAATGGATTCATGACGATCGGCACGGGGACGGGTCGAAACGGCATCCACCACTATTACAGATGCACCCGGCTTTGGGACGGGTCGGAGCGCTGCTCGGTCAGGATGGTTCCCGCCCGAGAGCTTGATTTGCACGTCGTCGATCGCCTCCGGGAACTCAACCGACGCCCTGAGCTCGTCCGAGCGATGGTCGGAGCGGCCAATCTTGAAGCGGTGGAGGCGACCCGGCGGCTTGAGGCGGAACGAGGCGAGACGCTCCGGCAACTCTCGCTCGTCGATGATCGGCTGCGAAAGATCCTCGACTTCATCGGCGAGGGTCGCCGAACGGAGACGATCCGGGAGGAGCTTTTGTCGCTCGAGGATCGAAAGAAGCTTCTCAAAGAACGCCTGGAAGGAGTCGGTTGGAACCTTCGTGAAATTCACGTGCGAACGGTGGCTGAGAACTCGTTTGGCGAGGCGCTCGCGAGCTTCGAGAGCTATTGGAAAAAAGCCAAAGAGGAAGAAGCCGCTGAACTCATCGAGATGCGAGTGGCCCTGGTGATCTACAAGCCTGAAGAGATCCGGATTGGCTATTATTCACGCCTATCGGCGACTGGGGGAAGCCCAACGTTACACGCAGGCTCGCTCTCTCCTCGCGGAAGGATGCTTGCACTGAGCGAGCGATGCGCAGCATCGCGAGTCGAAGTGGACCTGAAGGGATTCGAACCCTCGACCTCGTGAATGCCATTCACGCGCTCTCCCAACTGAGCTACAGGCCCATGTGCGGCGTGCGGGAGGAAGCGGGATTCTAGGCCGTGCCCGGAAGCGGGTCAAGAGGCGGCGCCGCTCTGCGCTTCGCGCCGGCGCGACCACAGGCGTAGCGCGCCCAGGGCCGCCACGATCGCCAGCGCCGCGAACACGACCGCGTTCCAATCCGTGCGGCGCGCCGCTTCCAGCGCGACGTCCCGCGCGGGCGCGACCACCAATTCCTTCACGCCGTCCAGATACGGTCGGGGATCCGACAGGAACGCCGCCAGCACGGCCGCGCCGAAGATCACACCCTTGTTCCGCCACATGAACTGGCACGCGCGATCCCCATGCTTCTCGATCACGGCCAGGATTTCCGCGCTCCGGCCCGACGACGCGATCGGCTCCGCCAGTCGCGGCAACAGCGCCGCCTCCACCGTGCCGCGCCGCCGGAGCAAGAGGTCGATCCCTTCCTCCCCCAGCGCCCCGTACACTCTTAGAGCCCCCTCCCCTTCCACCGCCAGAAGGCGCGCCCCGTCATCGCCCCAGCGGGCCAGGATCCTCGCCGCCGGCGCGCCGTGGCGCTCCATCTCCGCCAGCGCGATCCGCGGCCCGACGCGCCGAGCGGCCTTCAACGCATCATCCCCCCATCGTTCCACCGCCCGCGCCAGAGAAATTTCGAAACGCCCCATCCCCTCATGCGCGAGTTCCCGCGCGAAGCGCGATTCCAGCGCCTCGAGCGCCTCCCGAGCCGCCCGACGCGCCGCGCCTGACTGGGCCGCCGCCGGCGACGCCGCGAGCAGCGCCAACGCCAAGCTAACCGCGAGTCGCCGCATGGTGATCCTTCTTGACCCACCGCACCGCCGCCTCCTCCAACACCCGGCCGTGAAGCTCCAGCGCGCGCCGCGCGGCGTGCCAAAGCCCATCGTCACCGTCGAGCATGACCATCCGGATCCGAGCGACTTCGGCTTGAACCTTGGCCTTCGCCTCCCGCTCGACGTCCTCCCCCACCGCGGCGTCCAGCGCCACGCCCACCACCGCTCCCACGATCAATCCGATGCCGAAGTTCCACCAGGACTGGCTCGCCCCCGCCGCCACTGATACGCCGAACAGGCCCGCCCGGGCCAGCCCCATCGCCGCCAGCGCAGCCGCCACCTCGGATCCCCCGATCGAAACGAGATTCATTTCCAGATCGCGCGCCACCAAGGGGGCCATTTCCTCGACCAGCGCCGCGCGCACGCGCGGCGCTTCGAGGGGCGGCCTCGAGCCGCGGAACCCCGCCCACAGATCCGCCGCGACGCGCGCCTCGCCCGCCTCCATGGCGAATTCCAGATCCTCCCGTACGCGCGCGACCACGTCGCGCTCGAAATCTTCCGGCCCGAACACGCACGCCTCGAAACGCCGGCGGAGATGCCGCTCGAAATCCTCGCGACCCCAGAAGACGGCCCGCCACTTGCCTCGAAAACCGAACGCCTCGTCGATGAAGCGGTCCACTCCCGTCTCCCGAGCGGTGAAAAAATCGGCGATGCGGTGGCCGACCAGGTCCAGGATTCCCAGCGATTCGGCGGCGTGGCGGCGGGCGGAAGCGCGAGCTTGCTCGACAAACGAGGGAGGCGCGGAGGGTTTGGAGCAAGAGAAGAGCACGGCCAAGGCGACGATTCCCATCCGATTCATGCCGGGCCTCGCTTTCCGCCTCCCCTATGAATCTTGTCGGTACGTTTCGGCGTAAAACTTGATTCCGCCTCGGCGACGGCGGATCGAAACCCGCCTCCCCAAGGAGATTGTAGGGTTGCTTCGGCGTGAAAGGCTCGCCCTAAGGAAGAAAACATTCACGGGCGAGTCAAGGACTCCAGTTCCAGCGTCGACGTCGCCTGGCGACCGGCTTCGAAGTAGGTCACCGCCATGCGGACCAGACCCACCCCTCGCGCGTACCACGAGGTCTGATCCAGGACCGTTTCTCCCCCCACGGTCTTGATCGTATGAATTCGGGCGGCCGAGAACCGGCCGGCCGGAACGTCCACCGTTTCCTCTCCCTGATTCAGGGCGGACACCGACAACGTCACCGCGCCGTGACGCTCTTCGTAATCCCAGCGGTCTCCGACCCTCGAGGGGTACCGGATGACGACGACGGGATCATCCAGATCGAACCGCCGATCGCCGACCGAGATGCGATACATCTTGAGGCCGTCCGACTCCGCGCGGAGCCAGACCCGTTCGACCGCCTCGCCCGTTTCCCATTCCATGACGGTGCAGAGCAACCGCCCGACGTGCTCCGACCCCACGACCCGGCGAATCTGTCGCGCTCCGGGCGCGACATAAACCCACGAATATCCGGGCTCCAAGGGTTGAAGGTCTCCCGCCGTCGGACCCGCCGGCCGCGGGATGGAAGCCGCGCGACAGCCGGAAGCGCCGATCGCGAGCACGACCCCCACCCAGGCTCCTTGCCTCGCTCTCGGCATCTAGGGCTTCCCCGGCGCAAACGCCTTCAGCTCGATGACGCCCGATTGTCTTTTTCCCGGCCCTTCGAATGTGAACTCCTGGCGGACGATCCCAATCCCCGGAGCATACCAGTTCGTCCCCCGATGCTTCGTGCCCGCCAGTTCCATTTCCACCTCGACCTTCCAGGCCTTGTACGTCCCCGCCGGGACCTTCACCTCCTCCTCCCCCCGATTCGTGAACCGCGCCCGCGCCTCCTCCTCGCCGATTCGGCCTTTCCATTCCCACGATTCCCCCTGAAGCGCGGGAAGCTTCAGCCGAAGGATCGGAGGATCGAAGTCGTGCACGCGATCTCCGATCGACCGCCGGACCAGCCGGATTCCCCGGTCGCCGATCGCCAGGTATTCCTTTTCGGCCAGCCGATCCGGACGTTCGGAGGTGAGCACGACGGTCTCCACGTCTCCCACTTTCTCCTCCCCGGAGACCGTGATCTTCCCTTCCTTGCCTTCGCTGACGTAGGTCCAGACCGTGCCCTGCGAATGCGGAAAGAAATCCGCGGATTTCTCCTGGAGAAGGAATGTCCAGGCGAGAACCAAAGCGACCGCGGTCATTGGGAAAATCACGAAGCCACGGGGAAAAACTTGGGGGATATGGAGATCTTGGAGATCGGGAGATCAAGAAGCGCCGGAGGGTAATTCCCTTCAAAAAAACATCTCCACATCTTCCACATCTCCCTATCTCCTAAAAACTTCGTAACTGTTTAGCGCCCAAGGACCGATCAAGGTCAAAAAGAATTCCCTGAAGGAGAGGTTTTCTGCCGATACATTTTTTGGATGGAGAGGGGATGCGGGCACGAAGTGGAG